>NZ_JAVRFI010000003.1:0-477858 GCF_031845785.1 Streptomyces hesseae
GGACCCCCGCTCCTCAAACGCCGGAGGGGCTGAATTACTATCCGTCCAGCTGGTCGATCGTCGCGATCGACGGCCCCCGCTTCGCGGAGACCTCCCGCGCCACCGCCTCCGCGTCGCGGAGGACGCGCGTCGCGTTCTGCCACGTCAGCTTGGCCAGGTCCGCCTCGGACCAGCCGCGGCGCAGGAGTTCCGCGATCAGGTTGGGGTAGCCGGAGACGTCGGCGAGGTCGGCCGGGGTGAAGGCCGTGCCGTCGAAGTCGCCGCCGATGCCGATGTGGTCGACGCCGGCGACCTCGCGCATGTGGTCGAGGTGGTCGGCGACCGTCGCGGCCGTGGCCACCGGGCGCGGGTGCTCCGCCTCGAAGGCATGGTGGACGGCCATGCCCTCGGCGGTGGTGTCGAGGTGGTGGAGGCCATGGGCACGCATGTTCTCGTCGGCGGCCCGGGTCCAGGCGACGGCCTCCGGCAGGACGAACTTCGGGACGAACGTGGCCATGGCCACGCCGCCGTTCGCGGCGAGCGCGCCGAGGACGTCGTCCGGGATGTTGCGGGGGTGATCGCAGACCGCGCGGGCCGACGAGTGCGAGAAGATCACCGGCGCCTCGCTGACCCGCAGCGCGTCCCGCATCGTGCCGGCCGAGACGTGCGAGAGGTCGACGAGCATGCCGAGGCGGTTCATCTCGCGGACGACCTCTTCGCCGAAGCGCGTCAGCCCGCCCGCCGCCGGCTCGTCGGTCGCCGAGTCCGCCCATGGGATGTTGTCGTTGTGGGTGAGCGTCATATAGCGGACGCCGAGGCGGTGGAGGGCGCGCAGCGTGGCCAGCGAGCAGTTGATGCTGTGGCCGCCCTCGGCGCCCATCAGCGAGGCGATGCGCCCCTCGGCGCGGGCGGCCTCCATGTCGTCGGCCGTCAGGGCGAGCCGCAGCTCGCCGGGGTAGCGGTCGACGAGCTGCCGTACGACGTCGATCTGTTCCAGCGTGGCGCTGACCGCCTCGTCGCCGGCCATGTCCGTGCGCACGTACACCGACCAGAACTGCGCGCCGACGCCGCCCGCGCGCATCCGGGGCAGGTCGGTGTGGAGCCCGGCGGCGCTCTGGTCGGTGGCGATGTCGCGCTGGTCGAGGTCGTAGCGGACCTGCTGGCGCAGGGCCCAGGGGAGGTCGTTGTGGCCGTCGACGACGGGGTGCGCGGCGAGCAGCTCGCGGGCGCGGATCAGCTCGTCCACGGCGCTCACTTCCCGAATCCGAAGCCGGTGCCGCCCTCGACCTTGGCGCGCAGGCGCTTGCCCTTCTCGGTGGCCTGGTCGTTGAGCTCGTCCTGGAAGCGGCGCATCCGGTCGAGCAGCTTCTCGTCGTGGGCGGCGAGCATCCGGACGGCCAGCAGGCCGGCGTTGCGGGCGCCCGCGACGGAGACGGTGGCCACGGGGACGCCGGCGGGCATCTGGACGATGGAGAGGAGCGAGTCCATGCCGTCGAGGTACTTCAGCGGCACGGGCACGCCGATCACCGGCAGCGGGGTGACCGAGGCGAGCATGCCGGGCAGGTGGGCCGCGCCGCCCGCGCCCGCGATGATCGCCTTGAGGCCGCGGCCTGCGGCCAGCTCCCCGTACTCGATCATCTCGCGCGGCATCCGGTGCGCGGAGACGACGTCGACCTCGTAGGGGATCTCGAACTCGTCCAGGGCCTTGGCGGCGGCTTCCATAACGGGCCAGTCGGAGTCCGAGCCCATGACGATGCCGATGAGGGGGGAGCCGGGAGAACTCATTCCGTGATCGTTCCTCGCAGGTATCCGGCGGCGTGCGCGGCGCGCTCGCGCACGTCCGCCAGGTCGTCGCCGTAGGTGTTGACGTGTCCGACCTTGCGGCCGGGCTTCACGTCCTTGCCATACATATGGATCTTCAGGCCGGGGTCGCGCGCCATGCAGTGCAGGTACGCGTAATACATGTCCGGATAGTCGCCGCCGAGAACATTGGCCATCACGGTCCACTTGGCGCGGGGGCGCGGGTCGCCGAGCGGCAGGTCCAGTACGGCCCGGACGTGGTTGGCGAACTGCGAGGTGATCGCGCCGTCCTGGGTCCAGTGGCCGGAGTTGTGGGGGCGCATCGCGAGCTCGTTGACGAGCACCCGGCCGTCGCGGGTCTCGAAGAGCTCCACGGCGAGGTGGCCGACCACGCCCAGTTCCTTGGCGATGCGGAGGGCGAGCTCCTGGGCGTGCGCGGAGAGCTCGTCGGACAGGCCGGGCGCGGGGGCGATCACCGTGTCGCAGACGCCGTCGACCTGGATGGACTCCACGACGGGGTAGGAGACGGCCTGGCCGTGCGGGGAGCGGACCACGTTGGCCGCGAGCTCGCGGACGAAGTCGACCTTCTCCTCGGCGAGCACGGGCACGCCCGCCCGGAAGGGCTCCTCCGCTTCCTTGGCGTCGCGCACGACCCAGACGCCCTTGCCGTCGTAGCCGCCGCGCACGGTCTTGAGGACGACGGGGAAACCTGTTTCTCCCGCCCGCCCGCCCGGCGATCCCTCCGCCGCGAAGCGCTCGACGTCGGCGGGGTCCGCCACGAGGCGGTGCCGGGGGCACGGCACCCCGATCGCGTCGAGCTTGGCGCGCATCACACCCTTGTCCTGGGCGTGCACCAAAGCGTCGGGCCCCGGGCGGACGGGGATGCCGTCCGCTTCCAGGGCCCGGAGGTGCTCGGTCGGAACATGCTCGTGATCGAAGGTGATCACATCGCAGCCTTGTGCGAACGCACGAAGGGTGTCCAGGTCGCGGTAGTCGCCGATGACGACTTCGCTCACCACCTGGGCCGCCGAGTCCTGAGGGGTATCGCTGAGCAGCTTGAACCTGATGCCGAGGGGGATGCCCGCCTCGTGGGTCATACGGGCGAGCTGACCGCCGCCGACCATGCCGACTACCGGGAACGTCACTCCCCCAGAGTATCCGTACGTACGAACCACTCCGACCCCTCCTGGACGATCCTCCAATCTCGGAGGCTGCCGTTCCGGTGGCGCGGGGACGGCACGGAGGCGGCATGGAGACGGCACGGAGGCGGAATCAAAGCGGCAAAACCGGGCGTTCGCCGTTCGTTCACCGACTCTCCGGACGGGCTCCTCCGCGGGCTCGTTAGCATGAAGACCATGACTCAACGGCGCACAGTGCGTTCCCGGCTGGAGCGGCTGGCCCGCGAAATCGCGAAATTCGGCGCCGTGGGCGCCGTCGGATTCGTGGTCAACTTCATCGTCTTCAACATCTGCGTCCACGGCGCGGGACTGGCCGTGGTGCGTTCGGGCGTCATCGCCACGGCCGTGGCGATCGCCGCGAACTACGTCGGCAACCGCTACTGGACCTACCGCGACACGGACAAGAACCGGCGCAGCCGCGAGCTCACCCTGTTCCTGCTCTTCAGCGGCGTCGGCCTGGTGATCGAGAACGGCATACTCGCCCTCTCCCACTACGGCATGGGCCTGACCAGCCCGCTCGCCGACAACATCGCCAAGAACGTCGTCGGCCTCGGCATCGGCACGGTCTTCCGCTTCTGGTCGTACCGCTCCTGGGTGTTCCGCGCGATGCCCGCCCGCGACGCCGTCCAGGCCGCCGAATCGTTCCTGGCGGAGGCGCCCGAGCAGGAGCGGGTCAGAGCGGGGAAGTAACCGGCCTCTAGTCGTCCTGATCCGCTTCGCGGCTCAAGAAGAGCGCGAACACCGGCGGCTGCTGCTGGAGGAGTTCCAGCCGGCCGCCGTCCGCCTCCGCGAGATCGCGGGCGACGGCCAGGCCCAGGCCCGTGGAGTTACGGCCGCTGACCGTCCGCTCGAAGACCCGCGAGCCCAGATCGGCCGGGACGCCCGGACCCTCGTCGGAGACCTCCACCACCGCCTGGTTGCCGGTGACCCGGGTGCGCAGGGCGACGGTGCCGTCCCCGTGCATCAGGGAGTTCTCGATCAGCGTCGCCAGCACCTGGGAGACCGCACCCGGCGTGCCCACCGCGCGCAGCCCCTGCTTGCCGGAGCGGACCACGGCCCGGCCCGTGGCGCGGGCGGCCGGCCGCCACTCCTCGATCTGCTGCTTGATGACCTCGTCGAGGTCGAAGGTGACCGCGGACCCGGTCTGCGGGTCGCGGGAGTTCGTCAGCAGCCGCTGGACGACGTCGGTGAGCCGCTCCACCTGGGTGAGGGCGATCATCGCCTCCTCCTTGACCGTCTCCGGGTCGTCGGTGAGTGTGATCTCCTCCAGCCGCATCGACAGCGCGGTCAGCGGCGTCCGCAGCTGGTGCGAGGCGTCGGCGGCCAGCCGCCGCTCCGCCGTGAGCATCCGCGCGATCCGCTCGGCGCTCGCGTCCAGGACGTCGGCGACCCGGTCGAGCTCGGGGACGCTGTAGCGGCGGTGCCGGGGGCGGGGGTCGCCGGAGCCCAGCCGTTCGGCGGTCTCGGCGAGGTCGGTGAGCGGGGCGGTGAGCCGGTTGGCCTGGCGTACGGCCAGGAACACGGCGGCGATCACGGCCAGCAGGGCCACCGCGAGGATCACCAGCAGGGTGCGGCCGATCTCCCGGCTGACCGTGCTGCGGGACTCCTCGACCCGTACCGTCTCGCCCTGTTCTCCCTTCAGCGTCGTGGTGATGACGCCGCCCTCGGGCCGGCTGCCGATCTCGATCGGCTGCCGGCCGGGGAGGTCGACCCGGGCGTACCGGTTGGGGGTGATCTGATCGCTCAGCACCTCCGACTCCACGCGCTCGTGCCCGGCGAGCCGGCTGTCGACGATCGCCACCAGCCGGACGGCCTCGGACTGCACGCTCTCCTGCGCGCTGTTCTCGATCGTCCGGGTCTCGACGATGACGAGCGAGATCCCGAAGACCGCGATCACGACGAGCACGACGGCGAGCGTGGAGTTGATCAGTCGGCGGCGCACGGTGTCTTCGGTCAGCTCTTCTCGAAGCGGAAGCCGACGCCACGCACGGTGGCGATGTAGCGCGGGTTGGCGGCGTCGTCGCCGAGCTTCTTGCGCAGCCAGGAGATGTGCATGTCCAGGGTCTTGGTGGAGGACCACCAGGTGGTGTCCCAGACCTCGCGCATCAGCTGGTCACGGGTGACGACCCGGCCGGCGTCCCGTACCAGGACCCGCAGCAGGTCGAACTCCTTCGCGGTGAGCTGGAGTTCCTCGTCGCCCATCCAGGCGCGGTGCGACTCGACGTCGATCCGCACGCCGTGCGTGGCGGGCGGCTGCTGGTGGGCTTCGACGGTGCCGCGGCGCAGCAGCGCCCGGACCCGGGCGAGCAGCTCGGCCAGGCGGAAGGGCTTGGTGACGTAGTCGTCGGCGCCTGCGTCCAGGCCGACCACGGTGTCCACCTCGTCGGCGCGGGCGGTGAGCACGAGCACGGGGAAGCCGTGCCCCTCGTTGCGCAGTCTGCGGCAGACCTCGAGGCCGTCCATGCCGGGCAGCCCGAGGTCGAGGACGAGCAGGTCCACCCCTCCTTGCAGGCCGGCGTCCAGGGCCGTGGGACCGTCTTCGCGCACCTCCACCTCGTACCCTTCGCGGCGCAGGGCGCGCGCGAGCGGCTCCGAGATGGAGGCGTCATCCTCGGCGAGCAGTACTCGGGTCATGGGGTGATGGTAGTCCGCGCGGGCGCACGTCAGCGGCGGGCCGAGTGCTACCTACGGCAACACTTCACCGAAAGTGCTACCACCATCGAAAGGAAGGATTCGGTTCCGGAATCGACTGTGATCCATGTCTCAACACCTTCCATGGCCAGGCGGGGTGTGACGTATGGTGACCCGACATCTGTAGCACTACAGCGGGACCTTCGGGACATCCGACGAGCCGAAGGTCTCTGTTGTGCGCAGGGCTGGTGATCCAGCCTTGTTCCACAGTGTTTGACCTGTCGGCCGGGTCCCCTGCGCGAAGGTGCGCGGGGGGCGTGGATCCCGGAATACGGCCGTCCCGCGACTCCTCCACAGAGGAGCCGCACCCCAGGGGAGTGGGGTGGACGGCGTCAGTAGCCGGTGCCGGCCAACCCCCACCCGGGCGCGCGTCCTCCGGACCACCGCGCGTCCCGAGCACCCTAGGAATGACCATGGCGTCCAGCCTGACGAAGGACGCGGCGGAGCAGGAGAAGACCTCTCCGACCTCGCGCGGCATGACCTTCTTCGGCCACCCCTTCGGCCTGGCCCCGCTCTTCTTGACCGAGATGTGGGAGCGATTCTCCTACTACGGCATGCGGGCCCTGCTCGTCGTCTACCTGATCTCCGGCGGCCCCGATGCCAAGCCCGGCAGCCAGGGCGGCGGTCTGGCGATGCCCGAGGCCAGCTCGGTGGCGATCTACTCCATCTACGTGGCGATGGTGTACCTGCTCGCCATGCCCGGCGGCTGGTTCGGCGACCGCGTATGGGGTCCCCGTAAGACGGTCACGATCGCGGCCAGCACCATCATGGCGGGCCATCTGCTCCTGGCCGTTCCCGGCAAGCCGACCTTCTTCGCCGGCCTCGCGCTGGTGGCGATCGGCTCCGGCCTGCTGAAGTCCAACATCTCCACGATGGTGGGCCACCTCTACGACGGTCCCACGGACCCGCGCCGTGACGGCGGCTTCACGCTGTTCTACATCGGCATCAACCTGGGCGCCTTCTTCGCGCCGCTGGTCATCGGCACCATCGGCCAGGAAGTCAACTGGCACCTGGGCTTCGGCATCGCCGCCGCCGGTATGGCGCTCGGCCTGATGATCTTCCTGTGGGGCACCCGCCACCTCGACCCGAAGAGCAGCGTCGTCCCGCAGCCGCTGTCGGCCGAGGAGCGCAAGAAGACCCTCACCAAGGCCGCCATCTGGCTGGGCGTCGCGGTGGTCTTCTACGGCATCGTGGGCGGCGCCGGGATCTTCACCCTCAACTGGGCCCTGATCCCGATCACCGTGCTTGGCCTGATCATCCCGATCACCGTCCTGCTGCGCATCAAGCGCGACAAGGACCTGACGGACACCGAGCAGACCAAGGTCAGCGGCTACATCTGGTTCTTCGTCGCCGCCGCGGCCTTCTGGATGATCTTCGACCAGGCCGGTTCGACGATGTCGACCTTCGCCGAGAAGAAGACCGCCGACAACGTCTTCGGCTTCAGCTTCCCGTCGACCTGGTTCCAGTCGGTCAACCCGCTGTGGGTCATGGCGCTCGCCCCGGTCTTCGCCTGGCTGTGGGTGTTCCTGGCCCGCCGTGACCGCGAGCCCAGCACCACGGTGAAGTTCTCCATGGCGATGGTGCTCATCGGCGCCTCGTTCTTCGTCTTCGCCGTCCCGATGGGCATGGCGGGCGACGGCACCAAGGTCAGCCCGGCCTGGCTGCTGATGATCTACATGATCCAGACCATGGGTGAGCTGTGCCTCTCCCCGGTGGGTCTGTCGCTCACCACGAAGATGGCGCCGAAGAAGTACGCGAGCCAGATGCTGGGCGTGTGGTTCCTCGCCGTCACCGCCGGTGACTGCACGACGGGTCTGCTGTCCATCGCCGGTGTGGACATGAACGGCACCGGCACGATCGTGTTCCAGGCCGCGCTCGCCACCCTCGCGGGTGTCGCGGTGTGGATGTACCGCAAGCGGATCATCGCCCTGATGGGTGACGTCCACTGACGCGGGTCCATTGACGGACACACGGAAGCCCCCGGCACGGGAACGTGCCGGGGGCTTTCGCGTGCCCCCGTTTCGCCGTCCGTCAGCCGGGGGACGTCCCGGATCCGGGGTCGGCCGGGGCGGGACCGCCGGGGCCCCTGGGGTCGTTCTCCGACGTGAACCACGGGAGGGCGGCCTCCCGGCCCTCCGCCAGGTGTCCCGCACCGGCCGCGGCGGGCGCCCGGGGCGCCCTGGGCCGGACGTGGTCCACGACCGCCATGCCCGCGCGGAAGACCGCCAGCGGGACGACCACGCCCAGCAGGATCCAGAAGAGCGTCACCCCCCAGGGCCGGCTCACGTCCCACGGCTGCTCGACGAGCACCTTGCCGCCGTACTCGAGCGAGACGAGGTAGTCCCCGTACGCGCCCGCCGCCAGCTCCACGTCCAGCGTCACCCGCTCCTTGTGCCCGGGGGCCACCGTGCCGCGCCAGGGGCGGTCCTCCCAGACCGGGGCGAGGACCCCGCGCGAGGTGCCGAGCCGGAAGGCGGGGTTCTTGGCGGGGGTGGTGCCGAGGTTGGCGACGGTGACGACGAGCCTGCGGGCGGGCGGGGCGCCGAACCACGTCAGCAGCCCGCCGGCCCCCTCCAGCCGGGCGTCGAGCACGCTGAGCCGCTCCCCGCCGCTCTGCTCCGGCAGGGGCGCGACCGGGTGCCCGGTGATGACCAGCGGGACGTCCGTCGCGGCGGAGTCGCCGGTGACGGTCGCCACATGGACGACACACGGGCAGGGCTTGGGCGGCGCGGGGACGGGCACGTCCTTGCGGAAGGCGCCGTCGGCGCCGGTGGTGACGGCGCGGCCGTCGGCGTTGGCGCAGGCGTTGGTGCCGCCGATCATGTTCTGCCCGCAGACGAGCAGGGTGAGCAGCGCGCCGCCCGGCCAGCCCCTGCCGGTCACGGTGACCCGGCCGTCCAAGGGGGCCTCGGAGCGGTCCACGGAGGCCTGGGGGGCACCGT
Source organism: Streptomyces hesseae (assembly GCF_031845785.1). NCBI lineage: Bacteria > Bacillati > Actinomycetota > Actinomycetes > Kitasatosporales > Streptomycetaceae > Streptomyces > Streptomyces hesseae. Next base: position 8,591 of record NZ_JAVRFI010000003.1, read on the forward strand.
CGGCGAGGGCTGGGGGCGCGGGGAGGACGAGGAGCGTGAGCAGCGCGAGGAGGGAGAGGAGGGCGAGGAGCGGGAGCGGTGCCGGGAGCGCCGTTCTTCGCTTCCGGGCGCTCTCCCGGGCGCTGCAGCGCCCTCCCGGCGGGCGGCTCATGAGCGGACCGCCCGTCGGCGCCTTACGAGGCGTACGGCCGCCCCGGCCGCCACGAGCCCGGCCGCCCCGGCGAGGGCCGGGCCGAGCCAGGGCAGGGGCGTGTACGCGCCGGACGCGGCGGCCCGGGTGCCGTCCGGGGTGGTGGCGGTGACGCGCACCGCCACCCGGTCCAGACGCGGGGCCTCCGGCCACCGCTCCGCCAGCCGTACGCTCTCGCCGGGCGCCAGGGCGGCGGGGACTCCGGCTGCCTCGCGGCGCAGGACCTGTCCGAAGAGGCCCTCCGCCCGGATGGTCAGCCGGGGGGCGAGGGCGATGTTGCCCCGGTTGACCAGGGCGTAGTGGATCACCGCGTCCCGGCCCGTGCCGCTGACCCGCACGTGCTCCACCGAGAGCGCGGCGAAGGCGGTCCCCGCGACCCGTACGGCCATGGGCACCCGGACCCGCCGGCCGTCCCCGGAGGCGGTCACGGCGGCGGAGCGGTCGCCGGGTGCCGTACCGGCCGGGACGGTCACGGTGAGGGGGACGTCCGCGCGGGTGCGGGGCGGCACGCTCACGCGCCCGGCGGCGAGGGAGATCCACGGGTCGCTGCCGCTCAGCTCGACCGTCAGACGCCGGTCGCCGGGGTTGACGACCGTCAGCTTGTCCTCCAGGACCGAACCGGGGGCGCCTTCGAGGTAGAAGGACGACCGGTCCTCCGCTGTCGGCGCCTTCCTCCCGCCGGGGGCGGGTGCCGCCGTCCACGACGGCCGGCTGTCGGCCGGGGCCGGGGCGGTCGGCGCCGGGGCAGTCGGGGCCTGGGCGGTGGGCGTGGGCACGGCGAGCACCGAGGCGGCGCAGAGCAGCGCGGCGGCCCGGGCGCGGGAGGGCTTCGGGATGGTCGGTGGCGGCATCGGCGGCTCCCTGGGCGTGGGGTGAGGGGGTTCAGCCGGCGCTGCGGCGCCTCCGGGTGAGCCAGAGGGTGCCGGCGAGCCCGGTGAGGAGCACGGTGCCGCCGAGGGTGGCGAGGGCGACGGCGGAATCGGAGGGCCCGGTCTGTGGGAGCTGACCGCCGCCGGTGGTGCCGCTGGTGGTCGAGCCGGTGGACCCGCCGGTGGTACCGGCCGTGGAGCCGCTGCTCGACCCGCCGGTCGACCCGGCCGACGATCCGCTCGTGGACCCGCCGGTCGTGGCCCCACCCGTCGTAGAGCCGCCCGTCGTAGAGCCACCGGTCGTGGCCCCACTCGTCGTGGAGCCGCCCGTCCCGCCCGGCTCCTTGACCTCAAGGGTGAGCGAGGGCTTGGGGTTGTTGGTGGGGGTGCAGGTGGTCGTGGTGCCCAGGGCGGAGATGGTGAGGACGGAGGCCGTGAAGGTGACCTGGCCGCCCTTCTTCGGGGTGTACGTCCCCGACAAGTCGCTGATCTTGATGGGGGTGTTGGGCGGTATCGGCTGGTCGTTGGCGGGGCCGGAGACATCGACCGTGCCGCTGTCCGCGCCGCCCACCTTGATCACGGCACTTGGCTTCATCGCGCCCTTGCCGAGCTCGATGGGGCTGGAGGAGACGCCCTTCTGAAAGGTCATGGTGAGCTTGTAGGCGTCACCGCTCGCCGTGGCCTTGATGTCGATGGGCGAGACCGCGCTGCGGTCCCCGATCGGTGTCTTGCACTGGTAGTTGACGTCGACGACCTCGGCCCGCGCGTCCGGCGCGACCAGCAGGAACGCGCCGCCGGCCAGAGCCGCCGAGACCGCGAGCGCGCCGGCGCGGCGCATGGGGTTGCGTGAGGTGCGGTACACCTGGGGTTCCCCTCTCGTCCGGTGCCGCAGCCGAGCTTTGCTGACGGCACATCAGATCGGACGCCGAAGGTACGCCCGGGACGGTGGAGAGGGAAGACAAGGAACAGCCCGTAAGAGCTCTCCTACGACGGTCCGGCCAGCTCCGCCCAGACCGTCTTGCCGACGCCGTCGGAGCGCCGGACGACTCCCCAGTCGAGGCAGAGCCGCTGGACGATGAACATGCCGTGGCCGCCGGGGCGGCCCGCGCGGTGCGGGGTCCGGGGCGCCGGGGTGCCGGCGCCGAGGTCGCTGACCTCCAGCCGGAGCACTTTGCCCGTACGGCTGACGCACAGTTGCTCGGGGCCGTCGGCGTGCAGGCAGGCGTTGGTGACCAGCTCGGAGACGACCAGCAGGACGTCCTCGGCGGCGGCCCGGTGGTCGGCGGAGACCGCGGGGAGCCAGCCCCAGTCGTAGAGCGCCTGACGGGTGAAGTCGCGGGAGAGCGGTACGGCGCCACCGACCCCGACGAGGCGCAGCCTGCGGGCCGCTTCCGCCGGGGCCGGTGAGCCGGCCGAGGCGGCGTCCCCCGCCTCCGGGCCGGGACCGTCCGGCGGTGGGCACGCCCGGGTGGTGCTCATCAGCGCTTCACCTCACCGATTCACCGATACGAACACAAACATCTTCAATGGATTCAGCTGTCTCCTGCCCGGCCGGACCGTGAGAACACCCACGGATTCGACGCGGCGCCTGTGACACAGGCAACGGAGATTCCCGGATCGGCTCAGTCGGCGAGCGCCGAGTCGAGCGTGTCGTGCAGGGTGAAGACGGCCCCGGCTCCCGTGATCTCGAACACCCGGGCGACGACGGGGGTCATCGCGGCCAGGTGAACGGCGCCTCCGGCGGCCTCGGCCTTGAGCCGGGCGCCGAGGAGGACGTTCAGACCGGTGGAGTCGCAGAAGTCGAGCCGCGAGCAGTCGACGACGACGCGGGCGTCACCGTCGCGCACACAGCCCTCCAGGGACTCGCGCAGCAATTCGGCCGTGTGGTGATCGAGCTCACCCGCGGGTGAGACGACCGAGCTCGCGCCCTCGCGCCGGACCTCCACCTGCAGTCGGCCCCTGCTCGGATTGCCGACCATCCCGCGATCCATGCGCTCCCGCTCCCCTTCATGCGCTCGTGGTGTGCTCGCGCTCCGCTGCCGAAACACTACGCCTTCCTGACGCAGCTCCGGAAGCTGAAGTTCCGCCAAACATTGACAGAATGGGACAAACCACACTTGCCAGGGAGTGGTGAAGACCGGTAGGGCTAGTAGGGACACATTCGCCACGGACGGCTTTGGAGGCGCCGCAAACCGCAGCAAAAGGGTCACGGCTTCGGCAGCCATATGCCGAGAAACGATGGAGGAGACCATGTCACCCCGGCTCGACGAACAACGTCCCGGCACCTCGTGCGCCTCATACGAGGACCTCGCGACGGCCTCGTCGGCAACCCTGCCCGCACACGACGCCCCCGACACCCCCGGCCTCGCCGGACTCCCGGAGATCCCCCCGTACGACAAGGTGGACGCGGTCGACGCGCGGGCGCTGTCCAAGACGCTCTTCGCCCGCCTCGCGTCGCTCGAGGAGGGAACCCACGACTACGCGTACGTCCGCAACACACTGGTCGAGCTGAATCTGGCCCTGGTGAAGTTCGCGGCCTCCCGGTTCCGCACCCGCAGCGAACCGATGGAGGACATCATCCAGGTCGGCACCATCGGTCTGATCAAGGCGATCGACCGGTTCGAGCTGACCCGCGGTGTGGAGTTCCCCACCTTCGCGATGCCGACGATCATCGGCGAGATCAAGCGCTTCTTCCGCGACACCAGCTGGTCCGTCCGGGTCCCCCGGCGACTCCAGGAGCTCCGCCTCGACCTGGCCAAGGCCGGCGACGAGCTGGCCCAGCAGCTGGACCGCGCCCCGACCGTCGCCGAGCTCGCCGAGCGGCTGGGCCTGACGGAGGACGAGGTCGTCGAGGGCATGGCCGCGAGCAACGCGTACACCGCGAGCTCGCTGGACGCCCAGGCCGACGAGGACGAGCCGGAGGGCTCCCTGTCGGACCGCATCGGCTACGAGGACCACGGCCTGGAGGGCATCGAGTTCATCGCGTCGCTCAAGCCCCTCATCGCCGAACTGCCGTACCGTGACCGCCACATCCTCTCCCTGCGGTTCGTGTCGAACCTGACGCAGTCGGAGATCGGCGAGGAACTGGGCATCTCCCAGATGCACGTCTCCCGGCTGCTGTCCCGCACGCTGGTGCGGCTGCGGCGGGGGCTGCTGACCGAGGAGTGACACGTGGCCGCGCGCCACGACCGCCGCGACCGTCATGACCGCCACGTCTGTGCCGCATGGGACGAGCCGTCCCATGCGGCACAGCGCGTTTCACGATGGTTCTTCGTGGGTCCTTCGTGGCCGAAAACGTTCTCCACAAAGGCTTCACGCAAGCCATTGAATGTCCGTCATCAACGCCGATCACTCACCGGCGATTTTTCGACGGTCGGGAGACCCTCATGAGACGACTCCGCACCGCGGGTCTGGCCCTTCTCGGCGCGACGCTCTTCGCCTCCGTCGCGGCGAGCCCGGCCCAGGCGGCGCCGGGCGAAACCCGCACGGTGTGCGCCGACACGATGACCCCGGACGGCTGGGTCGACGTCAACTGGGGCACGAGCGCCTCCTGCCGCGCGACCGCCGGCCCCAACATCAAGATGATGAAGAACCTCGACGGCCTCCCCGTCGGCACCCAGGTCAACGCCTGCGCCACGGCCTTCCCGCCGAACGGCTGGACCAGGGTCCAGACCTACTACAGCGGCGGCTGCGTGGCCTTCACCAACTCGTCCTTCACGCCGAACGCGTGGCTGCTCAAGCGGGTTTCCTGACGGGACCGCGACGGGGCCTCACCCGCTGAGCGTACGCTCGCCCCATGGGTGCCACCTTCGGCCAGCGGCTCCGGGACGTACGCAAGCGCCGGGGCCTGAGTCAGCGCGAACTCGCAGCCGTGTCGGGTGTTTCGCTCTCCCTGATCCGCAAACTGGAGCAGGCCGAGCGCGACGGCACCCGGCTGGAGACGGCGCACAGACTCGCGGTGGCTCTGCGGGTACCGACGACCCAGTTGGTCAGCGACCGGGGTGACGGCGAGCCCGAGGGCTCCCCCGCGGACCAGTGGGAAGCGGTACGCCGGGCTCTGACGGATACCGTCCGGGTGCCCGGGCCGGAAGAGCCCCCCACCCTCACGGGCGTCCGCGCGGCCCTCGACTCGGCGCTACCGCTGTTCTCCACCGACCGGTACACAGAACTGGGCACGATCCTTCCGCCCCTCATCCGGGACACCGACGCGCTGGCGGAGACCGACCCGGACGGCAAAGCCGTCCGGGCCCGCCTGATGCAGCTGACGGGCTGGCTCCTCACCCAGACCCGCCAGTTCAAGGCAGCGCACGTAGCGCTGGAGCGCGCACTGGGCGAGGCTACGGACGAACTGCACGCGGCGACCACCGTCAGCACGCAATGCTGGCTGCTCCTGCGGCAGGGCAAGCTCGACGCCGCACGCGAACTCGCGACGCGCTGGGCCGACGAAGTCGAACCCCGCGTGTCCCGCGCCACGCCCGCGGAGCTCAGCGCGTGGGGATGGCTTCTGCTGCGGCACTCCGCCGCGTCCGTCAGGGACAATAGGCCCGACGAAGCCGATCAAGCACTACGGCTGGCCCACTCCGCCGCGATCGCGATGGGGCGGGAGTTCGCGCCGGAGAAGGACTTCCTCCGGGCTCTCGGCCCCGTGACGGTGAAACTCAAGCGCGCCGAGAACGCACTGATCGCCGACCGCCCCGACCACGTACTCCAACTCGCGGAACGCGTACCCACGAGCGGCCTGCGGCCCACCTCGAACAACCGCAACCGTCACCTGCTGGACGTCGCGGAGGCGAACGTCCGGCTGCGGCGGTACGCGGAAGCGGTGGACGTCCTGGAGCACGTCCGGACCGTGGCGCCCCAGTGGCTGCCCAACCAGCGGTACGCGCAGGACATTCTCGGCCGGGTGATCGAGAGGAGGAGGACCCTCACGCCGGGCATGCGATCGCTCGCGGACGCCATCGGCGTGCCGCTGTGACCGGATCAAGCGCACCCGGCGAGAGGCGACCGCACGGGGCGACGCCGAGGGGATGGCCCGCGCCGCCACGCTCATGGGCGTGCATCAGCGCGAGGCGCACGCGTGACCAAGGCAACCGGGACGCGACGAGCCGCGAACCGGTCCGGCTGGACGTCCCTTTAAAGGACTTGGGGAAAGAACCAACCCCTACCAACCCGACACGTCACCCCATCAGGTGACACGGTGGAAGTTGTGGGCGGCGGCGCGGTACGTTCGCCGCGCAAGCTCCAGACAGACGACGGCCCCCGGCCGGGACTGGCATCCCGATCGAGGGCCTGATCATCCAGGAAGCTGAGACCTTCCCAATGACTGAAGCGCAGTCTAGCGCGCACCCCTCCGCGCGCACCGGCTCTCCGCGAGCCGGAGTGGTCCACATCCGGCACCGCCACGACACGAACTTCACCGTCGTCGGCAACCACCTCGCCCAGCATCCCGACCTGTCCGCTGTCGCGATCGGCCTCGGCGTCTACATCCAGTCGCTGCCGGACGGCGCGGCCGTCGGCATCAAGGACCTCACCCGCCGCTTCAGGGAAGGCGAAATCACCATCGCCCGGGCCTTGAGGGAGCTGGAAACCGCTGGCTACCTGGAGCGGAAGCCCGAACGGATGGCGACGGGCCGGATGGTGACCCATACGAGCTGGTACGACCGGCCCGGCGCCGAGCCGCCCCCGCCCCCGCCCCCGCCCAAGGTCGACCTGGTGAAGCGGCGGCCTGCCGCCCAACCGCCCGTCCGGCGCGAGGAGCCGAGGGAGCCAACGGAGCCGACCCCCTTACCGCCCGCCGACCGGCCCGCAGCCGACCTGCTCGCCGGGCTGCGCCGTCGCGACCCACGGCTGTGGCTCTCGGAGATGGACGTCCGACGGCTCTCCCCCGCCGTACGCACATGGCTCGACCGGGGGATCGGCCCCGTACAGATCGCCCTCACCCTGACGGGCGGCCTGCCCATGGGCACCATCTCCTGGCCCGCCCGGCTACTCGGCTACCGCCTGACGAACTGGCTGCCACCCGCCCTGCCCGTACGGACCCCGGAGGCGCCACCGGGCCCGTCGCGGCCCCCGGCGCCCCTGCCGTTCCAGACCTGCGGCGGCTGCGAACGCGTCTTCCGCGCCGCCGAGCCCGGCCGCTGCCGGGACTGCCGCCGGGCGGCAGAACAGGCCGCATGACGTGTGGGCCTTTCAGGTCGTGGCGGATCCGGCCTTCGCGGACCTCAGGGAGTGGGACTCCCGCACCGGGCGGGATATTCCGCTCGTGACGCTGGAGAGGACGGGCTGAGCAGCGGTGGCGTTCTTGCCCAGCGGGGCGAGGGTCAGGAGGAAGAGCAGACCGCTCAGGGGTATCAGGTCCAGGCCGCCGGCCGCCGTAACCGCCACGCCCGCGACGATCGCGAGCGGCCGCCAGAAGGCTGTCGCGCGCAGGGCCGCCAACTGCCCCACGAGCAGCAGCAGTCCGACGTAGAAGAGCAGCGGGCCGACGGTGTAGACGGCCGGTGTCACGCCCGGCCAGCTGTGGATCCGCTCGAAGAGGGCGTCCATCGTCTCGCGGTCCACCGACGCGTATCCGACCAGCAGGTCGATGGCCGTCTGTGCCGTCACGGCCGCCACGCCCAGCAGGCCCAGGGTCGCGCCGACGCCCGCGAACGCCCGGCTCACCGGGCCTCGGCCCGTCGCCGCCGTCCGGCGGAGGCCCAGCATCACCTGTCCGAACAGCAGGACGCCCGCCAGCAGGGCGAGATGACCCAGCGACCAGGCCGGGCCCGGGCCGTGGCCGGGGTCCGTCAGCCGGATGAGGCCGTAGGCCGTCATGCACAGCGGGCCCGTCGCGAAGGCCGCCTGTCGCCATGTCGTGTTCGTCATGGCCCCGATCCTTCCGGCCGGGGCCGTCAAACGGCTTCCGGGAAGACCCTGGCCCCGCCCTGAGACCTCCCTGATCCGACCCGGACCTCAGAGCTCGCGTACCCCGCGCCGCCAGACGGCCGAGACGAGCGGCACGCCGGGCCGGTAGGCGAGGTGGACGTGCGAGGGGGCGTCCAGGAGCGCCAGGTCGGCGCGGGAGCCCGGGGTGAGGCGGCCGATGTCCGTGCGGCGGAGGGCCGCCGCACCGCCCGCCGTGGCGGACCAGACGGCCTCGTCGGGCGTCATTCCCATGTCGCGCACAGCCAGGGCCACGCAGAACGGCATGGAACTGGTGAAGGACGAGCCGGGGTTGCAGTCCGTGGAGAGGGCGACCGTGACGCCCGCGTCGAGGAGACGGCGCGCGTCGGGCCACTGGGCGCGGGTGGAGAACTCGGCGCCGGGCAGCAGGGTGGCCACCGTGGAGCCCTGGGCCAGGGCGTCGACGTCCGCGTCGGTGAGGTGGGTGCAGTGGTCGGCGGAGGCGGCGCCGACCTCGACGGCCAGCTGGACGCCGGGGCCGTGGCCGAGCTGGTTGGCGTGGACGCGCGGGACGAGTCCGTGGCGCTTGCCGGCCTCCAGGATCGCGCGGGCCTGGTCGCCGTCGAAGGCGCCCTTCTCGCAGAACACGTCGACCCAGCGGGCGTGCGGAGCGCACGCGTCGAGCATCTCGCCGGTGACGAGGGCGACGTAGCCGTCGGGGTCGTCGGCGAACTCCGGCGCCACGATGTGCGCGCCGAGGTAGGTGACCTCGTCGGTGTGGGCGGCGGCGATCCGCAGGGCGCGGGCCTCGTCGTGGGTGGTGAGGCCGTAGCCGGACTTGGTCTCGAAGGTGGTCGTGCCCTGGCGGAGGGCCTCGCCGAGGTAGCGCAGGAGATTGGCCTCCAGCGCCTCGTCGCTCGCCGCGCGGGTCGCCGCCACCGTCGTGCGGATGCCGCCCGCGCTGTAGCTCCGCCCGGACATCCGCGCGTTGAACTCGGCGGTCCGGTCGCCCGCGAAGACCAGGTGGGAGTGGGAGTCCACGAAGCCGGGGACGACCGCCCGGCCCCCGGCGTCGACGGCGTTGTCAGTGGCGGGTGCTTTGCTGGACTCACCGATCCACGCGACGCGGTCGCCGTCGATGACGACAGCCGCGTCCTGGACCAGACCGAGGGGGCCTTCGCCGAGAGAGGGGTCGTTGGTGACCAGGCTGCTGATGTTGATGATTGCCGTGCTCATGCTTGCTCCGGTCCTCGGCGTCAGCCGCTCAGGGCGGCGATGGAGTCGGCCAGTGCCCGCGGCACGTCCGGTACGAGCTGGTGGAGCCCGTCGCGTACGACGTGCCGGCCGCCCACGACCGTATGGCGGATGTCCGCGCCCGTCGCGGCGAATACGGCCGTCTCGGCACCGTGGCGCGGAGCCGGCCCCGCGGTACGGACGGAGTCCAGCGCGACCGTCGTGAGGTCGGCGAGGGCGCCCGGCTCGATGCGGCCCGCGTCCGCCCAGCCCAGGGAGGCGTGCCCGTCCTCGGTGGCGGCGCGCAGCAGCGCGGCGGCGGTCCAGTGGCCCCGGGTGCGGCTGCGCAGCCGTTCGTCGAGCTCCATGGCGCGGGCCTCTTCGAGGAGGTCGATGACGGCGTGGCTGTCGCTGCCCAGGGACAGCGGGCTGCCCGCCCGCTGGAGTTGGACGGCGGGGCCGATGCCGTCGGCGAGGTCCCGTTCGGTGGTCGGGCACATGCAGATCGTCGACGTCGCGCCGCCGAGGAGGGCGATGTCCTCGTCGGTGAGGTGCGTGGCGTGCACGGCGGAGGTGCGCGGGCCGAGCACACCGTGGTCGGCGAGCAGCCGCGTGGGGGTGCGGCCGTGCGCCGCGAGGCAGGCCTCGTTCTCGGCGGTCTGCTCGGAGAGGTGGACGTGGAGGGGCGCCTCGCGTTCGTCGGCCCAGCGGGCCACGGTCGTCAGCTGGTCGGCGGGCACGGCGCGCACCGAGTGCACGGCCGCGCCGATCCGGGCGTGGCCGGCGGGCTTGAGGGCGGCGGCGCGCTCGGCCCAGGCGTCGGCCGTGCCGTCGGAGAAGCGCGTCTGGTGGTGGTTCGGGGACTCCCCGAAGCCGGAGGAGAGGTAGGCGGTGTCGAGGAGGGTGATGCGGATGCCGGCTTCGGCGGCGGCCGCGATCAGGGCCTCGCCCATGGCGTTGGGGTCGGCGTAGGGCGTGCCGCCGGGGCCGTGGTGGAGGTAGTGGAACTCCCCGACGCAGGTGATGCCGGCGAGGGCCATCTCGGCGTACGTGGCGCGGGCGAGGGCGAAGTACGAGTCCGGGGTGAGCCGGTCGGCGACGCCGTACATCACGTCGCGCCACGTCCAGAAGGTGCCGCTGCCCACCTGTGTGCGGCCGCGCAGGGCGCGGTGGAAGGCGTGGGAGTGGGCGTTGGCCAGGCCCGGGAGGGTCAGGCCGCGCAGCGTCGTCGCGCCCGGGGGCGGGGAGGGGACCTCGGCGCGGACGGCCGTGATCCGGCCGTCCGTCACCTCGATGGCCACACCGGGCTCGACACGGTCGCCGAGCCACGCGTGCTCGGCCCAGTAGGTCACCTGCACGCCAGGCCCTCCAGTACGTCGGCGAGTGCGGTCACTCCGGCCACGCAGTCGTCCTCGGTCGCCGTCTCGGCGGGCGAGTGGGAGACGCCGGTGGGGTTCCGCACGAACAGCATGGCCGTGGGGATGACACCGGACAAAATACCGGCGTCGTGCCCGGCACCCGTGGGCAGCACGGGCGCGCCGCCCAGGAGCTTGGCGAGCTCGTCGCGCAGGTCGTGGGCGAACTCCACGACGGGGGTGAAGGACTCCCGGGTCACCCGGACCTCCACGCCGTCGCGGACACCGCGCTCGACCGCCGCCTGCTCGATCTCCGCGACGACGGCGGCCAGCGTCTCCTCGTCGGCGGCGCGGGAGTCCAGCCAGCCGCGGACGAGGGAGGCGATGGCGTTCACACCGTTCGGCTCGACGCCGATTTTCCCGAAGGTCGCCAGGGCGCCGGCGAGCCGGGCCTTCTTGCGGGCCGCGAGCACGGTGTTGGCGTACGTCAGCATCGGGTCGCGGCGGTCGTCGAGGCGGGTGGTGCCGGCGTGGTTGGCCTCGCCGTGGAAGTCGAACCGCCAGCGGCCGTGCGGCCAGATCGCCGACGCCACGCCCACGGGGTGCGGGGTGTCCGCGAGGGCCCGGCCCTGCTCTACGTGGAGCTCGACGAAGGCGCCGATACGGGCGAGGCGGTCGGGGTCGGGGCCGATGGCCTCGGGGTCGTACCCGGCGCGCTCCATGGCCTGGGCCAGGGAGACGCCTCCGCCGTCCCGGAGGGCGTGGGCCTTGTCGCGGGTGAGCTGGCCGGCGGTCAGGCGTGAGCCGACGCAGGCCAGGCCGAAGCGGGCGCCCTCCTCGTCGCCGAAGTTGACGACGGCGAGGGGGCGGTTCGGCTCGGCGCCGCGGGTGCGGAGCTCGTCGATCGCGGCGAAGGACGACACGACGCCGAGGGGGCCGTCGAAGGCGCCGCCGTCGGGGACGGAGTCGAGGTGGGAGCCGGTGACGACGGCGTCACCGGCGGTGGGGTCGCCGAGCCAGGCCCACTGGTTGCCGTTGCGGTCGACCTCGTAGGTCAGGCCGCGGGTTTCGGCTTGCGCCTGGAACCACGAGCGGCAGTCGGTGTCGGCGCCGGTCCAGGCGTAGCGGCGGTAGCCGCCGCTTTCGGGGTTCCGGCCGATGGGGCGCAGGTCCGCCCACATCTCGTGGAACGACGGCGCGTTCGCGGGTGCGGGCCGGTGGTCGCGTTGTGCCCACCCGTCCCGCCCTGCGGGACGACTGCCCGCAGCGGCGGTCACTCGCCCTCCCGCATCGGGATGCGCACCCCACGCGCCTCGGCGACGGCGTCGGCCTCGTCGTAGCCCGCGTCGACGTGGCGGATGACGCCCATGCCCGGGTCGTTCGTCAGGACGCGGCGGATCTTCTCGCCCGCGAGCGCCGTGCCGTCGGCGACCGTGACCTGGCCCGCGTGGATGGAGCGGCCCATGCCGACGCCGCCGCCGTGGTGGAGGGAGACCCAGGAGGCGCCCGAGGCGACGTTGACCATGGCGTTGAGGAGCGGCCAGTCCGCGATCGCGTCGGAGCCGTCGAGCATGGCCTCCGTCTCGCGGTAGGGCGAGGCGACGGAGCCGCAGTCGAGGTGGTCGCGGCCGATGACGATGGGCGCGGAGAGCTCGCCGCTCGCGACCATGTCGTTGAAGCGCTCGCCCGCGCGGTCGCGCTCGCCGTAGCCGAGCCAGCAGATGCGGGCCGGGAGGCCCTGGAAGTGGACGCGCTCGCCGGCCATCTTGATCCAGCGGGCCAGGGACTCGTTCTCGGGGAAGAGGTCGAGGATCGCGCGGTCGGTGGCCGCGATGTCCTTGGGGTCGCCCGACAGCGCCGCCCAGCGGAAGGGGCCCTTGCCCTCGCAGAAGAGCGGGCGGATGTACGCCGGGACGAAGCCGGGGAAGTCGAAGGCGCGGGTGTAGCCCGCGAGCTGGGCCTCGCCCCGGATGGAGTTGCCGTAGTCGAAGACCTCGGCGCCCGCGTCCTGGAAGCCGACCATCGCCTCGACGTGACGTGCCATCGACTCGCGCGCCCGGGTCGTGAAGTCGGCGGGCTTCTCGGCGGCGTAGGTGGCCATCTCGTCGAAGGAGACGCCGACGGGCAGGTACGCGAGCGGGTCGTGGGCGCTCGTCTGGTCCGTCACGATGTCGATGGGCGCGTTCATCGCGAGGAGCTGCGGTACGAGCTCGGCGGCGTTGCCCAGGACGCCGATGGACAGCGGGCGGCGGGCGTCGCGCGCCTCGACGGCCAGCTGGAGGGCGTGGTCGAGGGAGTCGGCCTTGACGTCCAGGTAGCGGTGCTCGATGCGGCGCTCGATGGCGCGCGGGTCGCAGTCGATACAGATCGCTACGCCGTCGTTCATGGTGACGGCGAGCGGCTGGGCGCCGCCCATGCCGCCGAGGCCGGCGGTCAGGGTGATCGTCCCGGCGAGCGTGCCGTTGAACTTCTTGGCGGCGACGGCGGAGAAGGTCTCGTACGTGCCCTGGAGGATGCCCTGCGTGCCGATGTAGATCCACGAGCCGGCCGTCATCTGCCCGTACATGGTCAGGCCGAGGGCCTCCAGACGGCGGAACTCCTCCCAGTTGGCCCAGTCGCCGACGAGGTTGGAGTTGGCGATGAGGACGCGCGGCGCCCACTCGTGCGTCTGCATCACGCCGACGGGGCGGCCGGACTGGACGAGCATGGTCTCGTCCTGCTTGAGCGTCTGGAGGGTGCGGACCATCGCGTCGAAGGAGCGCCAGTCGCGGGCCGCCTTGCCCGTGCCGCCGTAGACGACGAGCTTGTCCGGGTGCTCGGCGACCTCGGGGTCGAGGTTGTTCTGGAGCATCCGCAGCGCGGCTTCCTGCTGCCAGCCCCGGGTGCTCAGCTCGGTGCCTCGCGGTGCTCGCACGGGTCGCGGTCCTGACATGGGCGCTGCCTCCCTGGCTCTCTCCATCGCGTTCTGAATAGAACACTGCACAGTCTGAGCATCTGAATACCTCTAGTCAACAGGTTCGCCGGTCGACCTCATAGGCGGTCGCACCGTGGCCGTCGGCCTCCCTCGGTGGTGGAGTAGGGCTATGGGTCACGTGGAGAGCGCCGCGCGGCGGCGGGACGCGGCCGTGCTGGCGGCCGTCCGGCAGGGGGTCGTCTCGGCGGACCGGCCCGTCGTGGGCCTGCTGGACGTCCCGGGGATCAGAGCGGCCGCCGCCGCGCTCCACAGAGCGTTCGCGCAGGTCAGCGCCCCAGGGACGGACGTTCTGCACACCTTCGCGGTCAAGGCCGCGCCCCTGGTGCCCGTACTGAGGCTGCTCGCCGACGAGGGGCTGGGCGCCGAGGTGGCGAGCCCCGGGGAGCTCGCGCTGGCCCGCGCGGCGGGCGTGCCGCCCGGGCGGACCGTGCTGGACTCCCCCGCCAAGACTCCCGCCGAGCTGCGCGAGGCGCTGGCGCTCGGCGTCGCCGTCAACGCCGACAGCCGGGAGGAGCTGGCCCGGCTGGACGGCCTTCTCCACGACCTCCACGACACGACGTCCGTCCCGCCGCTCGGGCTGCGTGTGAACCCCCAGGTCGGAGGCGGCAGCATCGACGCGCTCAGCACCGCCACGCCGACGTCGAAGTTCGGGATCCCCCTGCGCGACGAGGGGGCGCACGAGTGGCTGGTACGCGCCTGCGCCGAGCGGCCGTGGCTCACCCGCATCCACGCCCACGTCGGCTCGCAGGGCTGCCCCCTGGAGCTGATGGCTTCCGGCATCCGGGCGGTGTACGAACTGGCCGAGGAGGTCAACGAGCGCGTCGGCGGCCGGCGGATCCGGTCCGTGGACATCGGCGGCGGTCTGCCCGTCAACTTCGCCTCCGACGACGTCACCCCCACCCACGCCGCGTACGCGCGACTGCTCGCCGAGACCGTCCCCGGGCTGTTCGACGGGCGCTACGGCCTGGTGACCGAGTTCGGGCGGTCGCTACTGGCCAAGAGCGGGACGGTACTGGCCCGGGTGGAGTACGCCAAGTCGGCGGGCGGCCGCCGGATCGCGGTGACGCACGCGGGCGCGCAGGTGGCCGTCCGCACGGTGTTCGCGCCGGAGGCGTGGCCGCTGCGTGTGGCGGTGTACGACGCGTGGGGACGGCCGAAGGACGGGGCGCCCGAGACGCAGGACGTGGCCGGGCCGTGCTGCTTCGCCGGGGACCTGGTCGCGACCGGGCGGTCGCTGCCCCGGCTGGAGGCCGGGGACCATGTCGCGCTGCTCGACACCGGCGCGTACTACTTCTCGAACCACTTCGCGTACAACACGCTCCCCCGCCCGGGGGTTTACGGCTACGCGGAGCACCAACAGCCGACCGGGGCCGAGGAGGCCCCAGGTGTGCGCTTCGTGCCCGTACGGCCGCCGCAGTCCCTCGACGAACTCGTCGCCGAGAGCGGCGGCGCCCATGCGGTGGGGCTCACCGCGCTGCGCTGACCACCGCACCGCCCGGGGCCGGACGTCCGCGCCGCCGGGCCCCGCCGGGCAGGGCGTCACCGGCGGCGAGACCGGTGGTGAACCAGCCGCTCACGGGCGCCGCGACGGGGCTGCCCTGCGCCCGCTCCGTACGCACCCACAGCAGCGACTCGCTCCGGCGCTCCAGGCCGCCCAGCCACAGGGCCTTCGCCCACAGCCCGGCGCCCGCGCCCGCCATCGCCAGGCCGGCCGCCGCGGGCACCGCGAGCGAGGAGGCCGTGGCGGCGACGAACGCGCCCGCCAGCCACCAGCGCCGGGCCCGCCGCCAGTTCCGCGCCGTCACGGCCCGGTCCTGGAGGAACACGGCCCGGCCCGCGCGCGTCGCGCCGCCCGCCAGCTCCGTGTACCGGCGGCGCCGCGCCAGGAAGGCCACGGCACCGGCCACGACGAACAGGACAGCACCCACCGCCAGCCCGAGCCGGCGTCCGGTGAGCCCCGGCACCAGCCCAGGAACCAGCCCGGGCGCCAGCTCCGGCACCGCGACACCGGCACCCGCGCTCAGCAGCCCGAGCCACCACAGCCGGCCCGCCGGCGCCCTCACGATCACGGCCACACGAGCCAGCGCATACGCTCCGCGCCCCACGTCGGACCTCCTCGTCGGTCTTCTCGCCACCTCTGACGCACCTCTGGCGCACCTCTGACGCCATCGCTGCGGGCCGCACGCTAGCCGACGATTCTGAGTGCGAGCTGAGAACCGCGCGAGCCCGTAGCCCACCGGGGTCATACCCGGGTAGCACAGGCGAGTTGCCCCCCACGTATGTCGTGTCGACGCATCATCGGTCCCTATGGTCGTCATACCAGCCGAGCGGTGGGAGGAGACCGGAATGCCGGTGAACGAGCGTGCCCTTCGGCGACGGGCACTGGCGGCGGCGGGTGCGCTGGCCCTGACCGGTCTGCTCGGCGCCTTCGCCCCGCACGCACGCGCTGCGGCCGACGGCGCCCCAGCTGCCTCTTCCGCTGCGGCCGGCTCCCGCGCCCACGTCCGGCTGCCCGAGCCCACCGGCCCGTTCCCCGTCGGCACCACCACCCGCCACCTGGTCGACACCTCCCGCGAGGACCCCTGGCACCCGGGGCGCGGCCACCGCGAGGTCATGATCGGCCTCTGGTACCCGGCGGCCCACGCGGGCTGGCGGACCGCACCGCGCACCGCGCCCCACATGGAGCGGCGCGCCGCCGCCCACTTCGGCTCGCCGGGCGGCTCCGGCCACCTCGGCTACCGCGTACCGGCCGGGGCCGTGGACTGGGCGGCCACCGCCACCCACGCGCGCGTGGACGCTCCCGCCGCGCGCGGGACGGGCGTACGGCCGGTCGTGCTGTACTCGGCGGGCCTGGGCGACCCCCGGACCTGGAACACCTCGCTCGTGGAGGACCTGGCCTCGCGCGGCTACGTGGTCGTCACGGTCGACCACACCTACGACTCCTCCGAGGTCGCCCTCCCCGGCGGCCGCCTCGCGCCCTCCGTGCTCCCCGGCCTCGCCGCGAAGCGCGGCACGAACCCGGGGAAGGTGCTGCGCAAGGCGATGAAGGCGCGCGTCGACGACACCCGCTTCGTCCTCGACCGGCTCGGCGACCGTCAGCACCGGCTCGCCCTGCCGCACGGCCTGGCGGCCGCCATGGACCTGCGGCACGTGGGGATGGTGGGCCAGTCGGCGGGCGGTTTCACGGCCGTTCAGGCGATGCACGACGACCGGCGCATCCGGGCCGCGGTGAACATGGACGGGACGATGGAGTTCCCCGGGCCCAAGGGCATGAGCTCGGCGTCCCGCGACGGCGTCGACCGGCCGTTCCTGCTGATGGGCACGGACGCGGCGGATTCCGGCGAGTACGGGCGCCAGCCGTCGTGGAAGGCGCTGTGGCAGCACTCGCGGGGCAGCGGAGGCTGGCGCGGTGACGTGACTCTCACCGGGTCGGAACACGGCGCGTATACGGATGCGGCGGCGCTGCTGCCGCAACTGGCGCGGCGGGGAGTGGTGCCGTGGGGGACGGTGCGGGGGGATGTCGGGTCGGTGCGGGGGGAGCGGGCGGTCGCCGTGACGCGGGCGTATGTGGCGTCGTTCCTCGACCGCTTCCTGCGGGGGCAGAACGATGGCCTCTTGGACAGGCCGTCGAGCCGCTTCCCGGAGGTGCGGTACGCCCGTTAGGGCGCTCCGCCCCCGGACCCCCGGCCCCCCGGTCCTCAAGCGCCGGACGAGCTGAGACCAGCTCCTCACTCCACGAACAAGCCCCGCGCCGCCGCCTTCGCGTCGAACTCCTCCAACCGCGCCTGCGCGTCCGGCAGCGCGTCGCACATCGCCTCCAGCAGCACCCGCCCCAGCAGCATCGGCGCGCACGCCGTGTCGAAGGCGAGCCCCGTGCCGACGGCGGCCGGCAGGAGGATGTCGCTGTGGCGCGCCACCGGGGCGAAGGTGGAGTCGGCGACGGTGACGACCGTCAGGCCGACCCCCCGCGCGTACTCCAGCGCCTCCACCACCTCGCGCGGATGCCGCGGCAGCGCGAAGCACAGCAGGGCGCTCGCCCCGGCCCGGACCGCCGCGTCGATGCGGTCGACGAGCAGCGTGCCGCCCTCGTCCAGCAACCGCACATCGGGGTGGACCTTGCGCGCGAAGTAGGCGAAGCCCGCCGCCTGGGCGGTCGCCGCCCGCAGGCCGAGGACCGGCAGGGGGCGGGAGGCGGCCAGCAGCCGGCCGGCCCGGGCGACGGGGGCCGGGTCGGCGAGCAGGGAGGCGAGGTGGCGGAGGTTGTCGATCTCGGCCTGCACGGCCTGCTGGTACTCGTTGTACGAGTCCTCGGCGGGCGCCTCGGCCGCGGGGACGACGTCGCGCAGGTGGCGGCGGAGCGCGGGGTAGCCGTCGAAGCCGAGGGCGACCGCGAAGCGGGTCACCGACGGCTGGCTGACGCCCGCGAGCTCGGCGAGCTCCACGCTGGAGAGGAACGGCGCGTCGGCGGCGCGGCGCACCATGCAGTGGGCGATGCGACGCTGCGTGGGCGTCAGCCGGTGCCCTTCGAAGAGCTTCTGCAGCCGCGCGGTGGCTTCCGGCTCGCCCCCGGTCTCGCCCATGGGCCCTCCTCGGTCAGTCAGTCATTCATCCGGCCCGTACCCTGCATGAAATTATGCAGGGTACGGCACCGGGATCGCGTCTCACAGCGGAGGCAGCAGCTTCTTCTGCGGCTTGCCCATCGCGTTGCGCGGCAACGCGTCCATGAAGCGGATCCGGCGCGGCCGCTTGTGGACGGAGAGATGGCCCGCCACGAAGTCGATCAGCTCGCGCTCGCCGATCCCGTCGGCCACCACATAGGCGACGATCTCCTGCCCCAGGTCGTCGTGCGGCAGGCCGACGACCGCCGCCTCGCTGACCGCCGGGTGGTCCAGGAGGGCGTTCTCGACCTCGCCGGCGCCGACGCGGTAGCCACCGGACTTGATCAGGTCGGTGGAGGCCCGGCCCACGATGCGGTGGGTGCCGTCCGCCTCGATCGCGGCGATGTCGCCCGTGCGGAACCAGCCGTCGGCCGTGTACGCGGCCGCCGTCGCCTCCGGGCGGCCCAGGTAGCCGGCGAAGAGCGTCGGGCCGGACACCTCCAGCTCCCCGATGCCGCCCTCCTCCCCGGTCTCCACCACGCGGGTGCGCACGCCCGGCAGCGGCAGGCCCACCGAGCCGGGGCGGCGCTCGCCATCCGCGCGGGCGGAGACGGTGATCAGGGTCTCCGTCATGCCGTAGCGCTCGACGGGGCATTGCCCGGTGAGCGCCTCCAGGTCGCGGAAGACGGGCGCGGGCAGGGCGGCGCTGCCGGAGACCAGCAGCCGGGCGCCGGAGAGGGCGCGGGCGGCGGTGTGGTCGCGCACCACCCGCGACCAGACCGTCGGCACGCCGAAGTAGAGGCTGCCGCCCGCCGCAGCGTACGCCTCCGGCGTGGGGCGGCCGGTGTGGACCAGCCGGCAGCCGGTGCGCAGGGCGCCCAGCACGCCCAGCACGAGGCCGTGCACGTGGAAGAGCGGCAGGCCGTGCACGAGGGTGTCCTCGGCCGTCCACTTCCAGGCCTCGGCGAGCCCGTCCAGGCCCGCAGCGACGGCGCCGCGCGGGATGAGCGCGCCCTTGGGCGCGCCGGTGGTGCCGGAGGTGTAGAGCACGAGGGCGGTCGACTCCGGGTCCGGCTCGGGCGCGGACCAGGTGCCGCGTTCCCGTATGTCCACGGGGACGTCCTCGCCGAGGACCAGTCCGGCGCCGGAGTCGCGCAGGATGTGGCCGCGCTCGGCGGGCCCGGCGTCCGGCGGCAGCGGTACGACGGGCACCCCCGCGAGCAGCCCGCCGACGACGGCCACGACGGTCTCGGGCTCCGCCACCGCCCGTACGGCCACCGACGGGGCCCCGGCGATCCGGGCCGCCACCGCGCCCGCCGCGCCCAGGAGTTCCTCCCGTGACATCGTCCGTCCCGCGATGGTCAGGGCGTCCGGGCGGTCGGCGGCGTCCGGGGCGACCAGGGACGACAGCAGGGGTTCGGGCACGGAATCGCTCCTTCCACGGGGCCCCGGCGGACCGGGGGGCATCCCCTCTGCGGATACGGGTGCTGGCCCCACTGACGCGGGGCCCTCGCCGACCGTACCGTCATGGCCATGATGGCCCGTGACACCGATGCCCCGAAGGACCCCGGTCGCGCCGACGACCCCGCCCTCGGCCTGAAGAAGGACCCCGAACTGCGCCGGGAGCTGGACGCGACCGCGCACACGCTCAAGGAGCTCGGGCCGGAGTACGAGGCGGAGCTCATCGACTCCTTCCTGGAGAAGGTCGGGGAGCGCATCGACCGGCGGATGGACGCCACGGCGGACCGTCAGGTGCGCCGGTATCTCGCCGAGCGGCAGATGAGCGCGGCGCGGGGCGTGGCCGGGCGTCAGCCGGGTGACGGCCCGGCGCTCGGGGGCTTCGGGCAGCGCTTCGGCTTCGCGGCGGTGTCGCTGGTGCTGGCGGTACCGCTGTCGGCGATCGCCGCGTATCAGGCACATCTGGCGGGGCTGGTGGTGACCTGGGTGGGGATCGTGGGGGTCAACGTCGCCCAGTCGGCGTGGATGCCGTGGCGGCGACGGTCGGCCGAACAGCCTTCGGAGGGCTGGGGCGCGTAAGCAGGCCGGTTGCCTGCGAGCCGGTGGGGGCTTGTCGCGCAGTTCCCCGCGCCCCTTCGGGGCGCTGCCGTACGGCCCGGAAAACAAAGAGCGCGGGGGCCGCCGCACCCCGGCTGTGGCCGGGGTCGGGACGACGGCGGTCCCCGCGAAGGACGTGGGCCGGATCCCGGGTGCCGGTATCCGGTGCCACGTCCGGACGGCACTGGAGTCCGGGAGCCGCTCCGGAGTTCCGCCGCCTCGATGCCCCCCACTATGCCGGTCCCGTGTTAAGCCCGTGCTGCGCGCACGTGACGCATACGTACCTTTTACGGACCGGTAGTTGACCGCAAGGGGTCCTACTTCGTTCCGCCGTTGCCGCCCTCGGCGAGGAACGCGAGCAGGTCCTGCCGGCTGACGACGCCCTTGGGCTTGCCCTCGACGATCACGATGGCCGCGTCCGCCGTGCCGAGGACGTTCATCAGGTCGCCGACCGGCTCGCCGGAGCCGACCTGCGGCAGCGGCGCGCTCATGTGCTTCTCCAGGGGGTCGGTCAGCGAGGCCCGCTGGGCGAACAGCGCGTCCAGCAGGTCGCGTTCGACGACCGAGCCGATGACCTCGGCGGCCATGACGTCGGGGTGACCGGCGCCGGGCTTGACGATGGGCATCTGCGAGACGCCGTACTCGCGCAGCACCTCGATGGCCTGACCGACCGTCTCCTCGGGGTGCATGTGGACGAGCGAGGGGATGCCGCCGTCCTTGCGGCGCAGCACGTCGCCGACGCGGGCGGCGTCGCCGGGCTCCTCCAGGAAGCCGTAGTCGGCCATCCACTCGTCGTTGAAGATCTTGCTCAGGTAGCCGCGGCCGCTGTCCGGCAGCAGCACCACGACGACGTCGTCCTCGCCGAGGCCCTCCGCGGCGCGCAGAGCGCTGACGACCGCCATGCCGCAGGAGCCGCCGACCAGCAGGCCCTCCTCCTTGGCGAGGCGGCGGGTCATCTGGAAGGCGTCCTTGTCGGAGACCGCGATGATCTCGTCGGTCACCGTGCCGTCGTAGGCGGTGGGCCAGAAGTCCTCGCCGACGCCCTCGATCAGGTACGGGCGGCCCGAACCGCCGCTGTAGACCGAGCCCTCGGGGTCGGAGCCGATGACCTTGACCTTGCCGCCGCTGACCTCCTTCAGGTACCGGCCGGTGCCGCTGATCGTGCCGCCCGTGCCCACGCCCGCGACGAAGTGCGTGATCTTCCCCTCGGTCTGCTCCCAGAGCTCCGGACCGGTGGAGTGGTAGTGCGAGAGCGGGTTGTTGGGGTTGCTGTACTGGTCGGGCTTCCAGGCGTTGGGCGTCTCGCGCACCAGGCGGTCGGAGACGTTGTAGTACGAATCCGGGTGCTCGGGGTCGACGGCGGTCGGGCAGACGACGACCTCTGCCCCGTACGCCCGCAGTACGTTGATTTTGTCCTGGGAAACCTTGTCAGGGCAGACGAAGATGCACTTGTAGCCCTTCTGCTGGGCCACGATCGCGAGACCCACGCCCGTGTTGCCCGAGGTGGGCTCCACGATCGTGCCGCCCGGCTTGAGTTCGCCGGACTTCTCGGCCGCCTCGATCATCCGCACGGCGATGCGGTCCTTCACCGAACCACCGGGGTTGAAGTACTCCACCTTGGCGAGCACAGTCGCCTTGATGCCTTCGGTCACATGGTTGAGCTTCACGAGCGGGGTGTTGCCAACGAGCTCAATCAACGAATCGTGATACTGCACGGTGATCTCCGCGGTCGGGGGCACTAGCGGTCGTCGCGTGCCCATACCGCCAGCCTAGAGCGCGTGCGACCGCTCCAACGGCGCGTTGCGAAGGCGAGTGCGCGGGGCAACCTGCTGATAGCGCGCACTGGCAAGGGCGCGCCGGATTCATGAAGCTTTTGTGAAGCGTTTGTAAACCGTCTTTCGGAGCGCTTCGAAGCGCTGAGGAGGCTGTCCGGTGTCGATGCTGAGGGCGAGGGCCGCGCGGCGGATCGCGGCCGCTGCGGCATACGGAGGCGGCGGGGTCGGCCTGCTCGGCGGGGCGGCGCTCGGGGTGCTGATCACGGAGGTGGCGCTGGCCCGGCGGGTCGTCGGCGGGGCCGGCGGCGCCCCGCCGCACGCGGACGGCCGCTACGGCTCCGCGTTCGTCCACGGGCCGGGGCGGGAGCCGCTGCTGCTGGGCGTGCTGGGCGACTCCACGGCGGCGGGCCAGGGGGTGCACCGGCCCCGGCAGACCCCGGGCGCGCTGATGGCCACGGGGCTCGCGGCGGTCGCCGAGCGGCCCGTGGAGCTGCACAACGTGGCGCTGTCCGGGGCGCAGTCCTACGACCTGGAGCGGCAGGTCACCCAGATCCTGTGCGATCCGGAGCGGATCCCGGACGTCTGCGTGATCATGATCGGGGCGAACGACGTCACCCACCGGGTGCCCGCCACCCGCTCCGTCCGGCTGCTCACGGAGGCCGTGGGCAGACTGCGGGAGGCCGGCTGCGAGGTGGTGGTCGGCACCTGCCCCGACCTGGGCACGATCGAGCCCGTCTACCAGCCGCTGCGCTGGCTGGCCCGGCGGCTGAGCCGGCAGCTGGCGGCGGCGCAGACGATCGGGGTGCTGTCGGCGGGCGGCCGGACGGTCTCGCTGGGCGATCTGCTGGGGCCGGAGTTCGAGGCCAACCCCCGGGAGCTGTTCGGGCCCGACAACTACCACCCGTCGGCCGAGGGTTACGCGACCGCGGCCATGGCCGTACTGCCCACGCTCTGCGCGGTGCTGGACCTCTGGCCGGAGGAAGAGGAGCGGCCCGACGCGGCGCGTCGCGAGGGCATCCTGCCGCTGGCCCGGGCGGCCGCCGAGGCGGCCGCGGAGGGCGGCACGGAGGTCACGGCCCGGGGCCGCTGGGCGCTGCTCAAACACCGCAAGCGGCGGCGGCTGCCGACGGGGGCGGAAACCGCTCCGGACGGGGAGCGGCCCGCCCATACTGGAAAGAGTCCGGCGTCACAGCCCGGAGACCGTGACCCGGGACGTACTTGCGGGTAACTTCCGGGGAGTCTTCGTTCCCGCGCAACTGGAGCCGTGTGATGCCCGAAGCCGTGATCGTCTCTACCGCCCGCTCCCCCATCGGGCGCGCCTTCAAGGGCTCCCTGAAGGAGCTGCGGCCCGACGACCTCACCGCCACGATCATCCAGGCGGCGCTCGCGAAGGTCCCCGGGCTCGACCCGCGCGACATCGACGACCTGATGCTCGGCTGCGGCCTCCCCGGCGGCGAGCAGGGCCACAACCTGGGCCGCGTCGTGGCCGTGCAGATGGGCATGGACCATCTGCCCGCCACCACGATCACCCGCTACTGCGCCTCGTCCCTCCAGACCTCCCGGATGGCGCTGCACGCCATCAAGGCGGGCGAGGGCGACGTCTTCATCTCGGCGGGCGTCGAGATGGTCTCCCGGTCCGTCAACGGCTCCTCCGACGGGATGCCCGGCACCCACAACCCGCTCTTCGCCGACGCCGAGGCCCGTACGGCCGCCCGCGCCGAGCAGGGCGGCGAGGGCTGGCACGACCCGCGCGAGGACGGCCTGGTCCCGGACGCGTACATCGCGATGGGCCAGACCGCCGAGAACCTGGCCCGCCTCAAGGGCGTCACCCGCGAGGACATGGACGAGTTCGGCGTCCGCTCGCAGAACCTCGCCGAGGAGGCCATCAAGAAGGGCTTCTGGGCGCGCGAGATCACCCCGGTGACGCTGCCCGACGGCACGGTCGTCTCGACGGACGACGGCCCGCGCGCGGGCGTCACCCTGGAGGGCGTCGCGGGCCTCAAGCCCGCCTTCCGCCCCGACGGCCTGATCACGGCGGCCAACTGCTGCCCGCTCAACGACGGCGCCGCCGCCCTGGTGATCATGTCCGACACCAAGGCGCGCGAGCTGGGCCTGACCCCGCTGGCCCGGATCGTCTCGACGGGCGTCTCCGCGCTCTCCCCCGAGATCATGGGCTACGGCCCGGTGGAGGCCAGCAAGCAGGCCCTGCGCCGGGCGGGGCTGACCATCGGCGACATCGACCTGGTCGAGATCAACGAGGCGTTCGCCGCGCAGGTCATCCCCTCCTACCGCGACCTGGGCATCGACATCGACAAGCTCAACGTCAACGGTGGCGCCATCGCCATCGGCCACCCCTTCGGCATGACGGGCGCCCGCATCACCGGCACGCTCATCAACTCGCTCCAGTTCCACGACAAGCAGTTCGGCCTGGAGACGATGTGCGTGGGCGGCGGCCAGGGCATGGCGATGGTGATCGAGCGGCTGAGCTGAAACGCCTCCAAAACACCGCTCGGCAACTGCCAATAGCAACGTTCGGCCACCTTGCCGGAACGTGACCCAATCTCCCCCAGGATGTGACCAACATCCCGGGGGAGATTCGTTTCCCCAGGTCAGAGTGGTTGAAGGAACAACGTCCGGGCCCTTGGTCCCGTCCGTTTACTGACGTTTTGCACTGTGGGCCTCCAAAGGCATGCGCGAAGCTGAGGTAGGAATTCGGGGGATCCAAGCAACCGGGAGTACGTCAGTGAGCGCCATGTCCCTTGCCCTGCTGCTGGGCGCTGCCGCCGCCACGGCCGCGGGCGCCGCCGCCCTGCACAGCACTCGCGGTCTGCGCCGGCAGATCACCGCCCTGCGCGAGGAACTGGCCGTCGCCACGGCCGGCGCCGCCGAGCGCGGTGCCGTGCCCGCCGCCCGTACCGCCCCCGTCGCGGAGCTCTCCGAGATACGCGCGGCCGTCGCCGACGCGCTCGCCGAGGAGCGGGAGCGCGAGCTGGCCGAGGCCCGGGCGTTCTGGGCCGCCCAGGAGGCCCGCGACCTGGCCGGGGCCGGCGACGCGCCCTCCCTGCCGGTGGTCCTGCCCGGCCTCGACGACGCCCTGTTCCTGCCCCGCCAGGCCGACCTCGCCGGACTGGACCTCGCCGGACTGGACGCGCTGGCCGACCTCGAGTCGCTCGAAGAGTCGCTCGAGTCCGAGGCCGCGGACTCCCCCGAGCTGGCGGCGGCCCGCCGCCGCCACCCCTCGCACCCCGACTTCACCCCCATGGCCTCGTCCGTCACCGACCACGAGCGCACGGTCGAGCGCCTCACCGAGCTCGCCGACGACGGCGTACCGCTCACGGACGTCCGCCCCGGCCCGCTGGGCACCCTCGACGTCTACGTCTTCGCCGACGGCACCACGGTCTGTATGACCCCCGGGCACCGCGAGACCGCCGAGCGCCTTGCCGAGGCCCTGCGGGCCGGTGACGCGCCCGTCCTGCTGGGCGGCTCCGGGGTCTCCGGCGCCTACGCCCTGACCTTCGACTGCGCGACGGGCACGGTCTACGTCCTGGCCGACCGCGTCATCGCGTCGCTGTAGCCGGAACGCCGCCACGCCGGGCCCCCGGCGGCCCGGCGGTCACAGCCCGCAGGGTCACAGCCCGCAGCGCCCCGCGGCCTCCTCGATCAGTCCCACGGCCCGGGTCACCCCTTCGGCGACCCCGCCGGAGGCGAGCAGCGCTTCGGCCAAATCATGGCCGGCCACCGCCACTTGATCGGCCACCGCGAAGATCCCGGCGTCCGGCATCTCCCGTACCGCCGGGGCGTCCGGCTCCTCGATCCGCTGGGTCCAGGCGGCCAGCTCCCGGGCCAGGGCCAGCGCTTCCGCCGCCGCGCCCCGGCTCAGCCGGGACTGGGGCAGGGTCCGCAGCCGGTCGGCGAAGGTGTCCACGGCGGCCAGAAGAGGTGTCACATCATCCACGCCATGAGACTATGCGCCGCCCGCCGACTGTTGCCAACGCTTGAACACTCGGGCACGGTGACATGAAGGACCATCATTCGACGCGTCCGGAGGCGCCGATGTCCCACGTCTTCTCCGACGAGACCCACCGGAACCTGCTCTCCCGAATCCCCCAGTGCACCGGCCGCGAAGTGGCGGACTGGCTGCGCACGGTCGAAGAAGGCCCCTCCCTGTTCCGTTTCGAGGAGAAGGTCAGCTGGCTGCGCGGCGAGCACAATCTCGCCTACGGCCATGCGAAGGCCATCGTCCACGAGTACGACCTCCGCCGAGCGGCACGAAAGCTGGGCTGAGCCACGCGCCACGCGTGAACGGAACAGGCCCGGGAAGGCATCGCCTTCCCGGGCCTGTCCTGCCATGGATATATCCAGGTATACCCATGCGGATGTTTAGTCGTTGTTCAGGATCGCGATGATCCGGAGAATCTCCGTGTAGATCCAGACGAGCGACAGCGTCAGACCGAAGGCCGCCAGCCAGGACTCCTCGCGGGGAGCGCCATAGGCCACGCCGTCCTCGATCTGCTTGAAGTCCAGCGCCAGGTAGGCCGCACCGAGCAGCACACCGACGACGCCGACCGCGATACCGAGACCACCGCTGCGGAAGCCCAGACCGTCACCGCCGCCGAAGACCGCGAACAGGGAGTTCGCGACCATCAGCAGAAGGAAGCCGATCGAGGCGCCGATCACAAAGCGCGTGAAGCGCCGGTCGACCCGGATGATCCGGGTGCGGTAGGCGATCAGAACACCCGCGAAGACGGCCATCGTGCCGAGCACGGCCTGCATCGGGGCGCCGTAGGCGACCGCGTTGTAGTACTTGCTGATCACGCCGAGGAAGAGACCCTCGAAGGCCGCGTAGGCCAGGATCAGCGCCGGGGAGGGCTTGGCCTTGAACGACTGGATCAGGCCCAGCACCATGGCCACGAACGCGGCGCCGAAGCCCACGCCGACGGGCAGCGAGAGCGCCCAGGCGGCACCGGCCGCGACGATCACCGTGCCCAGCGTGATGCCGGTCCGAGTGACGACGTCGTCGATCGTCATCCGGCCGGCGGCCCGCGCCGGGGCCTGCGGGTGGCCCTGCTGGAGATCCGGCCCGCCCTGCGCGTACGGATTCGTCGCGTAGGGGTTGCTGGGCTGGGCGTACGGGTTCCCGGCGTACTGGTTGCTCGCGTACGGGTTCCCCTGGGACGCGGCCCCGGCCTGCGCCCCCGCGTCGAAGCCCGCGTAACCGCTGTTGTCGCGGCTGAACCCCCGTCGCGAGAAGACCGGGTTGCTGCTCCTCATCTCACTCCTCCGTGGCCACCCTGCGCGGCCTTGGCGTCAAGGGTAATGGGCTAGCAAAGAAAAGGCCCTCATGCTACGGGACGATCTTTTCTCTGCCGGACCCCGTACCCGACAACGCGTTCCGGGGCCCACCGGTTCCGGGAGAACCACGAAATGCGGCACTCTTAACGCGATGCCGACGGCAATACGGCTCTCGCGAAGTGATCGCGAAGCGGCTCGCGAAGTGATGAGGTGCCCGGAGCCGGACTTGAACCGGCACGGCCCTGAGGGCCAGCGAGGTTTAAGCTCGCCGTGTCTGCATTCCACCATCCGGGCGGGGGGCTCTCGGGCAGCCCGGCGGTGAGGCGCGCGAGCCTCCCCAAGGAGAGCAGCACGAGCCTAGCCGGGGGGCGCCCCCCAAACAGCGGAACATGAACCCGAGGTTGTCTTATTTTATGGGCAACTGAGCCCCCATCAGCACTGGGATGACGCCGTTGGCACATGCCAGGGGCCGATCTCCGCCGTTCACCACCCCACCCCCATGGGCAACGGGAATTGTCGCAATCTCGTCGCCCTCGGTAAGGGTCTGTCTCCTACCCAGGGATGACAGGGCCCTCCCGGCATACCTCCGGAGGCTGTCCCGGGAACGGTAGCTACGGCTGATCCCGGCGGCCGAAGCGCGTCGGACCATGGTGTACGTGCCCTGATTCCGTGGACGACGAGTCCCGGAGCCCGCCGTCCCGACAGGAGAGGCCCCACCGTGACCACCATGCCCTTCGGCGCCCCGACCGCCGTCCGCAGCACCGTTGCGGCAGCCCGCGCCACGGACCTGACCAAGGTCTACGGCCAGGGCGAGACCCAGGTGGTCGCCCTGGACGCCGTCTCCGTGGACTTCCACCAGGCCGAGTTCACCGCGATCATGGGCCCCTCCGGCTCCGGCAAGTCCACGCTCATGCACTGCATGGCCGGCCTCGACAGCGTCTCCGGCGGCTCCGCCCGCATCGGCGACGTCGAGCTCACCGCGCTCAACGACAAGAAGCTCACCCGGCTCCGCCGCGACAAGATCGGCTTCATCTTCCAGGCCTTCAACCTGCTGCCGACGCTCACCGCCCTGGAGAACATCACGCTCCCCATGGACATCGCCGGCCGCAAGCCCGACCAGCAGTGGCTGAACATGGTCGTCGACACCGTCGGCCTCTCCGGGCGCCTCAAGCACCGCCCGAACCAGCTCTCCGGCGGTCAGCAGCAGCGCGTCGCCGTGGCCCGCGCCCTCGCGGGACGGCCGGAGATCATGTTCGCCGACGAGCCCACCGGAAACCTCGACTCCCGCTCCGGCGCCGAGGTCCTCGGCTTCCTGCGCAACTCCGTGCGCGAGCTCGGCCAGACGGTCGTCATGGTCACCCACGACCCGGTCGCCGCCTCCTACGCGGACCGCGTGATCTTCCTGGCCGACGGCCGGATCGTCGACGAGATGCGCGAGCCCACCGCCGACGGCGTCCTCGACCGCATGAAGCGGTTCGACGCCAAGGGCCGCACGAGCTGATCCCCGCCGGACTCGAACTTCAGGACTGAACCCCATGTTCCGCACCGCGCTGCGCAATGTGCTCGCGCACAAGGCCCGGCTGCTGATGACCGTCCTCGCCGTCATGCTCGGCGTGGCCTTCGTCTCCGGCACCCTGGTCTTCACCTCGACCATCTCCGACGCCTTCCAGAAGAGCTCCCAGAAGGGCTTCACAGGCGTCGACGTCGCCGTCCAGCCCCACAAGGAGAGCCGCGACAAGGGCGTCCCCGGCGCGGCCCCCCGGCTGACGCAGGACCTCCTCGACCGGGCCGCCAAGGTCCCCGGCGCCGCCTCCGCCACCGGCTCCGTCAGCGGTTTCGCGGCGATCGCCGACAAGAAGGGCAAGCTGATAGGCGAGGGCTTCTCCTCGTCCGGCGCCAACTACTACGCGGGCCAGGGCGGCAAGGACGCCCGCTACCCGATGAAGACCGGCCGCGCGCCCCAGGGCGCCGGCGAGATCGCCCTCGACGCGAAGACCGCCGACCGGGCCGGCTACAAGGTCGGCGACACCGTCCGCGTCTCCGTCGACGGCCCCGTCCTCCAGCAGAAGATCAGCGGCATCTTCACCACCGACGACGGCAACGTCTCCGCCGGTGGCAGCCTCGCCCTGTTCGACACCGCCACCGCGCAGAAGCTCTACGGCAAGCCCGGCGGCTTCGACGAGATCGACGTCAAGGCCGCCGCGGGCACCTCGCAGACCGCCCTGAAGTCCGCCGTCGAGAAGGTCCTCCCCAAGGACACCGAGGCCACCACCGGCAAGCAGCTCGCGGACGAGCAGAGCCGGATGATCTCCCAGTCCATGGACGGCATGCGGACCAGCCTGCTGGTCTTCGCGGGCATCGCCCTCTTCGTCGGCATCTTCATCATCGCCAACACCTTCACCATGCTGGTCGCCCAGCGCACCAAGGAACTGGCCCTGATGCGCGCCGTCGGCGCGAGCCGCCGCCAGGTCACCCGCTCGGTGCTCATCGAGGCGTTCGTCGTGGGCACGGTCGCCGGTGTGACCGGTCTTCTCGCGGGCATCGGCATCGGCGCCGGCCTGCGGTCGCTGATCGGCAGCACGGGCGCCACCATCCCGGACGGCCCGCTGGTCATCTCCCCCAGCACCGTCCTGGTCTCGATGGTCGTCGGCATCGTCGTCACCATGCTCGCCGCCTGGCTGCCCGGCCGCCGCGCCGCGAAGATCCCCCCGGTCGCCGCGATGAACAGCGTCCACGCCGTGGCCACCACCAAGTCCCTGGTCGTCCGCAACTCCATCGGCGGTGTCATCACCGCCCTCGGCGCCGCGATCGTCCTGACCGCCTCCAGCTCCACCATGATGGGCCTGGGCGCGGGCCTGGTCCTCATCGGCGTGTTCGTGCTGACGCCGCTGCTGTCCCGCCCGGTCATCGCCGCCTCGGCGCCGGTCCTGCGACTCTTCGGGATGCCCGGCAAGCTCGCCCGGCAGAACGCGGTCCGCAACCCGCGCCGCACCGCCGCCACCGCCTCCGCGCTGATGATCGGCCTGACCCTGATCACCGGTCTGACCGTCATCGCCGGCAGCGTCCAGCAGGCCATCGACAAGATGGCCACGGGCTCCCTGAAGGCCGACTACGTCGTCTCCATGGCCAGCATGACCCCGCTGTCCACCGACGTGGAGAAGAAGCTCTCCACCCACCCGGACGTCGTCGCCTCCAGCCCGCTGCGCTCCTCCCCGGCCCGGATCGACGGCGAGTACCAGAGCCTCACGGGCGTCAACGGCAAGGACATGAGCAAGCTGACGAACCTGGACTTCACGTCGGGCTCGTTCGCCGACCTCTCCGGTGACAAGGTCCTCGTGGACGACGCCACGGCCCGCACCAACCACTGGAAGTCCGGCTCCTCCTTCGACGTCACCTTCGAGGACGGCAAGAAGGGCAAGCTGACGGTCGGCGGCGTCTACAAGGGCAACGACCTGATGCGCGGCGTCTGGATCGACGCCCCGACCCTGGCCCCGCACCAGCAGCAGGTCGACGACCGCCAGGTGATGGTCAAGGTCAAGGGCGGCGCCGACGAGAAGGTCAAGGACTCCCTGGCCAAGGCCCTCGGCGACAACCCCGCCATCCAGATCCAGACCAAGCAGGACATCTCCGACGGCATCTCCAAGGCCATCGGCCTGCTGCTGAACATGCTCTACGGCCTGCTGGCCATGGCCGTGGTCGTCGCCGTCCTCGGTGTCATCAACACCCTGGCGATGTCCGTCTTCGAGCGTCAGCAGGAGATCGGCATGCTGCGCGCCATCGGCCTGGACCGCAAGGGCATCAAGCGGATGGTGCGCCTGGAGTCGCTCGTCATCTCCCTCTTCGGCGGTGTGATGGGAATCGGCCTGGGTGTCTTCTTCGGCTGGGCCGCGGGCGACCTCATCAAGAAGGGCCTGAACACCTACGAGCTGGTGCTCCCCTGGAGCCGGATGGGCGTCTTCCTGCTGCTGGCCGCGGTGGTCGGCGTGCTGGCCGCGCTGTGGCCCGCCCGCCGGGCGGCCAAGCTCAACATGCTGTCGGCCATCAAGGCCGAGTAGCCTCCGGAGTACGAACGGGCCGGGCCCCGCGGCTACCGCCGCGGGGCCCGGCCCTTTTTCAGTTCCAGTCGCGGGTGCGCAGCGGCAGCCCGGGCTCCCCGGACTCGGGCGTGCGGATCGCCAGCACCTGGTTGACGCCGATGCGGTTGCGCTCGAAGGCCAGCGCGCAGGCGGCCATGTAGAGCCGCCAGACGCGGGCGCGGCCCGTGGATGTCAGCAGCACGGCCTCGTCCCAGTGGGCCTCCAGGTTGGCCACCCAGCTCCGCAGGGTGAGCGCGTAGTGCTCGCGCAGCGCCTCGACGTCCCGGACCTCGAAGCCCGCCTCCTCCAGCTGGGCCACGGTCCGCCCGACGGGGGCGAGCTCGCCGTCGGGGAAGACGTAACGGTCGATGAACTCGTCGACGCGGTAGTCGTCCTCGTCCCGCAGCGGGCGGCGGGCGATCTGGTGGTTGAGCAGCCGGCCGCCGGGCCGCAGCAGGGCGTACAGGTCGGCGGCGTACTCGGCGTAGCGCTCGGAGCCGACGTGTTCGGCCATGCCGATGGAGGAGACGGCGTCGAAGGGCCCGTCGGCGACCTCGCGGTAGTCCTGGACGCGCAGCTCTATGCGGTCCGCCAGTCCGGCCTCGGCGACGCGCTTGCGGGCGTAGGCGGCCTGCTCCTCGGAGAGGGTGACGGCGACGACGTCCGCGCCGTACTCGCGGGCGGCGTGGAGGGCCATCGAGCCCCAGCCGCAGCCGACGTCGAGCAGCCGCATTCCGGGTTTGAGCCCCAGCTTGCGGCAAACAAGGTCGAGCTTGGCCCGCTGGGCCTCTTCAAGAGTCGACTCAGGACTCTCCCAGTAGGCGCAGGAGTAGACCATGGAGGGGCCGAGGACGTGCTCGTAGAAGGCGTTGCCGACGTCGTAGTGGTGGCTGATGGCCTGCTTGTCGCGGTGCAGGGAGTGGAGGGGCCCGCTGCCCCGGCGGGCCTCCTCGGCGGGCGGCGCGGGTGGCGTCCAGGGCCCGGTGAGCTTCAGGAGCTCGCGTCCGGCGGCCCGGATCTCCGGGTCGCGCAGGGCCTTGAGGACGGCCATGGGGCCGGTGGGCCGGTCCGCGTCCTCGTCGCGCTCCCAGAAGAACCCGGAGAGCAGGGCGAGGGCCTCGTAGAGATCGCCCTCGACGTCGATGTCCCCGGCGACCCAGGCGCGGGCCAGGCCGAGCTCACCGGGCTTCCACAGCAGCCTGCGCAGGGCGCGCCGGCGCCGGACGACCAGTACGGGCGTGCCGGGCGGGCCTGACTCGCTGCGGTCCCAGGCGCGTACCCGGACCGGGAACGGGGCGCCCAGGGCGCGCTCCGCGAGCGCGGTGAGCCGTCGAGCGGCCTCGGCCATGTCGCACACCTCCATGATGAAGGGTCAGCAGATCGTTTCGCCTGACACCTGAAACACCGGCAGGTCGTGCTCTAGTCCTTCCCCGCGCGAGAGGTCCGTCCTCGTCCGGGTACGCCGAAGGGCGTCCACCCCACGGATAGGCGGACGCCCTTCGGCTGTGCTGTTCAGTTGTGACCGGGGGTCAGGAGGCCTTGGCCTTCTCGGTCTTGGCGGGGGCCTGCGGGGCCGGCTTGGCGGCCTCGTAGAACTCCTCGCGCGGGTTCTCCATGGCGCGCAGGGAGACGACCTCG
The DNA here is from genome assembly GCF_031845785.1 of Streptomyces hesseae. Classification (NCBI taxonomy): domain Bacteria; kingdom Bacillati; phylum Actinomycetota; class Actinomycetes; order Kitasatosporales; family Streptomycetaceae; genus Streptomyces; species Streptomyces hesseae. The sequence continues at coordinate 41,531 of NZ_JAVRFI010000003.1, forward strand.
CGCTTGAGGAACATGCCCAGGGTCCAGTCCGCGAAGATGCGGATCTTACGGTTCCAGGTCGGCATGGCCATACCGTGGTAGCCACGGTGCATGTACCAGGCGAGACGGCCCTTGAGCTTGATCTTGGTCTTGCCCATGACGATCATCGCGACGCCCTTGTGGAGGCCGAGACCGGCCACCGCGCCCTTGTTGGCGTGCGAGTACGTCTTCTGCGGGAAGCCGCGCATGCCGGACAGGACGTTGTCGCCGAGGACCTTGGCCTGACGCAGCGCGTGCTGGGCGTTGGGCGGGCACCAGGCGTTCTCGTTGCCCGCCTTGCGGCCGACCATGTCCGGGACCTGGGCGTTGTCGCCCGCGGCCCAGATGTAGTCGGTGCCCTGGACCTGAAGGGTCTCGGAGGTGTCGACGTGGCCGCGCGGGCCCAGCGGCAGGCCGAAGCGGGCCAGAGCCGGGTTGGGCTTGACGCCCGCAGTCCACACGATCGTGTTGGAGTCGACCTCGAGGCCGTTCTTCAGCACGACGTGGCCGTCGACGCAGGAGTCCATGGAGGTCGAGAGGTAGATCTCGACGCCGCGGCTCTCCAGGTGCTTCTTGCCGTACTCGCCGAGCTTGGGGCCGACCTCCGGGAGGATCTTGTCGGCGGCGTCGACGAGGATGAAGCGCATGTCCTCGCGCTTCACGTTCGGGTAGTACTTGGCGGCGTCGCGCGCCATGTCCTCGACCTCGCCGATCGTCTCGGCGCCGGCGAAGCCACCACCGATGAAGACGAAGGTCAGCGCCTTGCGGCGGATCTCCTCGTCCTTCGTCGAGTCGGCCTTGTCGAGCTGCTCGAGAACGTGGTTGCGCAGGCCGATGGACTCCTCGATGCCCTTCATGCCGATGCCGTTCTCGGCAAGGCCGGGGATCGGGAAGGTGCGCGAGACGGCGCCCATCGCGATGACCAGGTAGTCGAAGGGCAGCTCGTACGCCTCGCCCACGAGCGGGGCGATCGTCGCGACCTTGCGGTCCTGGTCGATGGTGGTGACGCGGCCCGTGAGGACCTCCGCCTTGGGGAGCACACGTCGCAGCGGCACCACGACGTGGCGGGGGGAAATGCTGCCGGCGGCTGCTTCGGGGAGGAAGGGCTGGTACGTCATGTACGAGCGCGGGTCGACGACCGTGACGGTCGCCTCGCCGTACCGCATCTTCTTGAGGATGCGGCGCGCCGCGTACAGGCCGACGTACCCACCGCCTACTACGAGGATCCGTGGACGCTCCGTGGTGCTCATGATTCGAGTATCCAGCACTCTCCCATGGGGTGCTCGTGAGCCCCTTCACAAGGCTCGAAAAGGGGTCTGCTACACTCCGCCGCCCCCGTGATGGACGCCATACTTCCGCAAGGGAACCGCAACGGGCGGACGGGCGTTGAGCACCCCCGCTGAACTGGCCTTGGGGCACGAACGGCGACTGGACCACGGTCCGGGCCGGGCCCGCATAAGGCTTCCTTTAACCCGGCCGAAACCGGATGGTTTCCTACCGCCAAGGCCCCGGAGGGCCCGAAAGAGGGGCCGAAGGCCCTCTTCCGACGCTCCGGAGCCGCTTTTTCATGTGAAGGATTTCACGAACATTTCCCGGCGGCCTGTCCACGGCACGTCCGGTACGCCCCTTACAGCCCGGTAGCGTCACCACCGGCCATGCCCAACGGGCATGCCGGCACCCGAGGAACCCGGAGGGAGCGCCACCGTGCGAGAGACCTGGGACACCGTCGAGCGGCTGGTCGAATGGCTCGACGCCGAGAGCACCGTGTCACCGGACATGGCCCGGCTACTGCGCGTGCTGAAGATCAGCGAGGAAGCCGGCGAGGTCGCCGAGGCGATCCACGGTGTCACCGGCTCGAACCCGCGCAAGGGCAACAGCCACACGTGGGACGACGTGCAGACGGAACTGTGCGACGTGATCCTCACGGGGATGGTCGCGCTCCGGACGATCACCCCGGACGCCGCGAAGGTGTTCGCGAAACGCCTCGCGCACGTCACCGAACGCTCCCTCGGTCGCTAGCCCCCGCACAGCGTCGGATCTCCTGTGCCGCTCGGCACAGGAGATCCGTTCGGTGCTCGGTTACGCGACGCTCCACGCGATGCCATCAAGGATGTCGTGCTCGCTCACGACGACTTCCTCGGCTCCCACGCGCTCCATCACGCACTGGAGGATCAGCGCGCCCGCGGCGATCACATCGACCCGGCCGGGGTGGAGCACCGGGATCGCGGCGCGCTCCTCGTGGGTGGAGGCGAGCAGCCGGGCGGTGATCTCCCGGACCCGCTCCAGGGGGATCCGCGCGTGGTGGATGGCGGTGGAGTCGTACTCCGCCAGGCCGAGGGCGATGCCCGCGACGGTGGTGACGGAGCCGGCCAGGCCGACGAGCGTGCGGGCCTCGGTGAGCGGGACGCTCTGCTCGGCGAGGTCCAGCGCGGCCTCGACGTCGGCCCGTATGGCGGCGATCCGGTCGGCGGCCGGCGGGTCGGACACCACGCCGTCCGTCACGAGATGACGCTCCGTCATCCGTACGCAGCCCACGTCCACGCTGCGCGCGGCCCGGACGTGCTCCTCGCCCACGACGAACTCGGTCGAGCCGCCGCCGATGTCCACGACGAGAAACGGCTTCGTCAGGTCGGCGCGGCCCGCGAGCTCCTTGGTGGCGCCGGTGAAGGAGAACTCGGCCTCCTGGTCACCGCTGATCACCTCGGGCTCCACGCCCAGGATGTCCTTGACGCCGCGCACGAACTCCTCGCGGTTGGAGACGTCCCGGGAGGCGGACGTCGCCACGAAGCACACCCGCTCGGCCTTGAGCTCGCGGATGACCTCGGCGTACTCGCGGCAGGCGGCGAAGGTGCGCTCCAGCGCCTCCGGCGCGAAGCGGCCCGTGCGGTCCACCCCCTGGCCGAGGCGGACGATCGTCATCCGGCGGTCGAGCTCAATGAGTTCGCCCGTGGCCGGGTCGGCGTCGGCCACCAGCAGCCGGATGGAGTTCGTACCGCAGTCGACGGCGGCGACACGGGTCACGCGCAGCCCTCCTCACCGGCGCACGGGTTCACGCACGGGCCCTTGCTCCACCACTCCGGGAGCAGGGCGATGGCCTCGTCGCCGAAGGGGTTCACGCCCGGGCCGGCCGCCAGCGAGTGGCCGACGAGCACATGGAGGCACTTCACCCGGTCCGGCATGCCGCCGGCGCTGGGGAAGCCCTCCAGGACCTCGATGGCGTCGCGGCGCGCGATGTAGTCCTCGTGGGCGGCCCGGTAGGCGGCGGCCAGCTCCGGGTCGGTCGCCAGCCGGTCCTGCATCTCCTTCATCAGGCCGGAGCCCTCGAGGGTGCCGATCGCACCCGCGGCGCGGGGGCAGGTCAGGTAGTAGAGGGTGGGGAACGGCGTGCCGTCCTCCAGGCGCGGCGCCGTCTCGACCACGTCGGGGTTGCCACAGGGGCAGCGGTGCGCGATGGAGCGCAGTCCGCGCGGCGGGCGGCCCAGCTGCTCCTTGAACGCGGCGATGTCCGCGTCCGTCGGCTCGGTGGGCTCGGTCTTCGGAGGAGGCGTGTCCATGTGCTCGCTCGTGCTCGATCGGTCGTGTGCGTCGGTCGTGTGCGTAAAGGTGTGGATCCGCCGTCAGCGATGGCCGTCGGAGGTGTCCACGTCGTCGAAGAGATTGCTGTACCAGGGGCGGTCGGCGGCGCCCTGGTCCTTGTGGCGCCCGCCGTCGGCGGTGCCGTCCACCACGGTGTAGCCGGTCTCGCCGGGGCGTACGAAGTGGAGGTGCTCGCGCGCCAGCTGTTCCACGTACGCCGGGTCCTCCAGCCGGGCCTTCTCCTCGTGCAGCCGCTTGACCTCCTCGCGCGCCTGCTCCGTCCGGTGCCGCTGGTCGGAGATGTCCGAGCGCTGGGTGACCCACTGGCGCATGGGGTAGGCGAGGGCGACGACGAGCGAGCAGACGACGAGCGCGAGCAGGGCCGCGCGGCCGGTGAGCCGGGAGCGGCGCTGCGGGCGGGCGCGGTAGACCCGGGCCGCGGTCGGCCCCTGGACCAGCGCCGTGCCCAGCGCCTTGAGCCTGGTCGCGGTGGAGAACCGGTCCGCGCCCACGTCGCCTCCCCTGGAGAGTCCGTTACGAACGTACGTCCCCGGACACGGTACGGGACCGCGGCCGGGGACGTACGGAGACTGGCGAGAAGGTCAGCCCTTGAGGCTTACGGCCTCATCGCTCAGGCGAAGCGGGACGGCTCAGCCCTTGAAGCGCGGGAAGGCGCTGCGGCCGGCGTAGACCGCGGCGTCGTCGAGGATCTCCTCGATGCGCAGCAGCTGGTTGTACTTGGCGACGCGCTCGGAGCGGGCCGGGGCGCCGGTCTTGATCTGACCGCAGTTGGTGGCGACGGCCAGGTCGGCGATGGTGACGTCCTCGGTCTCGCCGGAGCGGTGGGACATCATGCACTTGAAGCCGTTGCGCTGGGCCAGCTCGACGGCGTCCAGGGTCTCGGTCAGCGAGCCGATCTGGTTGACCTTGACCAGCAGGGCGTTGGCGGAGTTCTCCTCGATGCCGCGGGCGAGGCGCTCGGGGTTGGTGACGAACAGGTCGTCACCGACGAGCTGGACCTTGTCGCCGAGCTTCTCGGTGATGGTGTTCCAGCCGGCCCAGTCGTCCTCGAACAGCGGGTCCTCGATGGAGACGAGCGGGTACGCGGCGACGAGCTCCGCGTAGTACTCGGTCATCTCGGCCGCGGTGCGGTCCTTGCCCTCGAACTTGTAGACGCCGTCCTTGAAGAACTCGGAGGCGGCCACGTCCAGGGCGAGCGCGATGTCCTGGCCGGGGGTGTAGCCGGCCTCCTTGATGGCCTCGAGGATGAGGTCGAGGGCCTCGCGGTTGGAGCCCAGGTTCGGGGCGAAGCCGCCCTCGTCGCCGAGGCCGGTGGACAGGCCCTTGCGCTTCAGGACGGCCTTGAGGGTGTGGTAGACCTCGGTGCCCCAGCGCAGGGCCTCGGAGAAGGACTCCGCGCCGATCGGCGCGATCATGAACTCCTGGATGTCCACGTTGGAGTCGGCGTGCGAGCCGCCGTTCAGGATGTTCATCATCGGAACGGGCAGCAGGTGCGCGTTCGGGCCGCCGAGGTAGCGGAAGAGCGGCAGGTCGGACGCCTCGGAGGCGGCGTGCGCGACGGCCAGGGAGACGCCCAGGATGGCGTTGGCGCCCAGGGAGCCCTTGTTGTCGGTGGCGTCCAGGTCGAACATGGCCTGGTCGATCAGGCGCTGCTCGGTGGCGTCGTAGCCGACGAGCTCCGGGCCGATCTGCTCGATGACGGCGAGGACGGCCTTCTCGACACCCTTGCCGAGGTAGCGCTTGGGGTCACCGTCGCGGAGCTCGATGGCCTCGAAGGCGCCGGTGGAGGCGCCGGACGGTACGGCGGCACGGCCCGTGGAGCCGTCGTCGAGGCCGACCTCGACCTCGACCGTGGGGTTGCCTCGCGAGTCGAGGATCTCGCGAGCTACGACGACGTCGATGGACGGCACGAGGGTCTCCTTCGTGTGTGTCTGGAGTTCTGCAGCACGAGCCTAACGGGCCCCGGAGCATGCGCCCGCCCTTGCCCTGTCACCCGCGCCGAAAATTGGCACAAACGCCGAGATCCCCGGACGAATCGTCGGTGTGTTCGCTCAACGAGCGACCGGCAGAACGAGCGGAGCCCCGCTCCGATGCGGCTCGGGGGGAAGTCGCATCGGAGCGGGGCGGTCGCTCGGCCGGCCGGGGCCCGGTGGGGTCCCGGCCGGCCCTTGCTCAGCGCAGGTGGAGCTGCTGGCCCGGGAAGATCACGTCGGCGTCGGGCACGATCTTCTTGTTGAGCTCGTGCAGCTTCTGCCAGCCGCCCTGGACCTTCTGGGACGCGGCGATGGTGCCGAGGGTGTCGCCCGCCTTCACCTGGTACTCGCCGTCGCCCTTCTGGACGGTCCGCGGGGCGGTCTGCTTCGGCGCCGGGGCCTCGTCGTCGGAGTCGTCCGACTCCTGGACCGGCTTGCTGCTGTGCTTGCCCTGGGGCGCGGCCTCACGCTTGCTGCGGTCGGCGTGGGCCTTGCCGTAGGCGCCGGAGGCGGACTTCGTGGACTTCTTCGCGACGTAACCGCCGTCGGAGTCGTCGGTGTCGACGTTCGCCTTGGCGCCGCCACTGGTGAGGCCACCCTCACCGGCGCAGCCCCAGGCGCCCGGACCCTGCATGGCGAGCAGGCGCTCGGCGGTGGCGATCTGCTGGGACTTGGTGGCCAGGTCGGCGCGCGGGGCGTACTGCGTGCCGCCGGCGGCCTTCCAGGAGGAGTTCGAGAACTGGAGGCCACCGTAGTAGCCGTTGCCGGTGTTGATGTGCCAGTTCCCGGTGGACTCGCACTGGGCGACCTTGTCCCACGTGGAGACGGAGGCGGCGTTGGCGGAGGTCGCGACCATCAGAGGGGCTGCGACCGCTGCGCCGGTGACGCCGGCGAGCGTGACGATGCGGACGGCCTTGGACGGACGACGGTGCTTGCCCTTGGACATAAGTCGGTTTCCTCACCGACGCCTACGAGGTGAGCTGTCGGGTTCGGGCTGTGAGTTCGCCCGGCCCGGTGCGCTTTCGCGTTCCGGGCTTCACCCCAAGCCGTCCCGTTCCTTCGGCCATTGGCCTTGGGACCGTTACGGCGACTTACCTTGGTTCCCCCGCTCCTGCCTACGGCGCTTGCGCGACGACTCCCCCGGCCGCCGGCAGGATTCGGCGTGCGGCCGTGGTGCTCGCGGTGGCGAGCGGTGACGACGGTAATCACAGGCGGCCGACGGGTTCAAACCCCACTTTTCAGCCACCGGCGGCCGGAGTTAGCCCCAGAAACTTGACGTTTCCGCAGGTGAGAGGCCATTCGAGCAAAACGGATTTGAGGCATCCGACGGGTCGTCAACGAGACCCATGTCTCACTTTCGACTGGAACGGACATTCGCCTCGAACCGGAGCGCTACTGCTTGATGTCAAGCCTCTGACCAGGACGGATAAGGTCCGGATCGGAACCGACTGCTTTTTCGTTCTTCTGATACAGCGTCTGCCAGCCTCCGGCGACCGAGTGCTGCTCGGCGATCGCTGACAGGTTGTCACCGGGCCGCACGGTGTAGTCGTTGGCGGCGGGCAGGTCCGTCCGGCCCTCGCCGCCCCGGGAGGGCCGCTGAGCATCGCCGGAGGGCGACGGGTCGCCGCGGTGCCGGCCCGTTCCGGAGGGCGTTCCGGCATCGCCGGGAAGCGGCGAAGCGGAAGGCGAGGATCCCGTTCCGGGGGTGTCCGAGGGCGTGTTCGCCGGGGTGTTCGAGGGGCTGCCGACCGGGGCCGTCGGGATGGCGGTCGGATCGGTCGACGCGCCGGGGGTCGTACCCGTCGTCGGCTGCCCCGACGGGTCCTTGCGGTGCTTGCCCGGGGAGGTGTCCGGGGACGGGCTCGTCGAAGCGGACGGGGTGCCGGAGGAGTCCGGGGTGGGTGAACCGGACGAGCCGGGCGCGGGCTTGTGCGACCCGGAGGACGGGGCGGACGGCGCGGGCGACGTGCGCTCGGGAGCGGGCAGGTTGCCGCGCCCGGGCGTACGCGGGCGGACGGGCTCCGGCGCTGCGGAGGACGACCCGTCACCCGGGTCCACCTCCGGCGCCTTGTCCTCGCCCTGGGCCGCCTCGCCGGCCAGGCCCGAACTGACCGCGCAGCTCCGCCAGGTGTCGGCGCCCTCCGCCTTGAGGATCCGCTCGGCCACGGCTATCTGCTGGGACCGGCTGGCCAGGTCGGGGCGCGGCGCGTACGCGATGCCGCCGTTCTGCTCCCACATCTGCTGGGTCATCTGGAGACCGCCGTGGAGGCCGTTGCCGTTGTTGGCGCTCCACATCCCTCCGCTCTCGCACTGGGCGACCTTGTCCCAGGTGCCCGCGTCCGCCGCGACGGCGGATCCCGACGCCAGCAGCGGAAGGGCCGCGCTGGCGCCGGTCACTCCGACGGCGAGCACGATGGCGGGTGCCTGGCGGGGGCGGCGATGTCTACCGGTTCCTGAGCGCATGTGTGGGCCTCTCGTGTAGGCGGCGTCCGGTTGGTCGCAGACCATAGCGACGCCTCCCGGGAGTCACAAGCCGGTGTAGCGGAGGTCACGCGCCGATAAATGCCGATTGACCGGGCGTCACACGAGGGGGCTTTTGGGCGTGAACTCCACGGGCAAAGTACGCAATCCACGCATGATCAGGCCGCCGCGCCAGCGCAGGTCCTCGGGTTCGGCGGCGAGGGAGAGATCGGGCAGCCGGCGCAGCAGCGTCGCGATCGCGGCCTGGCCCTCCAGGCGGGCGAGGGGCGCGCCGAGGCAGTAGTGGATGCCGTGCCCGTAGCCCAGGTGCTGGTTGTCGCGCCGGGACAGATCAAGGGTGTCGGGGTCGGCGAAACGCTCGGGATCGCGGTCGGCGGCGGCCAGGACGACGAGCACGGGATCACCCTCGGCGATGCGCTGCCCGCCGAGGGTCAGGTCCTGGGTGGCGAACCGCCAGGTGGCCAGCTCCACGGGGCCGTCGTAGCGCAGGAGTTCCTCGATGCCGGTGGCGAGGAGGCTCTCGTCGCCCTCGGCCAGGGCGTTTTGGAGCCTTTCGCGCTGATCCGGGTTGCGCAGCAGCGCGTAGGTTCCGTTACCGATCAGGTTCACAGTTGTTTCAAAACCGGCGAACAAGAGGATGAAGGCCATCGCCGCGGCCTCGTTCTCCGTGAGGTGCTCGCCGTGGTCGCTCGCCCGGATGAGACCGGAGATGAGGTCCTCCCCGAGGTCCTCGCGCTTCCGGTGGATCAGCTCCGCGAGGTACGTCCGCATCCGCTTGACGGAACGGGCCACTCCGCCGCGTGGCCCGCCGCCGTGGCGGATCATCATCCCCGCCCAGTCCCGGAAGTCGTCCTGGTCCTCGCGGGGGACGCCGAGCATGTCGCAGATGGCGTAGATGGGGAGGGGAAAGGCGAACTCGTGGATGAGGTCGGCTTTCCCTTTCTCGATGCCCTGTTTGTCTAGAATCGTGTCGATCAGCTGGTCGGTGAGCTCCTGGACGCGGGGCGCGAACTCCGCGACCCGGCGCGGGGTGAACGCCTTGGACACCAGCCGGCGCAGCCGGGTGTGGTCCGGCGGGTCGATATTGAGCAGGTGCGTCATGAGATTGGCGCTGCGCTCGCCGGGGATGCCCACTTTCCCCTTGCCGTGGGCGCTCTCGGAGTGGTGCACGGGATTCTTCGACAGCCGCTGGTCGGCGAGCGCCTGCCGGGCGTCGGCGTAGCGGGTGACCAGCCAGGCCTCGACGCCGCTGGGCAGCTCGGTGCGGTGCACCGGCGAGTGCTCGCGCAGCCAGGCGTACGCCGGGTAGGGGTCGGAGGCGAACTCCCAGGTGAAGAGGGGTGGGGCGGGGGGCGTGTGATTCTCGTGCACGCCCCGACGCTACCTAGTGGTGCCCACCGCCGCCGCTGCCGAAGGCGCCGCTGCTGCCGGGGTCCCATTTCTTCCGCTCCTCGGAGAGCTCCTCGGGATGGCTGCCCGGGTTCCTCATCTCATGCGGAAGGCGGCGCTCCCCGTCGGCCTCCGTCTGCATCTCGTCCGGCTCGTGGTGCTCGGTGACGTACCCCACCGACTCCTCGTCATGGGTGTGCCCCGGGCCGTGATCGGGGGAGCTGGGCCCCCGGTCGTACTCCTGCCGGGTCTGCCAGGCGCCCTGGCGGCGCTGCGGCTGGCTCGGCGGCGGGGGCTCCCGGTCGCGGACCCTCCGGCCGACGACGATGGCGCCGATCAGGATGGCGACGACGAAGAGCCCCACGATGAAGGGGGCGATGCCGCCGAGCTGAGGGGGAGCGGCGAGGGCCGCGGCTGTGACGAGGGGATCGGTGCGCATGGGATTCGGGTACCCGTTGGCCGCGCCGTCAAGACCGCCACTGGGCCGAACGGGTGAGCGAACGCCCCGTCCGCGCTACTCCGGGGCCCCGCCACCGGCCTCGCCACGGGTCTCACCACGGGCCTCCTCGGCGGCCCGGATCGCGTCACGATAGGTGCGCGCGGCCGCCCGCAGGGCGGTCTCCGGCTCCACACCGGCCGCCTCCGCCCGTACGGCCAGGGCCAGCAGCTCGTAGCCGACGCCGTCCCCGTCCGGCAGGGCCACCTCCAGCCGCTCGTGGCGGGCCCGGGAGGCCAGCTTCGCGGCGAGGGCCAGGGCGGGCTGCCCCAGCGGCACGCCCTCGGTGACCGACTCCCGGCGCTTCTCGGCGGCCTTCGTCCGCATCCAGTGCGCCTTGACCTCCTCCGGCGTCTCGGCGGACTCCTCCCCGAAGACGTGCGGGTGGCGGTGGATGAGCTTGTCGACGATCCCGGCGGCGACGTCGTCGACGGAGAACGGCTCGTCCGGGTCGTCCTGGGCGATCCGGGCGTGGAAGACGACCTGGAGCAGAACGTCGCCCAGCTCCTCCCGGAGCTCCTCCCGGTCACCGGTCTCGATGGCCTCCAGGAGCTCGTACATCTCCTCCAGCCCGTACTTCGCCAGGTCCTCATGGGTACGGACACCCGTCCACGGGCAGGACACGCGGATCCGGTCCATCACCTGCACCAGGTCGAGCAGCCGGGCGCCGGGCAGATCGTACGAGCCGGGGAGCAGCTCCAGCGCGGGCATCGACTCCCGGCCGGAGCCCGCCAGCCGGGCCAGACCGTCGGTGAGGGCCGACTCGCCCTCGGCGGAGGTGAGCACCACGGCGGTACGCCCGCCCGCCGCGCAGTAGTCGACGAGCTCCCGCGCGACCGGCGCCGCCTGCTCGACCACGACGCCGGCCTCCCCCAGATACGGCAGCTGGGGGTGGCCGGCGTCGGCGCACAGCACCCGGTCGGCGGCGCGCAGCGTCTGCCACGCCGGCCAGGACAGCAGACCGGGGGCGACCCGGTGGCTGGTGGTCAGCAGGACGATACGGCCGAGGGAGTCGCCCTCGGGGGCGTCGGCGGGAGCGTTCACGCGGTCAGTCACACGGCCGAGCCTAAGCGCTCCGCTGGAAGTCAAGCGCTGCGGGCACATCGTGGCTGGTCGCGCAGTTCCCCGCGCCCCTTCGGGCGCGGCCGAGCCCGCTCAGGCGGGCTGTTCGGGGGCGGGCTGCTCGGCGGGGCGCAGCCAGGGCTCCTGGACGGTCCGGGCCGTGCCGCGCTTGGCGTCCCACGTGCCGTAGCGCGGATTGACGTCGACGCGCAGGGCCTCGGACGTCTTCATCAGCTCGTCGACGGCACGGGCCTGGCCGAGCTTCTTCTCCAGCTTGGCGCGGACGAGCCCGGCCGACAACTCCTGGTCGACCTGGTCGGGGGCGATCCCCGCCGCGAGGAACCGGTTGTCGACCGCCGCCGGGCCGCCGAGCAGCTTCTCGACCTCCTCCCGGCGCTCCTGGAGCTCCCGCCGGGTGACGTCGATGCCGTTGTCCCGGCCGGCGGCCTCGATGACCCGGTACTGGATCAGCCGCACCAGGGTGTCCTGGCCGAGCCGGGCGCTGCCCGCCAGCAGCTGCCGCCCCTGCGGCGAGGACCGCTGCGCCTTCCTCACGTCCTCCACCTGGTTCTGGAGCTGGGCGACGGTGATCCGGTCCTTGCCCACCACGGCGGCGGCACCGGGATGCGGGGTGGAGCCGCAGCCGGTGAGCAGGGGCACGGCGAGCAGCCCGGCGGCGGAGACGGAGAGCGCTGTCCTGCGGCGGATCATGAAGCCTCCCGGCAACGGAGATCGTGCGGCATGCGTGGGCAGGGGCGTAGGGCGGGGCGGCGCCCCGCGACGTGCGGTCCATCGGCCTGGCGTTGATCGATGGTAGGCAGTCCGCGTGGCCCAAGCCACTGATTCGGCCAACGATTCGCGGTCCGCCGGGATGCGCGAAGCCCCGGGGAGACTCCCGGGAGAGTGGCATCGCGCGTGCGTCCGGCCCAGCCGCCGGAGAGAGCGCCGGATCCCGGCGTCCGACGGCATCGTGACGCCCGCCGCCGAGGACGCATACTTCAAGACCAGCAGGGAGCACGGACCGCAAGAAAACCGGCTGAAGCCAGCCAAGGGGCACGAAGCAGCCCCCGGAAGCCGTAGGAAGCAGAGAGGACCACCCATGGACTCGGCCACCGCCGACGTGTCGGCAGCAGGCCACAGCCCGGCCGAGGCCACACCGGCCGGCCGCCCCCCGTCCGCCCGGCTGCGCGCACCGGGACTGGACCCCTACTGGGTGGGCGCCGCCCTGTTCGTCCTCTACACCACCCTGTCCGTCAGCCGTCATCTGCGGATGCTCACCATGTCCTGGGACCTGGGCATCTTCGAGCAGGCGATACGGGCCTACGCCCATCTACGGGCCCCCATAGCCGACCTCAAGGGCCCCGGCACCAACATCCTCGGCGACCACTTCAGCCCCGTCACCGCGCTGATCGCCCCCCTCTACCGGGTCTTCCCCACCCCCGTCACCCTCCTCGTGGTGCAGGCCGCGCTGTTCGCGCTGTCGGCCGTGCCGGTCACCCGGCTCGCCGCCCACCTCCTCGGCCGCGGCCGGGGACTGGCGATCGGCATCGCCTACGGACTGTCCTGGGGAGTCCAGCGCGCGGTCGAGTTCGACTTCCACGAGATCGCCTTCGCCATGCCGCTGCTGGCCTTCTCCCTGGAGGCGCTGGTCCGCCGGCGGTGGACGGCCGCGGTGCTCTGGGCGGTTCCGCTGGCCCTGGTCAAGGAGGACCTCGGAGTCACGGCCGCGGCCATCGGCGTGGTGATCCTCCTCCGGCTGCGCGGCACGGGCCGCGACCCCCGCGCCATGGCCCTGGCCTGCGGACTGGTGGCCTTCGGACTGGCGGCCACCGCGCTCGCCCTCGGCGTGATCATCCCCGGCTTCAACAACAGCGGCTCCTACGACTACTGGAACAAGCTCAGCGGCGACGGCGGCCCCGCACCCACCATCCCCGTGGACACCGCCGTCCGCACCCTGCTGTGGATCCTGCTGCCCACCACCGGACTGCTGGCACTGCGCTCACCGGTGCTGCTCGTCGCCCTGCCCACCCTGGGCTGGCGGTTCGCCTCCCACGACGACCACTACTGGGGCACCGACTGGCACTACAGCGCCGTCCTGATGCCCATCGTCTTCATCGCCCTCACCGACGCGCTCACCAAGGCGCGCGGCGCCGGCCGCCAATGGATGCGCCGCTACGCCCACCAGCTGCCCGCCGCCGTCCTCGCCGCGGCCCTCGCGCTCAGCGCGTCCCTGCCGGTGTACTCCCTGACCATGCCGGACACCTACCGGATACCCGAGAGCGTCAAGGCCGCGGAACGCCTCTTCGACCGGATCCCCGACAACGCCACCGTCGAGGCCGACATCACCCCCATAAGCCGGCTCGTCCACCGCTGCCGGGTCTTCTGGATAGGCGACACCCGCGGCATCGTCCCCGCCTACATCGCGCTGCGCATAACCGACGGCCGGACCGCGCAGGACCTCGTCGAGGACGCGCGGCACCGGCACCCGGGGGCCACCTTCACCGTGCTCGGCACCGAGAGCGGCTACGCCGTCCTGCGGCACATCGGCTGACCCGCGCCCGGGTGCTCAGGGGCCCACGCCCCTGAGCACCCGGCCTCAGCCGAGGATCGTCGTAAGAAACTCACCCGTCCACGCGAGCAGCTCGCGCCCGACCAGCGGCTTGCCGCCGATGGGACGGGTCGCCGGGCGGGGCACCAGGATCTGCCGGGTGGCGGGCTTCATGACCGTGCGCGGGTGGAGCCGCTTGAGCCTCAGCTCCTGGGACTCGCGCAGCTCCACCGGGCCGAAGCGCACATTGGAGCCCTGAAGGGTGATGTCGGAGACCCCGCAGGCACGCGCGAGCATCCGCAGCCCGGCGACCAGCAGCAGGTTCTCCACGGGCTCCGGCAGCTTGCCGTAGCGGTCGGTGAGCTCCTCGCGGACGGCCTTGATGTCCTCCTCGGAGTTGGCCGAGGCGATGGCCCGGTACGCCTGGAGGCGCAGCCGCTCGCCCGGCGCGTAGTCGTGGGGGACGTGCGCGTCGACGGGCAGCTCGATCTTCACCTCGAGCGGCGCCTCCGCCTCCTCCGCGCCACCCTCGACCGAGGCCCGGTAGTCGGCCACGGCCTCGCCGACCATCCGGATGTAGAGGTCGAAGCCGACGCCCGCGATATGACCGGACTGCTCGCCGCCGAGGAGATTGCCCGCGCCGCGGATCTCCAGGTCCTTCATGGCGACGTACATGCCCGCGCCCATCTCCGTGTGCTGGGCGATGGTGGCCAGCCGCTCGTGCGCGGTCTCGGTGAGCGGCTTCTCCGGCGGGTAGAGGAAATAGGCGTAGCCGCGCTCACGGCTACGGCCCACCCGGCCGCGCAGCTGGTGGAGCTGCGACAGGCCGAAGTTGTCGCCGCGCTCGACGATGAGGGTGTTGGCGTTGGAGATGTCGATGCCCGACTCGACGATCGTCGTCGAGACCAGCACGTCGAACTTCTTCTCCCAGAAGTCGACCACGACCTGCTCCAGCGCCGACTCCCCCATCTGGCCGTGGGCCGTGGCGATCCGCGCCTCGGGCACGATCTCGCGCAGCTTCGCCGCCGCCCGGTCGATGGACTCGACGCGGTTGTGGATGTAGAAGACCTGGCCCTCGCGCAGCAGCTCGCGCCGGATCGCGGCGCCGATCTGCTTCTGGTCGTACGGACCGACGAAGGTGAGCACCGGGTGGCGCTCCTCCGGCGGGGTGGTGATCGTCGACATCTCGCGGATGCCGGTGACCGCCATCTCGAGCGTGCGGGGGATGGGGGTCGCGGACATCGTCAGGACGTCGACGTTGGCGCGGAGCTTCTTCAGCTGCTCCTTGTGCTCGACGCCGAAGCGCTGCTCCTCGTCGACGATGACCAGACCCAGGTCCTTGAACTTGGTCTCGGAGGAGAAGAGACGGTGGGTGCCGATGACGATGTCGACCGAGCCGTCGCGCAGGCCTTCCAGGACGGCCTTGGCCTCCGTGTCGGTCTGGAAGCGGGAAAGGGCCTTGGTGACCACCGGGAACTGGGAGTAGCGCTCGGAGAAGGTGCCGAAGTGCTGCTGCACCAGCAGCGTGGTGGGCACCAGCACGGCCACCTGTTTGCCGTCCTGTACGGCCTTGAAGGCCGCGCGGACCGCGATCTCGGTCTTGCCGTAGCCGACGTCGCCGCAGACCAGGCGGTCCATGGGGACGGTCTTCTCCATGTCCTCCTTGACCTCGGCGATGGTGGTGAGCTGGTCGGGCGTCTCCGCGTAGGGGAAGGCGTCCTCCAGCTCCCGCTGCCAGGGGGTGTCCGGTGCGAAGGAGTGACCGGGGGCGGCCATCCGGGCCGAGTAGAGCTTGATCAGGTCGGCGGCGATCTCCTTGACGGCCTTCTTGGCGCGCGCCTTGGTCTTCGTCCAGTCGGCGCCGCCCAGCCGGTGGAGGGTGGGGGCCTCGCCGCCGACGTACTTGGTGACCTGCTCCAGCTGGTCGGTGGGGATGTAGAGGCGGTCACCGGGCTGGCCGCGCTTGGCGGGGGCGTACTCGACGAGCAGGTACTCGCGGGTGGCACCCTGGACGGTGCGCTGGATCATCTCCAGGTAGCGGCCGACGCCGTGCTGCTCGTGGACGATGTAGTCCCCGGCCTGGAGGGTCAGCGGGTCGATGGTCTTGCGGCGGCGGACCGGCATCCGGCCCAGGTCCTTGCTGGCGGACTTCTGGCCGGTGAGGTCGGCCTCGGTGAGCACCGCGAGCTTGAGGGCGGGGTCGACGAAGCCGTTGTCGAGGCTCGCGCAGGAGACGTGGACGAGGGCGGGCGTCAGCCCCGGCAGGTCCGCGTCGAGACGGGCGGGGATCCCCTCGCCCGCCAGCACCTCGGCCGTACGGGCGGCGGGGCCGTGGCCCTCGGTGAGGAAGACCGTGCGCCAGCCGTCGGCGACCCAGCCCTTGGTGTCGGCCAGGGCGCGGGCGGTGTCGCCGCGGTAGGTCTCGGGGGCGTGCATGCCGAGCCGGAGGACGTCGCCGCCCAGCCCCTCGTCACCGTCCTCGCCCGCCTCTCCCGCCGCGAACGGACTGACCGACCACCACATGATGCCGAGCTCACGGGCCCGGTCGCGAACGTCGGCGATGCTCCACAAGGACGCGGCGTTCACATCGATGGGAGCCTCGCCGCCGCCGGCCGTGGCGGCCCAGGACGCCTGGAGGAACTCCTGGGAGGTGGCGACCAGGTCGGCGGCCCGCGTCCGGACCCGCTCGGGGTCGCAGACCACGGCCATCGCGCGGGCCGGCAGCACGTCCAGGAGCAGCTCCATGTCGTCGACGAGGACGGGCGCGAGGGACTCCATGCCCTCGACCGCGATCCCCTCGGCGATCTTCCCGAGGAGCTCGCCGAGCTCGGGGTGCTCCTCGGCCAGGGCCGCGGCTCGTTCACGGACCTGGTCGGTGAGCAGCAGCTCACGGCAGGGCGGGGCCCACAGGCCGTGCTCGGAGACCTCCAGGGAGCGCTGGTCGGCGACCTTGAAGTAACGGATCTCCTCGACGTCGTCGCCCCAGAACTCGACGCGGAGGGGATGCTCCTCGGTCGGCGGGAACACGTCGAGGATGCCGCCGCGGACGGCGAACTCGCCGCGCTTCTCGACCAGTTCGACGCGGGAGTACGCGGCGGCGGCGAGGGCGGCCACGACCTCTTCGAGGTCGGCGGTCCGGCCCGTGCGCAGGCTCACCGGCTCCAGGTCGCCGAGGCCCTTGACCTGCGGCTGGAGCACGGACCGGATGGGCGCCACGACGACGCTGACGGGCCCCGCGGCCGGGTCGTCCTTGCTCGGGTGCGCGAGGCGGCGCAGCACGGCGAGGCGGCGGCCGACGGTGTCCGAGCGCGGGGACAGCCGCTCGTGCGGCAGCGTCTCCCACGCGGGGTACTCGACGACGGCGTCCTCCGGGAGGAGCGAGCGCAGCGCCGCCGCCAGGTCCTCGGCCTCCCGGCCGGTGGCGGTCACGGCGAGCACGGGCCGCCCGGCGTCCCGGGCGAGCGCGGCGATCGCGAAGGGACGCGCGGCGGGCGGGCCGACCAGGTCGATGTGCGGCCGGTTGCCGTCGCCCGCGGCCTTCACCGCTTCGGCGAGCGCCGGATCGTTGACGACGGCGTCGAGCAGACCGTGCAGGCTCATGAAGTGCATCCCGTCCCGGGGGTGGACAACGCGACTAGCCCGACGCGGGTGCCCTGCGGGCGGCCGAGCCGGGGGTTCCAGACTACGACGGGGTGCCGACACGTGCCGGGGCTCGGCGCGGGGCCCCGCGCTGACGCGCGCTTGAGGACCGGGGTCCGGGGCGGGGCCCCGGGAAGACGAACGGCCCGGACTCGCACCCCCGTGGCGCGTCCGGGCCGTCGTTTCCTCGGGCAGCGGCCTGCTAGTCCGTCGCGATCGCCCGCAGGACGTTCATCCGTCCCGCCCGGAACGCCGGGATGAGCGCGGCGAGGAGGCCCACCACCGCCGAGCCGAGGAAGACCGTGGTGATCGTCGGCCAGGGGATGTCCAGCACGCCCAGCCCCTGTGTGGCCAGCAGTCGCTGGGACGTGGTGCCCCAGGCCATGCCCAGGCCCAGGCCGAGCAGCGCGCCGAAGAGGGCGATGACCACCGACTCCAGGCGGATCATGCGGCGCAGCTGGCGGCGGGAGAAGCCGATGGCGCGCAGCAGGCCGATCTCGCGGGTGCGTTCGACGACCGACAGGGCGAGGGTGTTCACGACACCCAGGACGGCCACGATGATCGCGAGGGCCAGCAGGCCGTAGATCATGTTGAGCAGCTGGCCGACCTGGTCCTGGATGAGCTTCTTGTAGTCGGCCTGGTCGCGGACCTTGACCTGCGGGTAGTCGGCGACGGCGGCCTTGAGGGAGGCGGCGGCCTCCTTGGCGTGGCCGTCGGCGGCCTTGGCGAGGATCAGCATGTCCAGCGGCATCCGGTCCGCAGGCAGGTACTGCCGGGCGGTGTCGAGGCCGATGAACATCCCGCCCTTGTTGATGCTGGTGTCGTCGGAGGTGATGGCCTTGACCTGGAGCCTGGCCTCGCGGCCGCCGGTCATCGTGACGGTCAGCCGGTCGCCCAGCTTGATCCTGTGGTCCTTGGCGAAGCCCTCGGGGAGGGTCATGGCGTCCTTGCCCCAGGCATCGGCGAAGGTGCCCTGGACGGTCTCCGTGCGGAGGTCCTCGCCGTAGGTGGCCTGGGAGGCGTTCAAACCTTCGGTGACGGACGTGCCGTCGGGGAGGGCGATCCGGGCCTTGACCGTGGTGATCGTCGTGAAGTGGGCGATGCCGGTGGCCCGGCGGACGGCCTCGCTCTGCTTCGGCGTGAGCGGCCCGTGGTCGCTCTGGACGATGAAGTCCGCGCCGACGGACTTGTCGAGCTGGTCCGTAGCCGAGGCGACCATGGAGGAGCCGACCACCGACAGGGCGGCGACCAGCGCGAGGCCGATCATCAGGGCGGAGGCCGTGGCGCCCGTACGGCGCGGGTTGCGCAGGGCGTTGCGTTCGGCGAGCCGGCCGACGGGGCCGAAGACCCGCAGAACGACGGCGCTGATGACGCGGACCACGAAGCCGGCCAGCAGCGGGCCGACGACCACGAAGCCGACGAGGGTGAGCAGTACGCCCAGGCCCAGCAGGCCCGAGCCGGCCGAGGGCTCGTCCGCGTTCGCGGCGGCCAGCAGCGCGGCGCCGCCGGCGGCCGAGAGAGTCAGGCCGATGACGGCCCGGATCCTTCCGGCCTTGCCGTCGGCGGGGGTGCCCGCGTCGCGCAGGGCGGCGATCGGGGAGATCTTCCCGGCCCGCCGGGCGGGCAGGAAGGCCGCCAGGACGGTGACGACGACGCCGAGGAGCAGGCCCACGACGGGCGTGGTGGCCTTGACGGTGAGCTCGGAGGTGTCGAGGTTCATGCCCATGGAGCCCATGAGCTCCATCAGTCCCACGGCCAGGGCGATACCGCCGCCGATGCCCAGCACCGAGCCGACGACGCCGAGGAGGACCGCCTCCACCAGCACGGACCGCAGGACCTGCGAGCGGCTCGAGCCGATGGCCCGCATCAGGCCGGTCTCGCGGGTGCGCTGGGCGACGAGCATGGAGAAGGTGTTGACGATGAGGAAGACGCCCACGAGGACGGCGATGCCGGCAAAACCCAGCAGCGCGTACTTCATGACGTCGAGGACCGAGCCGATGTCCTTCTTGTTCTCGGCCTTGGTCTCGGCGGCGGTCCGGATCGCGAAGTCCGCGCCGTCCGTGCCGAGGGCGGCGGTGACGTTCTGCTTCAGATCCTCGTCGGTGACGCCGGGGGCGGCGGTCAGCCCGTAGCCGCTGTAGGCGCCGGCGCCGCCGAGGAGCCGGGTCTGCGCGGTGGGGGTGTCGAAGTAGAGGACGGCCGCGCCGGGGTTGGTGGTCTTGTACGTGGCGATGCCGACGATCGTCACGGAGAAGTCACCCGGGGCCGCCATGACCCGGAGCCTGTCGCCCGTCTTCAGGCCGTGCTTCTTGGCGGTGTCGGCGTCCAGGACGGTCTCGCCGGGGCCGTGCGGCTCATGGCCGCTGGTGATCTCGACGGACTTCTTCTGGCTCTCGTCCCAGTTGGTGCCGACGGTGGGGGCGCCGGACTCGGGGCTGATGCTCTTGTTCTTCGCGTCGGCCGCGGTGAGCTGCTTGCTGGTGGCGTGCGGCTCGACCTTGGCCACGCCGGTCACCTTGGCGAGGCGGGGCGCCAGGGACGCGGGGACGGTCTCCGGCCGGCCGGTCTCCTGGGCGTCGTCGGTCTTCTTCGGGGAGACGCTGACGTCGGCGGCGGTGGAGGCGAAGAGCTTGTCGAACGTGGCGTTCATGGTGTCGGTGAAGACGAGCGTGCCGCACACGAACGCCACCGACAGCAGGACGGCGACGGCGGAGAGCGCCATGCGTCCCTTGTGCGCGAGAACGTTGCGCAGGGAGGTCTTGAGGACGGTCACGACACCCGCCCACGGGCGTCGAACTTCTTCATCCGCTCGAAGACGGCGTCGGCGGTGGGCTCGTACATCTCGTCGACGATGCGCCCGTCGGCGAGGTAGAGGACCCGGTCCGCGTACGAGGCGGCGACGGCGTCATGCGTCACCATGACGATGGTCTGCCCCAGTTCGTCCACCGAGCGGCGGAGGAAGCCGAGGACCTCGGCGCCGGAGCGGGAGTCCAGGTTGCCGGTGGGCTCGTCACCGAAGATGATCTCGGGCCGGGCGGCGAGGGCGCGGGCCACGGCGACGCGCTGCTGCTGACCGCCGGAGAGCTGGTTCGGGCGGTGTTTGAGCCGCCCGGACAGACCGACGGTGTCGACGACCCGGTCCAGCCACGCCTGGTCGGGCTTGCGGCCGGCGATGTCCATGGGGAGCGTGATGTTCTCCAGGGCGTTCAGCGTCGGCAGCAGGTTGAACGCCTGGAAGATAAAGCCGATCCGGTCCCGGCGCAGCCGTGTGAGCTTCTTGTCCTTCAGCGACGTGATCTCGGTGTCGTCGATGAATATCTGCCCCGAGCTGACGGTGTCGAGCCCGGCCAGACAGTGCATCAGCGTGGACTTGCCGGACCCCGACGGGCCCATGATGGCCGTGAACCGGCCACGGGCGATGTCCACGTCCACCTGGTCGAGGGCGACTACCCGGGTCTCCCCGGACCCGTAGGCCTTGACGACCTGCCGGGCCCGCGCCGCGACGGCCGCTTGGCCTCCGGTGCCCCCGGCCATGGGTATCGATACAGCGGTTGTCACGGTGTGCTTCTCCTATTGCGGGTGTGGGCTCATGCCGAAGCGCCCCGAGCCCCACCCCCCGCACTCCGGCCGCTCACAGAAATGTAGGCAGCGGCCCGGGCCCCACTCCTCCTCCTGCGGTACGAACCGGGAGGTGGAGAACGTACGGCGATACCCCTAGGGGTTCGCAGGGCCGACCCTGACGGAGGCGGGAGCTCCGCTACGCACCGGCCACGCGTCGGCCGCGCAAAAGCCCGGAAGTACCCACTCCGGAAGGCCACTTGCGGAAGAAGAGGCCGCGAAGAATCTGTGAAGCCAGTCCCCGGACAAGACAATTGCGGCCACTGGGAATTAATGTTCGGGTCTATGGCCGAGGGGGGAGACGGGCGAACCCCTTCACACGGCCGCCGGTCTCCCGAGGAAGCAGCCTCCGTGAAGATACTTCGTACCCGCGCTGCGAGCGTCTCGCGCCAGGGACTGTGCACCGCTCTGCTCGTCGCCAGCCTCACGACCGCCGCGGTGGGCGCCAGCCCCGCGAGCGGCGCGTTCGGCGGCGACCCGTCCCCCGGGCCCGACAATCCGCAGCGGAAGCCGCACGGCGTCCCCAACCTCACCCTCCCCGACCTCGTCCCGCGCCCCGGCGCCTCCGGCAAGCCCGGTTCCCCCGCCGGCCGCGGTGACACCCCCGACGGCAGCACGGGCATCCCCGTGACCGCCCTCGCCGCGTACAAGAACGCCGAGAAGCTCGCCGCCGAGCGCTACCCGGGCTGCCACATCCCGTGGCAGCTCGTCGCCGGCATCGGAAAGGTGGAGTCCGAGCACGCGGCCTCCTACGGGCTGCGCTCGGACGGCACGACGGACAGACAGATCCTGGGGCCCCGGCTGACGGGCGGCCAGTTCGCGGAGATCAAGGACACCGACGGCGGCCGCTGGGACGGCGACGCCCAGTACGACCGGGCCGTGGGGCCGACCCAGTTCATCCCCTCCACCTGGGAGAGCTACGGCGTCGACGGCAACGGCGACGGCAAGGCCGACCCCAACAACATCTTCGACGCGGCCGCGGGCACCGCCCGCTACCTCTGCGCCGGCAGCAAGGACCTGCGCGACCCCGCCGACCTCGACCGGGCCATCCTCAGCTACAACAACTCCCGCGAGTACGTGAACGCCGTCCTCGCCTGGATGCGCACGTACCAGAGCGGCCAGGTCGGCACCACGCCCGACACCGGCACCGGCACCGGCACCGGGCCGTCCCGCACGCCGACCCCGCCGTGGAGCGGCCCGAAGCCCACGCCGACGCCGCCCTGGAACGGTGGCAACAACGGCGGCAACGGCGGTACGGGCAGCTCCAAGCCCGGTACGCCCTCGAAGCCCTCGACGCCGTCGACTCCGAACAAGCCGACGCCGGACAAGCCCAAGCCCGACAACCCAAGCAAGCCCGATAACCCGGACAAGCCCACCCCGGAGAAGCCGGCCGCCGTCTCCCGCCTCGACCGTGTCGGCGACGAGCAGCTGACGGCCACGGCCGGCGAGACCTTCGCCGACCAGCCGGCCGTCCGCGCCCTGACCGCCGACGGAAAGGCCGCCCCGGCGGGCACCCGCGTCACGTTCGAGGTCGTCGGCCTGAGGACCGAAGCCCGCTTCGAGGACAAGAGCCGCACCGCCACCGTCACCGTCGACAAGGACGGCAAGGCCGTCGCCCCGAAGCTCACCGCGGGCAGGCTCGCCGGCGACTTCACCGTCCGCGCCACGGTCGACGGCAAGGGCGGCGCAAAGATCACGGTCGACTTCGCCGGCACCGTCAAGGCAGCACCCGCCCCGCGCGCCACCGCCCTGGAACGCGACGGAAAGGGCGACCTGACGGCCGCTCCGAAGAGCTCCTTCAAGGCGCAGGTCAAGCTCAAGGCCACGGACAAGGGCAAGGCCGTCGCGGGCGCGATGGTCACCGCCACCGTCCTGGAGCGCGACGGCAAGACGCCCGCCACGACCGGCCCGTACTTCCTGGACGGGGGCGAAACCCCGCAGCGCCGGGTCACCCTCGTCAAGACGGACGAGAACGGCTACGTCACCCTGCCGACGCTGTTCACCGACGAGCACGCAGGAACGTACATCCTGCACCTGACCACGACCGACGGCGCGATCCTCGACCTGGAACTGACCGTCGCGGCCCCCGCGACGCAGACCCCGGCCCCGGCCACGCCCTCGGCGACGCCCTCGACGACACCCACCAAGAAGTAACGAGAAGCAGCACGCACGACGGCCCCGCCCCCACAAGGAGGCGGGGCCGTCCGCCGTACCGCTCGCTACTCGTTCGCCGCCACGTCCTCGGCCACCGGCTTGCCCGTCAGGGCCGCCAGGCTGTGCCGGACGTGCGCCATGTGCGACTTGAGCTCCTCACGCCGCTCCTCGTGCTCACGCAGCACCCGCTCGGTGTCCCGCGTGATGCGCTCCTCGCGCACCCGCGCCTGCGCGATCACCGCCGCCGCCTGCGCCTCGGCGTCCTCCTGGCCGTGCCGCGCGGCCTCCTCCGTGTCCGCGTACCGGCGCCGCGCCTCACCGAGCGCCGTACGCGCGTACTCCTCCAGCGCCGCCACCCGCGCGTCCATCGCCGCCTCGCGCTCGGCGATCTCCCGCCCAGCCGCGTCCCAGCGCTCCGAGTGCTCCTTCTCCTGCTCGGCCAGGATGTGAGCCGTCCGCTGCCGCATCTCCTTCAACGCGGCCAGCGACTCCTCACGCCGCTCCGTCGTCTCCTGACGCACCGTGGTCCGCAGATCGTCCGCGACGGTCTGCGCTGCCAGCTGCGCCTGCCGCGCCCACTCCTCCGCCTCGCCACGCACCGCCACCGCGTACTCGTGCGCCGACTCCCGCACCGAACGCGCATGGGCCTCCGCCGCCTCGGCGAGCCCCGTCGCCTCGGCCTGGGCACGCTCGCGCAGCCCCGCCGCCTCCAGCTCGGCCGTCGCCACCAGGCCCTGGGCACGCGGACCGAGAGTCTCGTACGTCTGCGGCGGAAGCTTGGCGACGACCTGGGCGAGGTGCCGCACCTCGTCCTCCATCTCCCGCGCCAGGACCGTCAGCCGAGCGGCCCGCTCCCAGGCGGAGTCCCGCTGGCGGGCGCACTCCGCCACCGTGCGGTCGACCTGCTCGGGCCGGTAACCACGGCCTCGGACAACAGCGAAACCGTCAGGAGACACCGGTGAACTCATCCTTGTAGCCCCTTATATCCGGAAATCCGGTATGCGACAGGTCGGCGTCCATCATTCCCGGACAACCCGAGCGCCCATGACACGACACTCCGCGACGCCGGACGCCCGGCCCCGAACCGGGGACCGGGCGCACCACGCCGTCCGGGCACGCCTCACCGACCGCTGGACCGGCCGCTAGAAGAGACCGTCCCACATCTGCTCCAGCAGCACGGCCCACCAGTTCTCCGGCGTGGACAGAGCGGCCGGGTCCAGCGCGGCCAGTTGCTCCTGAAAGTCCACGGTCCAGCGCCCGGCCTGCTCCGGCGTCAGCCCGTAACGCCACCGCCACATCTTCCCGAGCAGCGCCAAAGAGCGAACGAACTGAGGAAGGCTCGTGTTGACGAACTGCGGCGGCACGGGGTGGCCGTCCGGCCCCGCCTCAAGAGGAACGGCCACGATGTGCGCCATACCGTACTGCACACACAACTGACGGCCGAAGTCCCCGCCCATCACCAGGTACGAACCCGCGTCCGCCGCCGGCCGCACACCGCGCTCGGCGGCGAGCTCCGCCAGCGTCGGCACGGGCCGGCCCGGCTGCGCCTGCGCCCAGAAGAACGGCCCGAAGTCGGCCGGCAGCCCCGCCCAGACCAGCGTCTGAGCGACGACCTCCGGCACGCCCTGCCGGGACACGGCCCGCTGATCGAACCGGAACACCCCCTGCGGACCGAACGCCTCCGCCAGCTCCCGCCCGATCACGTCCGGCCCGACCGGCGGCGCCGGCTGGATCGCACCCGGATGCGGCAACGGCACCGGATTCGGCGCGGGCCGCGCGGGACCGTCCGCGACCTGGTGCAGCTCGCCCTGGTGCGCCACGAGATGACGCATGCCCTGCTGACGGGTGGCGTGGTCACGCCCGTACGGGGCGGTGTGACTGACCCGCACCTGCGGCCACGTCTCACGCACCATCCGCGCGCAGTACCCGCCGGGCAGATCACAGGACTCCAGCTCCGTGTGCAGCTCCAGCACCTGCTGCGGCGGCACGTTCATCGCCCGCAGCTCGTGCAGAATCTGCCACTCGGGATGCGGCGTACCGGGCGCGCTGCGCCGGATGATCTGCTGCTCGGACCCGTCCTGGGCACGGTAACGGAGCACGGCCATATAGCCCGGCCCGACGGTGGGGAGGCCGGTGGGGGCGGCTTGCGGGTAGCCGTAGGCGGGGGCGGCACCGGGCGCGGGGGCCTGCGGCGGCTGCGGGGCCGCGCCGGGGAGGCCCGGGGTTCCGGGGCCGGCGAGCATGGTCGCGGCCGCGTGCACACCGCCGCCGGGCGGCTGTGCGGCGCCGGGCCGCCCCGGCGCCTGCGGCGGCACGGCGGGCGCACCGGGTGCGCCGGGCATGCCGGGCGTGCCCGGGCTCGCCAGCATGGTCGCCGCGTGGGCGACCCCACCGGGCCCCTGCGGGGCCCCGGGCTGCGCGGGCGCGCCGGGAACGCCGGGCGGCGCGGGAGGCACGGGCCCCCCGGGGCTCGCCAGCATCGTGGCAGCGGCATGCGCACCCCCACCGGGGCCCTGCGGGGCACCGGCGGGGTCGGCACCGGGGACACCGGGAGCGCCGGGGGCCGGAGGCATCCCGGGCTGGCCGGGGGTTCCGGGGGCCTGCGGGGCGCCGGGGGCCGGAGGCATCCCGGGCCGACCGGGAACGCCCGGAGCACCGGGGATCGGCGGCATGCCGGACGGGCCGGGGGCACCAGGCCCCTGCGGGGCGCTGGGGGCACCGGGAGCGGGCGGCATCCCGGGCCGGCCAGCGGCGCCGGGGCCCTGCGGAGCACCAGCGGCATCCGCACCGGGGGCCGACGGCATCCCGGACGGGCCGGGGCCACCAGGGCCGTGCGCACCCGGGGCCTGACCGGGGGCACCCGGGGCGGGAACGGGCGGGACACCGGCCTGGCCCGGGAAACCCGGGGCGGCCTGCGGAGCGCCGGGCTGCCCGGCGGTGGGAGCCGGCGGCATCCCCGGCTGACCCGGCGCACCCGGAACCGGCGGCACGCCAGGCGCCTGCGCGCCCGGAACACCAGGCGCGGCACCCGGAACCGGCGGCACGCCGGACTGACCGGGGGCACCCGGCACGGGGGCGGGCGGCACGCCAGGCGCACCCGGAACACCAAGCGCAGGCGGCATGCCCGGCGCGTCCAGGCCGTCGATCGCCGGGGCGATCGACGTGCGCGGCAGGGCGCTGCCCTGCGGGAGGAGCTCGGTCTTGGCCTCCGGGCGCGTGCTCGGGGGCGGGGTGTCGTCGAAGTCCGAACCCGAGAGGGCAGGGGCCAGGACCGTGGCAGGCAGGCCGACGGAGAAGTCGTCGTCATCGTCGTCCGGGCGGACGTCCGCCCCCGCCCACGCCTCGGCGGCCGCAGCCGGAGCCGGAGCAGGCTCGGAAGCCGGCTCCTTGACCAGCACAGGCGCAGCCGCAGGCTCGGGCGCCCGCTCAGGCTCAGGCTCGGGCACAGGCTCCGGCTCGGCCTCCGGCCGCGCAGACGCCGACGCAGGCTCAGGCGCCTGCGACGACCCCGACCGCCGATCCGGAATCCCCATCGCGTCCGCCGCGTCCTGAAGCCACTGCGGCGGGCTCAGCAGGAACGACGTCGCCTCCAGGTCGAGCCGCCGCGGCGCGGCATCCCCCGTACCCCCGGCCGGCTGTTCCTCCACCGTCCCGTACTCCTCCTCGTACCGCCGGATCACCTCGCCCACCGGCAGCGCGGGCCACAACGTCGTCTCACCGCTGTCCCGCGCGATGACCAGCCGCACCCGGCCCCCGTCACCCCGGGGACCGTCCTCACGGTCCTCCGCCCAGCAGACGAAGCCCAGATCGAACTCCCGGACCTTCACCTCCCGCTGGAGATAGGCCGGCACATCACCGTTGACCCAGCGCTCCGCGCGCTCCTGCGCCTGCGCGAACGTCACCATTGCGCCGCTCATCCCTCCACCGGGACGGTGTGCGCGAAGCCACCGTCCACCATCAGGTTCGCCACCGTCTCCAGCTCCGGCGGACCACCCGCCAGCCGCGACAGGAACGCGTCGAAGTCCTCACCGCAGGGCAGCAGCAGCCGCTCCACCCGGTCCTGCACCGTCCAGCCGTCACGGTCGCGCGCGTCGTCGTACGGACAGAACCAGACCGAACCGGTCGCCTCGCCCCTGACCTTCACGGCCAGCACACCACCCTGGACGAAGGCGACGCCCAGATAGTCCTTG
Organism: Streptomyces hesseae; assembly: GCF_031845785.1. Lineage (NCBI taxonomy): Bacteria > Bacillati > Actinomycetota > Actinomycetes > Kitasatosporales > Streptomycetaceae > Streptomyces > Streptomyces hesseae. The sequence continues at coordinate 68,696 of NZ_JAVRFI010000003.1, forward strand.
GTGAAGTGATCGCGCAGACACTTGTTGACGTACACGAGATCGTTGACGGCCGCCTCGTCGCGCACCGTGAAGAACGGCTGGTCGATCAGGAGCCCCAGCTCCGCGTCGAGCGCGGCACCCACCGGCGCACAACCGCCCGCCGCTTTCAGGAACGCCCGGTACGCGCCCGGCAGCCGGTAGCCGAGGTCCTCCTCGACGCCCTGCACCTGCTCCTCCGTCACGGCCAGATCCCGCTTCGGCAGCGCGAAGTGCACCGGACGGGTCTCCTGAAGCGGACGCGTCCCCCGCTTCTCCTGGTCGACGGCGGCCGACGCCAGCCCACCGTGATGCCGCAGCAGCGCCTTGATCTCCACCGGCACCAGCTCCAGCCGGCGGGACCCCGCGACGTGATGCCAGGTCCAGCCGTGCGGCGTCGCCACCGGCGACAGACTCGCCCACAGCTCATGCCCCTCGGCATGCTGCGCGGCATTGGCCGACACATAGTCGGTCAGCCGCAACTCGTCCACACCGAAACCCTCCGGCGGCTCGGCGATCTCCGCGGCCGCCCGGGCATACGCCGAGAAGTCCGGGAAACCGTCGTCGTCGACGCGCACACCCTTGGGATAACGGCTACGACGCACCGGATCCGGGAAGTGCACGACCTGCCCGGCATAGGCCGCGTTCGGTGGCGCGGCCTGCTGCCCGAGCCGACCTGTCGTCATGGCGGAAGCCCCCTGCTGAACTGTGTCTCCCCACAGGACCTACCGACCCCTGCGGGACTGCTGAACACCCCGGCCATGCGGCGGACGCCGGGAACACTCGTGCCCGACAGCCTATGCGCTGCCGCAAGAAGGACCCCGCGCCCATGGCCGCACCCGTATGCGAATGCGTACGAACCCCTTCCGTCGACGACCGGGCCGCGACGACTCGTGACCTCACGGTGACCGTTCGACACACCAGACCCGTACAACACCGACCTGCCTTCCACACCCGCCGCCCCGTTTGGCAGGCTGATCCCCGCAACAGGGGGATTGCACGGGAGGGAAGAACCGCCATGCACACGACTCAGGAACGGCACACCGACGCGAGCACCCCGGGCGACCCCCGGCTCACCTGGAGCTCCACCGAGGACGCCGAGCGGCCGCCCGCCCTGCTCCACCGCCGCGACGGCTTCCTGCCCGCCGTGGCCGCCGCCCTGTCCGTCCGCGGCGAAACACTCACCTGCACCGCGGCCAAATCCGACCAACCACCCAGACTCCACCCCCTCGTCCAGGACTTCCTCGACACCCTCACCCACGAACGCCGCGAACGCTTCACCGGCCGCTGCCCCGAAGCCATACTCCTCACCCGCTACCTCACAGCCCACGAGACCGGCCGCAGCAAACGCGCCGCCCGCAAACCCCTCACCCACGGCGAGGCACGCCGCGCCCTCAAGCAGGCCAAGGTGACCGCCCGCCACATCCGCGAGGACGGCGACCCCCGCCACGGCAGCTACGCCCCGCCCTGCCGCTCCTGCACCGAACTCCTGGCCCACTTCGGCGTACGGGCCGTCGACCCCGCCGCCCCGACCAACGGCAGGAGCTGACCGCCCACCATGCGCGCATTCGACCGCACCGCCGCCACCCGCTTCCCCGTCGCCGTCGACGCCGCCCTGCACGAAGCCGGCTGGAAACCAGGACGCTGGGACATCAAAGCCGCCGAGAACTGGGCCGACGCACTGCGCGCCCACGTCTCCCCCGCCGGACACCGGCACACGGTCTTCCCCGCCGCCGTCGAAGCCTGGGCGGAATTCGGCGGACTGCACATCACCGGCCCCGGACCGGGCCGGCACATCGCCCCCACGCCCTTCCACATCGACCCCCTGCACGGCCTCCACCTCGCCCGCACCGTCGCCGACCTCGGCCGCGCACTCGGCACCGAGGTCTGCCCCCTCGGCCAGGAACTCGACGGCCAGGCCCTCCTCGCCATCGACGCCCACGGCCGCGTCTACAGCCTTGACCACACCGGAGACTGGTACCTCGGTTCCGACATCGACCACGCGATCGGAACACTCGTGACGGGCGTCAGGCCCTCACGCCTCTCGGCGGCGAGCCCGCACTAGCACTCCACGACGCGCGCGGCGCGCGCTACGCCGCCGCCGCGTCCGGAATGACCGCCGACACCCGGAATCCCCCCGCGTCCGTCGGCCCCGACACGAACACCCCGCCCAGCGCCGTCACCCGCTCCCGCATGCCCACCAGGCCATTGCCACCACTCGGCAGCCCCGCGTCCGTACCGCCACCGTCGGACGGACCGTTCTCCACCTGCAAGGCCACCTCCGCGTCCCGGTGCGCCAGCCGCACGACGGCCTTGGCGCCCGGCGCGTGCTTGTGGACGTTCGTCAGAGCCTCCTGCACCACGCGGTAGGCCGTCCGCTCCACACCCGGCGCGTACGAACGCTCCTCGCCCATCACGGACAACTCCACGGCCATCCCGGCATCCCGGGACTGACCCACCAGGTCCTCCAGCCCCTCCAGCGTCGGCCCACCGTCCACGACAGCCGCCACCGGAACACCCGGAACACCCGACACCGCCGAGACCACCGGCACACCCGACGCCGCCCGCGCACGGGCCGACACGGCCGCCGCGACCTCCGCCAACCGCTGCGACTCCGCCGCCCCCGGCCGCTCGGCAGCCGGCGATCCGTCCTGCGACGTCCGCAGCACGCCCAGCATCTCCCGCAGCTCCGTCAGCGCCTGGCGCCCCATGTCACCCACCAGCCCCGCGTTCCGCGAAGCCTTCTCCGGATCCTTCAGCGCCACGGCCTGCAACGCGGCCGCGTGCACGACCATCAACGACACCCGGTGCGCCACCACGTCGTGCATCTCCCGGGCGATCCGGGTCCGCTCCTCGTTACGGGCCCACACCGCCCGCTCCTCCGCCCGGTCGGCCAGCAGCGACAGCTCCCGCTCCAGACCGTCCGCCCGCTCGCGCAGACTCTCCACCAGCCGACGTCTCGCCCCCACGTACAGCCCCATCAGCACCGGGGGCGCGGTCAGCCCCAGCGCCAGCAGCACGGAGATCGCGAGCATCGACCACCAGCCCGGGTGGTAACCGTCCTGGGCCATGTCCTGATGGAACCGGGCGACCGCCACCACCAGCGTGCCCAGCAGCGACGCCGCCGACAGCACGGCGATGATCCGCCGGGGCACCTCGGAGGCCGCCAGCGAGTACAGACCGACGATGCCGAGCAGGAAACCCATCTCGGCCGGAGTCGTCGCTATGGAGATCAGCACCACGGCGACCGGCCAGCGCCGCCGCACCACCAGAGCGGCCCCCACGGGCACGCCTATCAGCCCGCCGAGCTCGGCGGGCATCCCCACCCCGTGCGCGAAGGAGACACCCTCCAGCAGACACTCCAGAGCCGACACCAGAGCCAGCGCCACATCGAGCACCATGCTCCGCCGCCGAGCCCACCACCACGGCCCCGAGGGCGCGCCGCGCGCGCCCTCTTCCACGATTGCCCCCGTTGCGGTCATACCACCCAGACTACGGGCGGGCGCCATCGGTTTTCCCGTGCGCGCGGCAGCACGGAGCGGATCCGAACGAGGGCGAAAGGAGCATGTTTCGCCCGAAACGCTGAATCGATCGCGGATTCGATCCTTCCGGTGCGGCCGGGCGCGGACGCTGACGTCATGGTTCAAGCAAAGACGGACATGCGCGCCCGCGCCCGCGAGCTACGGCTGGCCGGGAAGACGTACGACGAGATCGTCGCCGAGCTGGGTGTGGCGAAGAGCTCGGTGTCGCTGTGGGTGCGGGATCTTCCCAAGCCGCAGAAGACGGCGAAGCAGATGCACGAGATGCGGGAGGCCCGATGGGCCCCGCACAGACGGGCCCAGGCGATCAAGCGGATCGAGACGAAGCTGGAGGCCGCGCACGAGATCGGCCGGATGACCGACCGCGAGCTGTTCCTGATCGGAGTCGGGCTCTATTGGTCCGAAGGCTCCAAAAGCAAGCCACACCGACTCTACGAGCGCGCCACATTCATCAACAGCGATCCCGACATGATCCAGGTCTACCTGGCATGGCTGGCACTGCTCGGCGTGCAGCCCGACCGGATTCAGTACCGCGTGATGATCCACGAGAACGCCGATGTCGCCAGATCCGAGAAGTTCTGGGCGGACCTGGTCGGCGTCGACACCACCGCCCTTAAAAAGACGACTCTCAAGAAGCACAATCCGAAAACGGTCCGCAAGAACGTGGGCGAGGGCTATCACGGCTGCCTGGTCGTCGTCGTCCTGAGAAGCGCCGATCTGTACCGTCGCATCGAAGGCTGGTGGTACGGCATAGTGGTGGGGGTCAAAGCGACGATCTAGGGATCGTCCCTTTCGGCCTGGTTTGCCATCCCCTGTAGTGTAATTGGCAGCACGGCACCCTTTGGAGGTGTTCGGTCTAGGTTCGAGTCCTAGCGGGGGAGCTCAAAGTTCGAATCCTCGGGTCCTGACCTCCCAGGTCAGGACCCGCGCGCGTTTCGACCTTCTTACGCCCCGGTATCCTGCGGATGTCCACCCCCCTCGAAGCCGAAGGGCACACCCGTGAGCGCCAACCGCCCGGCAGCCGTCGTCGTCCTCGCAGCGGGTGAGGGCACCCGCATGAAGTCCACGACCCCCAAGGTCCTCCACGCGATCTCCGGCCGCTCGCTCGTCGGGCACGTCGTCGCCGCCTCCCGCGAGCTCGACCCCGAGCACCTCGTCGTCATCGTCGGCCACGCCCGTGAGCAGGTCTCCGCGCACCTGGCCGAGATCGACCCCGAGGTCCGCACCGCCGTCCAGTACGAGCAGAACGGCACCGGCCACGCCGTGCGCATGGGCCTGGAGGAGCTGTCGAACAGCGGTATCGCCCTCGACGGCACCGTGGTCGTCGTCTGCGGCGACACCCCGCTGCTCACCGGTGAGACCCTGAAGCGCCTCGCGGACACCCACGCCGCCGACGGCAACGCCGTGACCGTGCTCAGCGCCGAGGTGCCCGACTCCACGGGCTACGGCCGCATCGTGCGCGACGCCGCCTCGGGCGCCGTGACCGCGATCGTCGAGCACAAGGACGCCACCGACGAGCAGCGCGCCATCCGTGAGATCAACTCCGGGGTGTTCGCGTTCGACGCCCAGCTGCTGACCGACGCGCTCGGCAAGGTCCGTACGGACAACAGCCAGGGCGAGGAGTACCTGACCGACGTCCTGGGGATCCTGCGCGAGGCCGGCCACCGGGTCGGTGCCGCCGTCGCGGGCGACCACCGGGAGATCCTGGGCATCAACAACCGCGTCCAGCTCGCCGAGGCCCGCAAGCTGCTCAACGAGCGGCTGCTGCACGCCGCGATGATGAGCGGTGTGACGGTCGTGGACCCGGCCTCCACCTGGATCGACGTGACGGTGACCTTCGAGCCGGACTCGCTGGTGCAGCCGGGTACCCAGCTGCTGGGCTCCACCCACCTGGCCTCCGGTGCCGAGGTGGGCCCGAACACGCGGCTGACGGACACCACGGTGGGCGAGGGCGCCCGTGTGGACAACACCGTCGCGGAGTCCGCCGTCATCGGCGAGGGCGCGCTCGTGGGCCCGTACGCGTATCTGCGGCCGGGGACGAAGCTGGGCCGGAAGTCCAAGGCCGGCGCCTACGTCGAGATGAAGAACGCCGAGATCGGCGAGGGGACGAAGGTCCCGCACCTGTCGTATGTCGGCGACGCGACGATCGGCGAGTACACCAACATCGGCGCGGCGAGCGTCTTTGTGAACTACGACGGCGTGGCCAAGCACCACACCACGATCGGCTCGCACTGCCGGACCGGATCGGACAACATGTTTGTGGCTCCGGTCACGATCGGGGACGGCGCGTACACCGCCGCCGGCTCGGTCATCACCAAGGATGTGCCCTCGGGCTCGCTGGCCGTCGCCCGTGGCCAGCAGCGGAATATCGAGGGCTGGGTGGCCCGCAAGCGTCCCGGGAGCGCGGCCGCGCAGGCCGCTTCCGAGGCCCAGCGGGACACCGGCGACGAGCAGTGACCGTGACACCGGCACGCCGCGCGGGGCGTACCGTGATAAGCGCACACAAAGCGACATCCAAGGAGACTGTGCTGTGACCGGGATCAAGACGACCGGCGAGAAGAAGCTGATGCTCTTCTCCGGCCGCGCCCACCCCGAGCTTGCCGAGGAGGTCGCGCACCAGCTGGGCGTCGGCCTGGTCCCGACCAAGGCCTTCGACTTCGCCAACGGTGAGATCTACGTCCGCTTCCAGGAGTCGGCGCGCGGCGCCGACTGCTTCCTGATGCAGAGCCACACGGCTCCCATCAACAAGTGGGTCATGGAGCAGCTGATCATGATCGACGCGCTGAAGCGCGCGTCGGCCCGCAGCATCACCGTGATCCTGCCGTTCTACGGCTATGCCCGTCAGGACAAGAAGCACCGCGGTCGTGAGCCCATCTCGGCCCGTCTGATCGCGGACCTGATGAAGACGGCCGGTGCCGACCGCCTCCTGACGGTCGACCTCCACACCGACCAGATCCAGGGCTTCTTCGACGGCCCGGTGGACCACCTGTTCGCGCTGCCGATCCTGGCGGACTACGTGGGCGCCAAGGTCGACCGCGACAAGCTGACGGTCGTCTCCCCGGACGCCGGTCGTGTGCGTGTCGCCGACCGCTGGTGCGACCGTCTGGGCGCGCCGCTGGCGATCGTCCACAAGCGTCGTGACAAGGACGTCGCCAACCAGGTGACCGTCCACGAGGTCGTGGGTGACGTCAAGGGCCGTGTCTGTGTGCTCGTCGACGACATGATCGACACGGGTGGCACGATCTGTGCCGCCGCCGACGCGCTGTTCGCGCACGGTGCCGAGGACGTCATCGTGACGGCGACGCACGGTGTGCTGTCGGGTCCGGCGGCGGACCGGCTGAAGAACTCCAAGGTGAGCGAGTTCGTCTTCACGAATACGCTGCCGACGCCGAACGAGCTGGAGCTCGACAAGATCACGGTGCTGTCGATCGCGCCGACGATCGCTCGCGCCGTGCGTGAGGTCTTCGAGGACGGTTCGGTCACGAGCCTCTTCGACGAGCTGGGCTGAGTGCTGTAACGATCATGCAGATCCGCTGATGCGCTGATCGGTTGCACTGATCGATTTCTGAGCGGCCTCCCCCGCCGGGTAGACTCCTGGAGTTGCTCGGCGAGGGAGGCCGCACTCATGTGCGGCGGTCCGTTATCGACGCGCTCTTCGTAGCAGGCCTCGTTGGGCCGGGTGACCGTCCGCTTCAGCTGCTACTCGAGGAGTGCACCATGGCCGAGATCAAGCTCGCCGCTGCCGTCCGCACCGACTTCGGCAAGGGCGCCGCCCGCCGTATCCGTCGCGCCGACCAGGTTCCCGCCGTCGTCTACGGCCACGGCTCCGAGCCGCTTCACGTGTCCCTGCCGGGCCACGACCTGATGATGGCCCTGAAGACCCCGGGCGTCGTCCTGTCCCTGGACATCGAGGGCCGCAACGAGGTCGTCGTTCCCAAGCAGGTTCAGCGCGACCCGCTGAAGGGCTTCCTGGAGCACGTCGACCTGCTGGTCGTCAAGGCCTGATTCAGGGCCTGAGCCACGCCCCTCGTGGGTTTGTTTCCTGCCGCCGTCCCGTTCCCTCGCCGGAGCGGGGCGGCGGTTGGCGTATGAAGGAGGTATGCGCATGACGGACGACTCCAGCCCCTGGCTGATCGTGGGCCTCGGCAATCCCGGCCCGGAGTACGCGGGGAACCGCCACAACGTGGGCTTCATGGTCGCGGATCTGCTGGCCGAGCGGATGGGCGGCAGGTTCAAGGCGCACAAGGCGCGGGCGCAGGTCGTCGAGGGCCGGATGGGCCCGCCGGGGCCGGGGAGCCGCCGGGTGGTGATCGCCAAGCCGATGTCGTTCATGAATCTGTCGGGTGGTCCGACGACGGCGCTGCGCGACTTCTACAAGGTGCCGGTGGAGCGGATCGTCGCGGTCCATGACGAGCTGGACATCGATTTCGGGCAGCTGCGGCTGAAGCTCGGTGGCGGTGACAACGGCCACAACGGTCTGAAGTCCATCACCAAGGCGATGGGTGCGGACTACTGCCGGGTGCGGTTCGGGATCGGCCGGCCGCCGGGGCGGATGCAGGTGGCGGACTTCGTCCTCAAGGATTTCTCGTCCACCGAGCGCAAGGAGCTGGCCTTCGAGGTCGACCGTGCGGCGGATGCGGTGGAGACGCTGATCGTGGACGGTCTGGAGCGGGCGCAGGGCACGTACAACTCCTGACCGAAAGGGGTCCTGGGGGGCGGCGGCCCCCCAGGACCCCTCTTGTGGTCTCAGCCGGTGTTGCGCAGGCCGGCCGCGACGCCGTTGACGGTCAGGAGCAGGGCCCGTGCCAGGAGCGGGTCCGGGTCCTGGCCCTGTTCGGCGGCGCGGCGCTGCCGGTCCAGCAGTGTCACCTGGAGGTAGGAGATCGGGTCGAGGTAGGCGTCGCGGATGTGGAAGGTCTGCCGCAGCACCGGGCTCGCCGCCAGCAGTTCGCCTTCTCCCGTGATGCGCAGGACTTCCTGCACCGTCAGCTCGTGCTCCGCCCGGATGGTGTCGAAGACGTGCTTGAGCTCGTCGGGTACGAGGGTGTCGACATAGTGCTGGGCGATGCGCAGGTCGGTCTTGGCGAGGGTCATCTCGACGTTGGAGAGGAAGTTCTGGAAGAAGTGCCAGTGGGTGTGCATTTCGTCCAGGACGTTGTCGAGTCCTGCTTCGCGTGCGGCCTTGAGGCCGGAGCCGACGCCGAACCAGCCGGGGACGATCTGGCGGGACTGGGTCCAGCCGAAGACCCAGGGGATGGCTCGGAGTCCGTCGAGGCCGGCTCCGGAGTCGGGGCGCCGGGAGGGGCGTGAGCCGAGGTGGAGCTCGGCGAGCTGGTCGACGGGGGTGGAGGCGAAGAAGTAGGCGGGGAGGTCCTTGTCCTCGACCAGGCGGCGGTAGGCGGAGTGGGCGGCGTCGGAGACGGTGTCCATGGCCGCGTCCCACCGTGCCAGGGCCTCGTCGGACTGACGGGGGGCGGTGTGGAGGGCGGAGGCCTGGAGGGTGGCCGCGACGGTCAGTTCCAGGTTCTCGCGGGCGAGGGCGGGGATGAGGTACTTGTCGGAGATGACCTCGCCCTGCTCGGTGACCTTGATCTCGCCTTCGAGGGTGCCCCAGGGCTGGGCGAGGATCGCGTCGTGGGTGGGGCCGCCGCCGCGGCCGACGGTGCCGCCGCGGCCGTGGAAGAGGCGCAGCCGTACGCCGTAGCGGTGGGCGACGTCGCGGAGGCGGCGCTGGGCTCGGTGGATCTCCCACTGGCTGGTGGTGATGCCGCCGAACTTGGAGGAGTCGGAGTAGCCGAGCATGACCTCCTGGACGTCGCCGCGCAGCGCGACGAGGCGTCGGTAGGAGGGGTCGGCGAGCATCTCGTCGAGGATCCGGTCGGCTTCCTTGAGCTCGTCGGTGGTCTCCAGGAGCGGCACGATGCCGATCCTGGCCCAGCCGGCGTGGAGGTCGACGAGGCCGGCCTCGCGGGCGAGGACGGCGGCGGCGAAGACGTCGTCGGCGCCCTGGCACATGGAGATGATGTAGGACTCGACGACCTCGGGTCCGAACTTCTCCAGGGCTTCGCCGATGGTGCCGAAGACGCCGAGGGTCTTGGCTCCGGCCGCGTCGAGGGGCGCGGGGCTGGGGGCCAGGGGGCGGCGTGAGCGGAGTTCCTTGGCGAGGAGGCGGCGGCGGTAGTCGCGGGGCATGTCGGCGTAGCGCCAGGATTCCTCGCCGAGGCGGTCGAAGAGCTGACCGAGGGCGTGGTGGTGGGCGTCGGCGTGTTCGCGGACGTCCATGGTGGCGAGGTGGAGGCCGAATGCCGCGAGGGTGCGGATGGCGCGTTCGAGGCGGCCGTCCGCGATCAGGCCGCCGCGGTGGACGCGGAGGGAGTCCTGGATGAGCTGGAGGTCGGTGAGGAGGTCGCCGGCGCCGAGGTAGTCGCGGCCTTCCTGGTGGGGGGTGCCCTTGGCGAGTCGCTCGCGGGTGTTGACGAGCTTCTGGCGGACGCAGGTGGCCTTGAGGCGGTAGGGCTCCTCGGCGTTGAGGCGCTTGTAGCGGGGGCTGATCTCGGGGAGGGCCTCGAGGTCGCGCTGGAGGGAGGTGAGGAGTTCCTCGGTGGCGCCGCTGTTGCGGATGGAGTTGGAGAGGGCGCCGCGGAGGCCGTCGACGAGTTCGAGGGCGTCGGTGATGCCGTGCTCGTGTTGCAGTATCAGCACGTCCCAGGTGACCTGGGGGGTGACGTTGGGGTTGCCGTCGCGGTCGCCGCCGATCCAGGTGCCGAAGGTCAGGGGGCGGGTGCCGGCGGGGAGGCCGACACCGACGCGGTCGAGTTCGGCGGCGAGGTCCTCCAGGACGTCGCCGACGGCGTCGGCGTGGAGCTCGTCGAGGTAGTAGATGGCGTTGCGGGCCTCGTCGGTGGGCTCCGGGCGGGCGACGCGGAGCTCGTCGGTCTGCCAGAGCAGGTCGATGTTCTCGGCGAGGCGGAGGTCGGTGCGGCGCTTGTCGCCGGTGCCGGTGGCGGGGGTGTCCAGGAGCTCGGCGATGCGGCGGAGCTTGTTGAGAACGCTGCGGCGGGCGGCCTCGGTGGGGTGGGCGGTGAAGACGGGGCGTACGCCGAGGTTCTCGACGGTCTGGCGGAGGTGCTCGGGGTCGGCTTCCTTGAGCTGGTCGGCGGTGCGGGCGAGGATCGAGCCCTCGGCGTCGCGCTTGGCGCGCAGTTCGCGGCCGCGGTGGACCTGCTCGGTGACGTTGGCCAGGTGGAAGTAGGTGGAGAAGGCGCGGACGAGCTTGGCGGCCGTGTCCGGGTCGGTGCGGGCCAGGAGCGCGGCGGCGGCCTCGCCGTCGGTGCGGGTCAGCGCTCGTACCCGCTCCACCAGATCGAGGAGCTCTTCACCCTCCTGGCGGACCAGGGTTTCCCCGAGGAGATCACCGAGGCGGCGGATGTCGGCGCGCAGGGCGGCGTTGGTCTGGTCGGCACTGCTCACAGGTGCTGCTCCTTGCAGAGTTTCCGGCACTTCTGGAGGGGTGGCGGACCGCGCTGTCCGACGGCAACAGCATAGGTCGCCACCCGACGCGCGGTTGCCCTCAGCCTCTTGCCCAGGCGCCCGGCCCTGCCATACTTACGAAGCCGTAGGTTACGGAACCGTAGGAACCGTGATCAAGATCCGACCCCCATGAGGGAACCCATGACTGCAAGCCCCGACGTGCTCGAAGACGCGCCGAAGGCCCAGGAGACCCCACTCCCCTCCGCCACGCTGGGCGGGGAGCAACGCCGGTCGATCGAGCAGTTCACCCTGCTGCTGTTCATCGTCGTCCCGTTCGTCGCCCTGCTCGCCGCCGTTCCGCTGGCCTGGGGCTGGGGGGTGAGCTGGCTGGATCTGGGCCTGATGGTGGCCATGTACTACATCGGTTGCCACGGCATCACGATCGGCTACCACCGGTACTTCACCCACGGTTCCTTCAAGGCCAAGCGGCCGCTGCGGATCGCGCTGGCGGTCATGGGGTCGCTGGCGGTCGAGGGCCCGGTGGTCCGCTGGGTCGCGGACCACCGCAAGCACCACAAGTTCTCCGACGCCGAGGGCGACCCGCATTCGCCCTGGCGCTATGGCGAGTCCGTTCCGGCCCTGATGAAGGGGCTGTGGTGGGCCCACGTCGGCTGGATGTTCGACCAGGAGCAGACGTCGCAGCAGAAGTACGCGCCCGATCTGGTCAAGGACCCCGCCCTTCGCGCGATCTCGCGGCAGTTCGTGCTGTGGACGGCGGTCTCGCTGCTGGTGCCCCCGCTGGTGGGCGGGCTGGCGACCTGGTCGTGGCAGGGGGCGGTGACGGCGTTCTTCTGGGGTTCGCTGGTGCGGGTGGCACTGCTGCACCATGTGACGTGGTCGATCAATTCGATCTGCCACGCCGTCGGCAAGCGTCCGTTCAAGTCGCGGGACCGTTCGGGGAACGTGTGGTGGCTGGCCGTGCTGTCGTGCGGTGAGTCCTGGCACAACCTCCACCACGCCGACCCGACGTCGGCGCGGCACGGTGTGCTGAGGGGGCAGCTGGACTCCAGCGCCCGTATCATCCGCTGGTTCGAGCGGGCGGGCTGGGCGTACGACGTGCGCTGGCCGAACGCCGACCGGATCGAGTCCCGGCGGGCGTCCGGGGAGAAACGGGATAAGGAGGGTGCCGCGCACGCGGCATGATTGACAGCGTGGCGATCGACAGCAACACCAGTGACAAGGACCTGCCCGCTGCCTCCGGGAGCCGGCGTGGCCGGCCCCGCCGTGTGCGGATGACCGGCGCGGAGCGCCGTGAGCAGCTGCTGGACATCGGTCGCACGCTCTTCGCCGAGAAGGGCTTCGAGGGGACGTCGGTGGAGGAGATCGCGGCGAAGGCCGGGGTCTCCAAGCCGGTGGTCTACGAGCACTTCGGCGGCAAGGAGGGGCTGTACGCGGTGGTCGTGGACCGTGAGATGCGGCGGCTCCTCGACCTGGTCACGGGCGCGCTGACGGCGGGCCATCCGCGGGAGCTGCTGGAACAGGCGGCCTTCGCCCTCCTGGACTACATCGAGAAGTCCACGGACGGCTTCCGGATCCTGGTGCGGGATTCGCCGGTGGCGCAGTCGACGGGCACGTTCGCCTCGCTGATCAGCGATATCGCCACGCAGGTGGAGGACATCCTGGGCCTGGAGTTCAAGGCCCGCGGCTTCGACCCGAAGCTCGCGCCGCTGTACGCGCAGGCGCTGGTGGGGATGGTCGCCCTGACCGGGCAGTGGTGGCTGGACGTCCGGAAGCCTCGGAAGGCGGAGGTGGCGGCGCATCTGGTGAACCTGGCGTGGCACGGGCTGGACGGGCTGGAGCCGAAGCCGCGACTGGTGGGGCACCGGAAGTCGTAGCCCCGGCCGGGCCGGGTGCCCCCGGGGGCAGCGACGGCCGGTTCGGCACCGCCGGGCTCCCCGGCGGGGGCTGCTCGCCGTGGCGGCGGGGTGAGGACCCCGGTCCCGCCGCGGCGGCGATCAGCCGACGGGGGCCGGGCCGGCGGTGCCGAGCCGGGCCACCGCGAAGATCCGCCGGAAGGGGAACGGCGTCGTCCCACCGGCCCCCGCCGGATACGCGTCCCGCAACAGCGCCCCGTACTCCGCGAGGAACGCCTCCGTGGCAGCGGGATCATCGGCGAGGCCGGTCAGGACCGGCCGAAGCCCCGTGCCGCGGACCCAGTCGAGGACGGGGTCCTCGCCTTCCAGGACGTGGACGTACGTCGTCTCCCACGCGTCCACCTCGCAGCCGAGTGCCGTCAGCCGCTCCAGGTACTCCACGGGCTGGAGGATGTCGAGGGTGCGGCGGCCCGCCGTGCCCAGGCGGTCATGCCAGCGCGGGGACGCGCACAGCTCGCGCAGCAGGGCGTGGCTGGGGGCGTCGCCGTTGCCGGGGACCTGGAAGGCGAACGTGCCGCCGGGGGCGAGGCCGGCCAGCCAGGCCGGGAAGGCCCGTACGTGGTCGGGCACCCACTGGAGCGCGGCGTTGGAGACGATCAGGTCGTAGCGCTGGGCGCCCGGCGCCCAGTCCGCCAGGTCCGCGTGGGCGAAGTCGACGCGGCCGCCCCCGGGGGTCGGGCCGGCGTGGGCGGCGGCCTCGGCGAGCATCGGGGCGGAGTTGTCGTAGCCGGTGATGTGCGCGTCCGGCCAGCGTTCGGCGAGCAGCGCCGTGACGTTGCCGGCGCCGCAGCCGAGGTCGGCGATCCTGGCGGGGCGGCCGCCCTCGCCCGGCAGCTCCGGTACGCGGGCGAGCAGCTCATGGAAGGGGCGGGTCCGGTGCCCGGCGTGGCGGAGGTACTGGGCGGGGTCCCAGTGGGGGGTCTGGCGCATCGCGGTGTCTCCCTGCCTCAAGAAGTCCTGCCTCAAGGAGCCCACGAAAGCTATCTTGACGTCAAGAGACTTCATGTCGACAGACCTACTACACTGATCCCATGGAGGACGAGGTCGATCGGCTGGTCGCGGCGTGGCGCCGAGAGCGCCCCGATCTCGACGTGGAACCACTCGAAGTGCTCAGTCGCGTCTCCAGACTGGCCCGGCATCTCGACCGGGCGCGCCGGATCGCCTTCGCCGAGCATGAGCTCGAGCCCTGGGAGTTCGACGTCCTGACCGCCCTGCGCCGCGCCGGGGATCCCTATCAGCTCTCCCCCGGGCAGCTGCTGACCCAGACCCTGGTCACCTCGGGCACCATGACCAACCGCATCGACCGGCTCGCCAAGAAGGGCCTGGTCCAGCGGGAGCCGGACCCCAGCGACCGGCGCGGGGTGCTCGTCCGGCTCACCGCCGAGGGGCGGGACCGCGCGGACCAGGCGCTCGCCGGGCTGCTCGCCCAGGAGCGCGCGATCCTCGCCGAGCTGTCCACCGGGCAGCGCGGTGAACTGGCCGGTCTGCTACGCCAGTTGACCGCCCCGTTCGACAACGTCCCCGGCTAGGTCCACCGGGCCCACCCCGGCCCGCCGGGCCAGCGCGACGGCGGCCAGGGTGGAGTGCACCCCGAGCTTGCCGAGCACGTTCTGCATATGCGTACGGACCGTGTGCGGGGAGAGATAGAGCCGCTCGGCGACGGCCTTGCGACCCAGCCCGGCCACCATGCAGCGCAGCACCTCGCGCTCGCGCGGGGTCAGCGACTCCACCAGCCGCTCGCTCTCGGTGCGGTGCTTGCGCGCGGCCGTCAGCTCGCGCAGCACGCCCGTCAGCAGGGCGGGCGGCAGATGCGTCTCGTCCCGCAGCACGCCTCGTATCACCGACAGCAGGCGGGAGAGCGAGCAGTCCTTGGCCACCCAGCCGCCCGCCCCCGCCTGGAGCGCTGCGGCCGCCCGCCGTGGATCGTCGCGCTCGGCCAGTACGACCGTCCGCACCCCCGGATGGCCCGTGCGGACCCTCGCCACCAGCGAGATCCCGTCCACCGCGCCCTCGCCCGGCCCCGAGCCGTCCTGGCCCGGACTCCGGGGCTGCGCGGGCACATGCGCGACGTCCGAACCCACCGTGCCGAGGTCGGCGTCGATCAGCAGGACGTCGAAGCGACGCCCTTCGCCGGCCGCGCGCTCCAGTGCGCGCAGCGCCGCCGGCCCGCTGCCGGCCGCCGAGACGTCCACGTCCTGCTCCGCCGCGAGGGCGGCGGCGAGCGACTCGGCGAAGATGCGGTGGTCGTCGACCACCAATACCCGAATACGTGCCACAACCACCCCCATGTCCCGGTAGGCGGAGGCAGTGCGGGTACGGCGCCCGAACCCGGGGCCGCCACGCGCGCACGGCCGCCGCCGTGCCCTGACAACCACCCCGCCCCGGGCGTCGTACCTGCCTGTCTCGCCCCCTGATCAGCGCCGGCCCCCACCGGCACTGTGCATCAGCGTACGGCCGGGGTCCGGCGACGGAAGCCGATTGGCAAAACTGCTTGACCCGGGTGTTTATCGTGAGCTTTATGTTCAGTATTGAGGCGGTGAACGACTCGGAACGACGTGATGTGGTCCTCGCGCGACTCCGCGCGACCAATACCGAACGTTCGTCCGTCATGCGGGCGTTGCGGGGAACATCCGTCGAGCGCAGCGTCCCCGTGGAGGTGTACGCGACCGGCCCGGACGGCGAGCCGGCGGGCGGGCTCGCCGGGCACGTCCAGTGGGGCTGGCTCCATGTCGACCTCCTCTGGGTGGACGAGCGCCACCGCGGCACGGGGCTCGGCTCCGCGCTGATGGCACGCGCGGAGGACGTGGCGCGCGAGGAGCACGGTGCGGTGGGCAGCCAGGTGGAGACCTGGGACTTCCAGGCGCCGGGCTTCTACCGGAAGGTGGGCTACGAGGAGGTGGCGGCGGTCGAGGACTATCCGCCGGGGATGACGAACCACCTGTTGATCAAGCGGTTCCCGCCCGTCTCCGGGGCCTAGAGCTCACGCCGGGCGCCCTCGCCCGCCGTCGCCGTGAAGACGCGCGGCGGGGCGTATCCGGCGGCGGCGAAGGCCTCCGCCACGGCCCGTTCCACCGCTCCGGCCGCCGCCTCGTCCGTGAGGACGAGGGCCGAGCCGCCGAAGCCGCCGCCGGTCATCCGCGCGCCCAGCGCGCCCGCCCTGGTCGCCGCGGCGACCACCAGATCCAGCTCGGGGCAGGAGACGGCGAAGTCGTCCCGCAGGGAGGCGTGCCCGGCCGTCAGCAGCGATCCGACGGCGCGCGGGTCGCCCGCGTCGAGCAGTGCGGCCACGGCCCGTACCCGCTCGTTCTCGGAGACGACGTGCCGCACCAGCGCGCCCGCCCCGTCCACGGCACGCAACTCCCGCACCGCGTCGTCGAGTTTCTCGTACGGGACGTCCCGTAGGGCGCGCACCCCCAGTGCGCGCGCTGCTGCCTCGCACCCCGTGCGCCGCCGCGCGTATTCGCCCTCCCCCAGGTCGTGTTTGACGCGCGTGTCGACGACCAACAGGCGCAGGCCGTGCGCCGCCGGGTCGAAGGGGATGTGCCGCCGGGCGAGGTCGCGGGTGTCGAGGTGGAGGACATGGCCGGCCGCGCAGCACGCCGAGGCGGTCTGGTCCATGATCCCGCAGGGGACGCCGGCGAAGGCGTTCTCGGCCCGCCGCGCCAGCCGGGCCAGCTCCGGGCGGGCGAGCCCGAGCCCGTACAGCCCGTCGAGGGCGAGCGCGGTGGCGATCTCCAGGGCGGCGGAGGACGAGAGCCCCGCCCCCACCGGCACCTCGCTCTCCACATGGAGGTCCGCGCCCGCCACGGCGTGCCCCGCCTCGCGCAGCGCCCACAGGACGCCCGCCGGGTACGCCGCCCAGCCCCGGACGGCGCCGGGGCACAGCTCGTCCGGCGCCACGGTCACGACGCCGCCCGGCATGTCCGCCGAGTGCAGCCGCAGCCGCCCGTCGGCGCGGGCGCGGGCCGCCACCCGGGTGACCCGGGGCAGGGCGAGCGGCATCACGAAGCCGTCGTTGAAGTCGGTGTACTCGCCGATGAGGTTCACCCGGCCGGGCGCCGCCCACACGCCCTCGCAGCCGGTGCCATGAACGGCGTGGAAGGCGGCTGCGGCGCTCAAGCGCGCTCCCGGGCCGCGCCGTGCCGCGCGAAGTCCCAGGCGTCCTCGACGATCGCGGCGAGGTCCGGGCGGCGCGGTCGCCAGCCGAGCAGCCGGTGCGCCCGTTCGGCGGAGGCGACGAGCACGGCGGGGTCGCCCGCCCGGCGCGGGCCCGGGAGCTCCGGGACGGGGTGTCCGGTGACCTTGCGGACGGTCTCGACGACCTCGCGGACGGAGAAGCCGCGCCCGTTGCCGAGGTTGCAGATCAGGTGCTCGCCGGGGCGGGCGGCGCCGAGGGCCAGGAGGTGGGCGTCGGCGAGGTCGGCGACGTGGATGTAGTCGCGGACGCACGTCCCGTCCGGCGTCGGGTAGTCCTCACCGTGGACGGAAATCGCCTCGCGCTCCCCCAGCGCGACCTGGAGGACGAGCGGGATCAGATGGGACTCGGGCGCGTGCCGCTCGCCGTGGCGCCCGTACGCCCCCGCCACGTTGAAGTAGCGCAGGGAGACGGCGGCCAGGCCGTGGGCCGCGCACTCCCCGGCGATCATGTGGTCGACGGCGAGCTTGGTGGCGCCGTAGGGGTTGGTGGGGGCGGTGGGGGCGTCCTCGGTGATCGGGACAGTGGCCGGTTCGCCGTAGGTGGCGGCGGTGGAGGAGAAGACGAGGGTGCGCACGCCCGCGTCCCGCATGGCGGTGAGCAGTTCGAGCGTGCCGCCGACGTTGTTGCGCCAGTATGTGTCCGGGCGGGCCACGGACTCCCCCACCTGCGAGAACGCGGCGAAGTGGAGCACGGCGTCATGGCCGGCGACCAGCTCGCGGGCCGCGTCCTGGACCCGGCCCTCGATGAAGCGGGCCCCCTCGGGGACGGCGTCGCGGTGGCCGGTGGAGAGGTCGTCGAGGACGGTCACCTCGTGCCCGGCGGCCAGCAGATGTGCGGCCACGACGCTCCCGACATAGCCGGCACCACCCGTGACCAGGTACGTTCCGCCGCCTCCGCTGCTCATGCGCTCGCTACCTCCCGTAGCCGTCCGGCCGCGGCCTCCGGCCGCACGTCGTTGATGAACACGTTCATGCCTGCCTCCGAACCGGCGACGAACTTCAGCTTTCCGGGAGCCCGGCGGCTGGTGAAGAGCTCGAGGTGGAGCGCGAATTCATTCCTGTGGGGGTGCCGGAAGGGCGCCTGGTGCCAGCCGGAGACATAGGGGGTCGGCGGCAGGCCGGGGCCGAAGATCCGGTCGAAGCGCCGCAGGAGCTCCAGATAGACCCGGGGGAACTCGGCGCGCGCCGCGTCGTCGAGGGAGGGCAGGTCGGGCACCCGGCGGCGCGGGTGGAGCCGGATCTCGTACGGCCAGCGGGCGGCGTAGGGCACGAAGGCCAGCCAGTGCTCGCCGTCGAGGACGATCCGGCGGCCGTCGGCCAGCTCGTCGGCGACGACGTCGTCGAAGAGGTTCCGGCCGCCGGTGCGCTCGCGGTGGGCGGCCGCGGAGTCGAGCATGCGCGCGGTGCGCGGGGTGACGAAGGGATAGGCGTAGATCTGGCCGTGGGGGTGGCCGAGGGTGACGCCGATCTCGTGGCCGCGGTTCTCGAAGCAGTAGACCTGCTCGACGGCGGGGAGCAGGGCGAGTTCGGCGGTGCGGTCGGTCCAGGCGGCGAGGACGAGCGCGGCGCGGTCGTCGTCGAGGCCGGCGAAGGAGGTGTCGTGGTCGTCGGTGAAGCAGACGACCTCGCAGCGGCCGTTGTCGCCGGAGAGGGCGGGGAAGCGGTTCTCGAAGACGGCCACCTCGTAGGCGGGGGCGGGGATTTCGGTGTGCCGGCCGTCGCGCGAGGGGCACAGCGGGCAGGAGTCGGCGGCCGGGTGGAGGGGCCGGTCCTGGCGCTGGGCGGCGATGGCTACGCCGTCGCCGACGAGCGGGTCGTAGCGGATCTCGCCTGCTGCGTCCGGGGGTTGGAGCGGGCGCCGGTCGGCGGTGTCGCGCACGGCGTCGTCGCGGGAGTCGAAGTAGAGCAGTTCACGACCGTCGGCGAGCCGGGTCGCCGTCTTCTTCATACGACCTCTCCTCACACACCTTCACACATAACCGAACACAAGGAATCATGACCCGACAGCACGGTCAACAGCGCCCGAGCGACCGAGAGGTGAAGCATGCGCTATTCGGCCGAGAGTCTGCGGCTCCCCGTCAACGGGCTCGACTACGCCATCCTGGCGATCTACTTCGCCGTGGTCCTGGGCATCGGTGTCGCCGCGCGCCGTTCGGTCCGCACCAGCCTGGACTTCTTCCTCTCCGGCCGGTCCCTGCCCGCCTGGATCACCGGGCTCGCCTTCGTCGCCGCCAACCTCGGCGCCACCGAGATCCTGGGCATGGCCGCCAATGGCGCGCAGTACGGCGCGTACACCGTGCACTGGTACTGGATCGGGGCGATACCGGCCATGGTCTTCCTGGGGCTGGTGATGATGCCGTTCTACTACGGGTCGAAGGTCGGCTCGGTGCCCGAGTTCCTGCTGAGGCGGTTCGGGCCCGCCTCGCATCTGCTCTCCTCCGTGATCTTCGCGGTGTCGTCGGTGCTGATCGCGGGCGTCAACCTCTACGCGCTGGCGCTCGTGCTGCGGGCGCTGCTCGGCTGGCCGCAGGGGGTCGCGATCGTCGTCGCGGGCCTCTTCGTCCTGGCGTACATCACACTCGGCGGACTGACCTCGGCCGTCTACAACGAGGTCCTCCAGTTCTTTGTGATCCTGGCAGCGCTGGTGCCCCTGACGGCCGTCGGCCTGGCGCGCGTGGGCGGGCCGGGCGGGCTGCGGGACTCGCTGTCCGCCGCGCACGGGGAGGACTTCCTGAGCGCCTGGGGCGGTACGGGGATCGGCCACGCCAATCCGCTGGGCGCCAACTGGCTGACCATCGTGCTCGGCCTGGGCTTCGTGATGAGCTTCGGGTACTGGACGACGAACTTCGCCGAGGTGCAGCGCGCGCTGTCCGCGAAGGACCTGGGCGCGGCGCGCCGGACGCCGCTGATCGCGGCCTTCCCGAAGCTGCTGGTCCCGCTGGTGGTGGTCGTACCGGGGCTGATCGCCCTGGTGCTGGAGCCGTCCCTGGGCCGGGCCGGCAGCGGGCTGAGCTACAACGACGCGATCCCCGTGCTGATGCGCGACCTGCTGCCCAACGGCATGCTGGGCATCGCGGTGACGGGCCTGCTCGCGGCGTTCATGGCGGGCATGGCCGCCAATGTGTCGTCCTTCAACACGGTCTTCACCAGCGACATCTGGCGGGCGTACGTACGGCCGGGCCGCCCCGACGCGTACTACCTGGCCACCGGCCGCGCGGTGACGGCGGTCGGCGTGCTCGCGGGCATGGGCACGGCGTTCATCGCCTCGTCCTTCTCCAACATCATGAACTATCTCCAGACGCTGTTCTCGTTCTTCAACGTGCCGCTCTTCGCGGTCTTCGTCATCGGGATGTTCTGGAAGCGGGCCACGGCCGCGGCGGGCTTCTGGGGGCTGCTGTCGGGCACGGCGGCCGCGATGGTCAACTACTTCTGGCTGTACCGGCGGGGCGTCATCGGCATCCCCACCGACCAGGGCGCCAACTTCGTCTCGTCCATCGTGGCGTTCGCCGTCGCGGGCGCGGTGATGCTCGTGGTCTCGCTCGTCACCGAGCCGAGGCCCGCCGGGACGCTGACGGGGCTGGTGTACGGGACGGCCGCCGCGCCCGTCGAGGGCGGGACCGTCTGGTATCGCAGGCCCGCGCCGCTCGGCTGGGGGGCCGTGCTCCTGGCGGCCCTCTGCTACGTCCCCTTCTCGCTGTAGGACCCTCCGCTGTAGGGAGCAGGACATGAAGAGCGCCTTCGACATACGGCGGGTCATCGGCGGCCTGTTCGCCGTCTACGGGCTGCTGCTCACCGCCGCCGGGCTGGCCGCCTCCGACGCGGACCTGCGCAAGGCCCAGGGGGTGAACGTCAACCTCTGGGCCGGTCTCGGCATGCTCGCGCTCGGCGGCCTCTTCCTGTGGCTCAGCCGGCGCCCTGCTGACCCGGCACCCCCCGGGGAGGCCCCGGCGGACGGGGAGGACTGACCGCCGGCGCGGGGGCGGTCGCGGAGCCGCCCGTGGCACGGTCCAGCAGGCCCGTACGGGCGGCCAGGGCGGCCGCCTCCAGCCGTGAGCCCACTCCGAGCTTCATCAGGACGCGCTGGACGTGGGTGCGGGCCGTGCTGGGCGCTATCCCCATGCCGGCGGCGATCAGCCGGGTGTCCTCGCCCTCGGCGACCCGCACCAGGACCTCGACCTCGCGCGGGGTGAGCAGCTGGAGCAGCCGCGCGCCCTCGTCGTCGGGCTGGGTGGCGGGGTTGAGCAGCTCGGTGAAGGCGCCCTGGAGCAGTTGGGGCTCCACTGCGGCCTCGCCCGCGCGGGCCTTCATCATCGCCCGTTCGACGCCTTCGATGCGCTCGTTGTGCCGGACGTAGCCGGAGGCGCCGGCGGCGAAGGCCGCGGCGATGCCCAGCGGGCTCGGCACGGGGCCGAGCACGACGACGGCGACCTGGGGGCGCTCCCGTTTGATCCGGACGACCGGGTCGAAGGCGCCCGGCTCGGCCGGGGACGCCGTGCCCAGCAGGCACACCTCGGGGGCGCGGCTGATGACCAGGTCGGCCGCGCCGGCGCTGGGCGCGGCCGCGGCCAGCACGCGGTGCCCGCGCAACTTCAGTGCCGAGGCGAGGGCCTCGGCCAGCAGACGATGGTCGTCCACCACCATGAGCCGCACGCCCATTGAGCTTCCCCCCTGTCGTCCGCTGCCGCCCACTGCCGCTCGCGTACGTCTCCCCGGCACCCTCTTGCCCGGGAAGCTACACGCTTGTTCGACGTTCCGCGCCCCTTACCGGTGAGAAGTCCCCCGGAATGCCGAAATCCCTGCCAATCACGTGTACTTCGCGACTGAAACGGATCGTTCAGGCATGCACACGCGGTGGGCAGGGATACGGCTGGAGTGCTCGTCAATCGATCAGTATCAACTACCGCCGAAAATCATCACCAGATACTGCTTGCCGAAACTCACCGAGCTGGGCTTGTTGGCGTAACTGCCGCCCAGGTACAGGCGGCCCTGGGACCAGAGGGTCGGCTGGATGGTCGGCGAGAGCATGCGCTCACTCTGCGCCGACGAGGCCGGATTCTTCAGCAGGACATCGGTCTTGAACGACTTCGGGTCGATCCGGACCACCTGGCCGCCCGCCTTGTAGGTCGGGTCCTGGTAGCCGATGGGGTAGCCGTCCTTGTCGACGCCCAGCGGGGTCAGAGTGGATCCCGGGACGCCGTCCGCCTTGCCCCTGGACTGGCCGGTGGCCAGGTCGAAGCCGACGATCTCGTTGACGCGGCCGACCTGCTGGGCGTTGCCGCTGGAGTGCTCCTCGGAGGGCAGGTAGAGGGTGTCCTTGGTGACGGCGAGCCTCGTGCAGCCCTCGACGTCGGTCGACGGGCACTTCGGCGTGAACCCGCCGTTGCCCGTGGAGATCTTGGAGCGCAGTTTGCCCTCCGTGGCGCTGTCGTCGATCGCCAGGAAGTCGGAGGCGCCGCTGCCCTTGTCGCCTCCCGCGTCGACCGCGATGACCAGCGGGTCGGTGGACGCGACGTGGACGTACTGGATGCCGGCGGGGACCTTGAAGACCGACTTGGGCGCGCCCGACGCGGGGTCGAGGGTCTGCACCTGCATCTGCGGGCGCGAGTAGTCGCCGCAGCGGCGGACCGCGACGAGCTTGGAGCCGCCGCCGTAGCCGTCATCCCGGCAGTCGTCGCCCGGCTTGGGCTTCCACAGCTCCTTGCCGCCGTCCAGCGACCAGGCGGCGCCGCCCGACGTGCCGCCCGCGGCGACGGTGCCGCCGCCGATGGTGGCCTCGTCGAAGCGGACGTCCTGGTCGCCGCTCTTGGCCGACTTCTGCCAGAGCTTCTTGCCGTTGTTCAGGTCGAGGGCGACGACCTGGGTGCACTGGGCGTTGTTGGCCTTGCTGTCCTTGACGACCAGGGCCGTCTTGCCGTCGGCCGTGGTCTGCTGGGACGACCAGCAGATCTCGCCGTCGAGCGGGACCTCCCACTGCTTGCCGCCGGAGAGGCCATAGCCGACGATCTTGTAGACGTCGGCCTTGGCGAAGACCTTGTCCGTCGCCCACAGGCCCTTGACGCTGACGAGGTCGTCGACCTTGGGCTGGTCGACGGTGAAGAGCAGCTTGCCGTCGATGGTCTTGGGGGCCTTGCCGCCGCCCTGGGCCTGGCCGCCCTGGGTACCGGCGGTGGAGCCCGCCTCGGTCTTCTTGCCGTCGTCACCGCCGCCCTTGGTGGCGAACCAGATGCCGCCGCCGGCGACGACCAGCACCGCGGCCACCGCGCCGGCGATGATCGCCATGCGCTTCTTGGGCCCGTTGCCGCCCGGGGCGCCGGTGGGCGCGCCGGCGGGGAACTGCGCGGTGGGGCCGTACCCGCCGAACTGCGGCTGGCCGGGGGCGCCGGGCGCACCCGGGTAGCCGTAACCGCCAGGGGCACCGGCCGGGCCGGGGTAGCCGTAACCGGGAGCGGGAGGCGCGGCGGGAGCGCCGGGCGCGCCCGGGTAGCCGTAGCCGCCGGGGGCGGCAGGGGCACCGGGCGGCGGGTTCTGCGGGGCGCCCGGCGGCGGGACCGCGGGCGTGCTCAGCATGGTGGGCGGCGGCGCCTGGGGCGGGACCTGCGGGGCCGTGCCCGGCTGCGGCGGCTGGGGAGCGCCGGCGGGCGGGGGCACGGGCGGGCTGACCATGGTGGGCGGCGGGGCCTGCGGGGCCGTGCCCGGGGGCGGGCCCTGCGGCGGCTGCGGTGCGCCGAAGCCGCCCCGGGGGTCCTGCGGTGCGCCGAAGCCTCCGCCCGGCGGTCCCTGCGGTGGCTGGGGTGGCTGCGGCGGCTGTGACATCAGCTTTCCTCTTTACGCGCGGTCCGGGGCTTGCTGCACCGCATGAATCCCGCCAGTGTGCGGCAGGCGAGCGGGTGTTCTTTGTACCACCCGGCGCCGACACGCCAAGGGCCGATCTCGGATGTATCCACCACCTGAGACCGGCCCGTAACGAGACTGTTGCGCCTGATGACGCCTTACGGCGCCTTTCGACCCGTCAGGCGTCCTCGGCCAGTTCGAGCCAGCGCAGCTCCAGCTCGTCGCGCTCACCGGCCAGTTCCCGCAGTTCGGCGTCGAGCTTGGCCACGGCCTCGAAGTCGGTCGCCTGCTCGGCGATCCGCGCGTGGAGCTTGGCCTCCTGCTCGCTGATGCGGTCCAGGCGGCGCTCGATCTTCTGGAGCTCCTTCTTCGCCGCGCGGGCGTCGGCGGCGGGCTTCGCCTTGACGGCGGCGGGCGCGGCGGGGGCGGCCGGCGCGGCGGCCTCGATGACGCGCTGACGGCGCTCCAGGTACTCGTCGAGGCCGCGCGGCAGCATCCGCAGCGCCCGGTCGCCGAGCAGCGCGAAGACGCGGTCGGTCGTGCGCTCGACGAAGTACCGGTCGTGGCTGATGACGATCATCGAGCCGGGCCAGCCGTCGAGGAGGTCCTCGAGCTGGGTGAGCGTCTCGATGTCGAGGTCGTTGGTGGGCTCGTCGAGGAAGAGGACGTTGGGCTCGTCCATCAGCAGGCGGAGGATCTGGAGGCGGCGGCGCTCACCGCCGGAGAGGTCGCCGACGGGCGTCCACTGCTTCTCCTTGGTGAAGCCGAACTTCTCGCAGAGCTGGCCGGCCGTCATCTCCCGGCCCTTGCCGAGGTCGACCCGGTCGCGGATCTGCTGGACGGCCTCCAGGACCCGCATGGCGGGGTCGAGTTCGGCGACCTCCTGGGAGAGGTAGGCGAGCTTGACGGTCTTGCCGACGACGACCTTGCCGGCCGCCGGCTGCTTCTCGCCCTCGGTGCGGGCGGCCTCGGCGAGGGTGCGCAGCAGCGAGGTCTTGCCGGCGCCGTTGACGCCGACGAGGCCGACGCGGTCGCCGGGGCCCAGCTGCCAGGTGAGGTGCTCGATGAGCGACTTGGGGCCGGCCTGGACGGACACGTTCTCGAGGTCGAAGACGGTCCTGCCCAGCCGCGAGCTGGCGAACTTCATCAGCTCGGAGGTGTCGCGCGGCGGCGGCACGTCGGCGATCAGCTCGTTGGCGGCCTCGATGCGGAAGCGCGGCTTGCTGGTGCGGGCGGGGGCGCCGCGCCGCAGCCAGGCGAGCTCCTTGCGCATCAGGTTCTGCCGCTTGGCCTCCTCGGTGGCGGCGATCCGCTCCCGCTCGGCGCGCGCGAAGACGTAGTCGCTGTAGCCGCCCTCGTACTCGTGGACGGCGCCGCGCTGGACGTCCCACATGCGGGTGCAGACCTGGTCGAGGAACCAGCGGTCGTGGGTGACGCACACCAGCGCCGAGCGGCGGGCCTGGAGGTGGCCGGCCAGCCAGGAGATGCCCTCGACGTCGAGGTGGTTGGTGGGCTCGTCCAGGACGATCAGGTCCTGCTCGGAGATCAGCAGCTTGGCCAGCGCGATGCGGCGGCGCTCACCGCCGGAGAGCGGGCCGATGACGGTGTCCAGGCCCTGCGGGAAGGCCGGCAGGTCCAGGCCGCCGAAGAGGCCGGTCAGCACGTCGCGGATCTTGGCGTTGCCGGCCCACTCGTGGTCGGCCATGTCCCCGAGGACCTCGTGCCGCACGGTGGCGGCGGGGTCCAGGGAGTCGTGCTGGGTGAGGACGCCCATGCGCACGTGACCGGCGTGGGTCACCCGGCCCTTGTCGGCTTCCTCCAGCTTGGCGAGGATGCGGATGAGCGTTGTCTTGCCGTCACCGTTGCGGCCGACGACGCCGATCCGGTCGCCCTCGTTGACCCCGAGGGAGATGCCGTCGAGCAGCGCACGCGTGCCGTACACCTTGTCGACGGCTTCCAGATTGACCAGGTTGGCTGCCATGCCGCTGCCGCTCCTTGATTGGTGGGACTCCTCCCAGGATCCCACGCCGGGAGCGGGGCCCCGGACCCAGGCCCGGGGCCCCGGGGTCAGATGCGGATACGGCCGCTGCTGCCGTTGCCGAGGCCCGTGGCGATCCGTCCGTAGGCGGGCCAGCCGCCGTGGCCGTCGCCGCCGGCGTTGCGCCAGGCGCGCAGGCCGTTGTCGTCGTCGACGACCACGTAGTCGGCCTTGGCGATCGTGCCGAGGCCGGTCCAGCCGCCGCGCCCGTCGCCGTTGTGCCAGGCGCGGACGGAGCCGTCGGACTGGAGGGCGATGTAGTCGGCCTTGCGGTCGCCGTCGAGGTCGGCGAGGCGGACGTCGGCGCCGGGCACGCCGGTGCCGGTGGCGATCAGGCCGAGGGCGGTCCACGCGTCGCGGCCGCCGCCGTCGTTCCGCCAGGCGCGCAGGGAGCCGTCCGCGCCGACGACGAGGTAGTCGGCCTTGCCGTCGCCGTCGATGTCCGCGAACCGGACGTCACGGCCGGAGGCCCCGGGGACGCCGGTGGCGATCCGCCCGAGGTCGTCCCATTCGTCGCGGCCGCCGCCTCTGTTGCGCCAGGCGCGGACCGTGCCGTCGCGTTCGACGACGACGTAGTCGGCCTTGCCGTCGCCGTCGATGTCGACGCGGTAGTCGCCGCGGGGTACGGGCCGGGGCGGGGCGGGCTTCACGTCGACGGCCTGGCGGATCCAGCCGTCGGCGGCGGCCTTGGCCACGCCCTGGTAGAAGGCGTCGGTCATCTTCGCGAAGCCGCTGTCGTTGGGGTGCAGCCGGTCGTAGAAGTCGCCGGGGGCGGTGACCGCACCCATGGACACGTAGCCGACGCTCGCGCCCTTCGCGCGGCGCTCGGCGACCAGGCCCGGGATGGCGGCGTTGTACGCGTCGACGCGCTGCTGGGACCCGTGGTCCTTGTGCGGCACCAGGGAGGAGACGAGGACGGTGACGCCGGGGGCGGCGGTGGTGATCTGGTCGACCAAGTGGCCCAGGCGGGCGGGCGCGCCCGGCGCGTCCGTGTCCCGGTCCATGTCGTTGGTGCCGATGTTCAGCAGGACCACATTGGGGCGGGCGGCGGCGAGCCACTGCTCGACGTTCTCGGAGAGGTCGTCGATCTGCCAGCCGGAGTGGCCCTCGTTGTCCTGGCCGTTCCTCTGTACGGAGCCCACGAACCGCAGGTCGTCGGCGTGCCCGGCCAGCCGGTCGCGCAGGGCGACGCGGTAGCCGTCGCCCTTGGAGCTGCCGACGCCCCAGGTGATGGAGTCGCCCAGCGGCATCACCGAGAGCCGGGGGACTTTCCAGTCCGCGGCGACGGGCGTGGGATCGGCCACGGCGGGAGCGGCCGTGACCAGGGTGGGTATGAGCGCCGCCGCCAGTACGGGCGCGGCGAGTCTCGCCGCGAGGCCGCGGCGGGGACGGTATCTGATCTTCACGTCCATGACATGTATCAGGTCCGCCCACGGTGGCGACGGTCGCGCTCCGGGCGGCGGCCGCCGCCGTCCCGCTACGCCCCGCGCGCCACCACGGTCGCCCCCGGCACCGGACCTGCCGCGACCCGTACCGCGCGGCACGTGCCGGAGGAGCGGAGCGCGTCCGCGACCTTCTCCGCGCCGGCCGCGTCGGCGGTCAGGAAGGCCGTCGTGGGGCCGGAGCCGGACACCATGGCGGCCAGCGCCCCGGCCTCCTCGCCCGCCGCCAGCGTCGCGGCGAGCGACGGGCGCAGGGAGACGGCGGCCGACTGGAGGTCGTTGGTCACGGCGGCCGCCAGGGCCGCCGCGTCGCCGGTGCGCAGGGCTTCCAGCAGGGCGGCCGACGGCTCCGGGTCGGGTACGGGCGTGGTGCCGCGCAGCCGGTCGCACTCGGCGTAGACGGCGGGCGTGGACAGACCGCCGTCGGCGACGGCGAACACCCAGGAGAAGGAGCCGCCCGCCTCCAGCGGCGTCAGCAGCTCGCCTCGGCCGCGGCCGAGGGCCACGCCGCCGACGAGGCTGAAGGGCACGTCGCTGCCGAGCTCCGCGCAGATCTCCAGGAGCTCCTCGCGGGAGGCGCCGGTGCCCCACAGGGCGTCGCAGGCGAGGAGGGCGCCCGCGCCGTCCGCGCTGCCGCCGGCCATGCCGCCCGCGACGGGGATGTCCTTGTCGATGTGGATGTGGACACCTGCGTCCCGGCCGTGGCGGGCCGCGAGGGCGAGCGCCGCCCGGGCGGCCAGGTTGGTGCGGTCCAGGGGGACCTGGGCGGCGTCCGGGCCGGAACAGGTGACGCGCAGCTCGTCGGCGGGGCGGACGGTGACCTCGTCGTACAGCCCGACCGCCAGGAAGACGTTCGCCAGGTCGTGGAAGCCGTCGGGCCGCAGCGGGCCCACGCCGAGCTGGACGTTGACCTTCGCGGGGACGCGAACCGTGACGGAGACGGTCACTGCGCGGCGCCCTTCTGCTCGGCGATGGCGGCGAACTCGTACACGGTCAGCGCCTCGCCGCGGGCCTGCGGGGAGACCCCGGCGGCGACCAGCGCCGCCTCGGCGGCGGCCGCCGAGCCCGCCCAGCCCGCCAGCGCGGCGCGCAGCGTCTTGCGGCGCTGGGCGAAGGCGGCGTCGACGACGGCGAAGACCTCGGCCTTGGTGGCGGTGGTCTTGATCGGCTCGGTGCGCCGGACCAGCGAGACGAGGCCGGAGTCGACGTTCGGCGCGGGCCAGAAGACGTTGCGGCCGATGGAGCCGGCGCGCTTGACCTCCGCGTACCAGTTGGCCTTCACGGAGGGGACGCCGTAGACCTTGTTGCCCGGCTTGGCGGCGAGCCGGTCGGCGACCTCGGCCTGGACCATGACCAGGGTGCGCTCGATGCTGGGGAACCGGTCCAGCATGTGCAGCAGCACGGGCACGGCGACGTTGTAGGGCAGGTTGGCCACGAGCGCGGTGGGCGCCGGGCCGGGCAGCTCCTGGACGTGCATGGCGTCGCTGTGCACCAGTGCGAAGCGGTCGGCGCGGCCGGGCAGCCGGGCGGCGATGGTGCCCGGCAGGGCCGCGGCGAGCACGTCGTCGATCTCGACCGCGGTGACCCGGTCGGCGGCCTCCAGCAGGGCGAGGGTCAGCGACCCGAGGCCCGGTCCGACCTCGACGACGACGTCGTCGGGCCGCACCTCGGCGGTCCGCACGATCCGCCGGACCGTATTGGCGTCGATCACGAAGTTCTGGCCGCGCTGTTTGGTGGGGCGGACCCCGAGGGCGGCGGCCAGTTCGCGGATGTCGGTCGGGCCGAGCAGGGCGCCGGACTCGCCGGACTCGTCTGTGCTGGGGCTGGAGCTCACCCGTGAAGTTTACGGCCGCACACGGGCCACGGGCTCGCCCCCCGGCTGACGTACAGCTTCTTGGCCCGCATGGTCTGCTCCTCCGACGGGGCGTCCTGGGGGCGGCCGGCGCCGCCGAGGGACTGCCAGGTGTGGGTGTCGAACTGGTACAGCCCGCCGTAGGTGCCGGACGGGTCGACGGCGTCGGGCCGCCCGCCCGCCTCGCACTGCGCGAGCCCGTTCCAGTTGAGCCCCTCCGCGCCCTGCACGGTGGTGGGCCGGGCCTTGGTCCCCACCTTGACCACCTCGGTGCGGGGCGGCCGGACGACCTCGGAGCGGATCTTCTTGGGCTTCTGCTTGACGCCGTTGACGGTCCGCAGGGAGTACGTGACGCGCTCGACGCCCTTCTCGCCGCGCTGGGAGACGACCTCGGTGCCCTTGTAGAGCGAGGGGTCCTCGTGGCGCTCGGTGGAGAAGTCGATGGGCTCCTCCCTGGTCTCCTCGTCGGCGGAGATCCGCATGACGGAGATCGTCTGGCCCTCGCGGGGGAAGCTCTCGGGGTCCACGGAGGTGGTGTCCTCGCCGCGCAGCCCGATGCCGGCCTGCTCGATGGCCTCGCGGACGGTCGCGGCGTTGGTGCGGACGGTGCGTTCGCGCCCGTCGGCCATGAAGGTGACGGTGCGTTCGGTGCGGACGTCCAGGTCCAGGCCCTTGCGCCCGATGGGCGCGGAGCGGGACGCGGACAGATACGCGCCCTCGGCCCGGACGCCGAGCTGGCGCAGGGCGCCGTCGACGGTGCGGGCGGTCGTCCACACCTGGCGGCGCTCCCCGTCGAGGGTGAGGGAGACGGGCCGTCCGTAGCGGACGATGACGCGGTCGCCGGAGGCCAGGTCGTGGTGGCGGCCGGGGGCGACGATGTCGTGCTCGCCTACGGCCATGCCCTCGTCGGCCAGCAGCTCATCGACGTCGCCGGCGAAGGTGTGGAGGGTGCGGGGCTTGCCGTCGACGCTGAGCTGGACGGCCTTGTCGCCGGCGATGAAGGCCGACGTCCCGCCGGCCAGGAAGGCCACGACGAGGGCCTGCGGCAGCAGCCGCCGCAGCGGGTCGGCACCCCGCTCGCGGGGCGCCGAACGGGTGCGGGGCGGGGACTGGGGCACGGGCTGGGCGCCCGCCTCCGCCCCGGCCCCGGCCCCGGCCCCGGGCCGGGAGGCGGCGCCGCGCGCCGAACGCTTACGGCCACCGGCCGCGGCCGCCGCCCGCCGCGAGGCGGCCCGGCCGCCCTGGGCTCCGGGGCCTTGACCCTGGCCAGGGCCGGCGTCGTGGTCGCCGGGGCCGGCGTCGACGTCCGTGCCGAGCCCGGCCACGGG
The DNA here is from genome assembly GCF_031845785.1 of Streptomyces hesseae. Classification (NCBI taxonomy): domain Bacteria; kingdom Bacillati; phylum Actinomycetota; class Actinomycetes; order Kitasatosporales; family Streptomycetaceae; genus Streptomyces; species Streptomyces hesseae. The sequence continues at coordinate 99,342 of NZ_JAVRFI010000003.1, forward strand.
CGGGCCCGCCACGGGGAGGCTGTCGGCCACGGCGACTCCGGCGGGGGCGCCAGGGCCCCCGGGGCCGTCATAGGCGCCAGGGTTTCCGTAGATCCCGAGATCCCCGTAGACCCCGGGGCCACTGTGGGCCTCCGGCCCGCCATGGGCGCCGGACCCTCCGGGGGACCCGGGACCGTGGCCCCCGGAGCCCCGGCCGCTCGGAGGGGTCGCCTGCCGGGGGAGCTGGGGTTGCCCGAACGGCTCGTACGCCTCGTAGCTCTCGTGGGCCCCGTACGAGCCGTACGTCCCGTACCGCTCCTGCGCATCGGACGTATGCGGATCGGCCGGACCGTGCGGGTCATGCGACGGCCGGTAGGGGTCGTAGGGCTCGTACGCCTCGAACGGCTCCAGGGGCGCGAACGCCCCATGGTTCCCATGGCTCCCATCGTTCCCGTACGGCTCGTACAGCGATCCGTACGGCTCGGGTGGCGGCGGCCCGTACGGCTCGCGGGGCGCGTACGGGTCGTACGACGGGGTTCCCGTCGCGGCGCGGGGTGCAGCGTGGGGGCTGCCCGGTGCATGACTCACGACACTCCACTGGTCCGGCTAGGCCCGGGACTGTAGCGGAGCGACCATCACCCACCAAAGTCGTATCGTCACACGGTGTCGCGAAAACCGGCGTCAGTATCCGAAGACGCGTGCGGTATTGGCCGCTACCGCCGTGGCCAGGGCGTCCTCGCCGATGTCCTTCACTTCGGCCATCGCGCGCAATGTGACCGGAATGAGGTAGGGCGCGTTGGGCCGTCCGCGATACGGGGCCGGGGTCAGGAAGGGCGCGTCGGTCTCGACGAGGATCAGGTCGAGGGGGGCGACGGCCAGGGCGTCACGCAGGTGCTGGGCGTTCTTGAAGGTGACGTTGCCGGCGAAGGACATGTAGTAGCCCGCCTCGGCGCAGACCTTCGCCATGTCGGCGTCACCGGAGTAGCAGTGGAAGACCACCCGCTCGGGAGCGCCCTCCTCGGCCAGGACGCGCAGCACGTCGTCGTGGGCGTCGCGGTCATGGATGACCAGGGCCTTGCCTTGCCGCTTGGCGATGTCGATATGGCGCCGGAAGGAGTACTCCTGGGCGGCCATGCCCTCGGGTCCGGTACGGAAGTAGTCCAGTCCCGTCTCCCCCACCCCGCGTACCTGGGGCAGGGAGGCGAGCCGGTCGATCTCTTCGAGCGCGGTGTCGAGGGCGGCCATGCCGCCGGGCTCGCGGGTGCCCTGGCGCGACCAGCCGTCGGGGTCGCCGAGGACGATGCGGGGCGCCTCGTTGGGGTGGAGTGCCACCGTGGCCCAGACGGGCTCGTGCGCGGCGGCCGTCTCGGCCGCCCAGCGCGACCCGGCCAGGTCGCAGCCCACCTGGATCACCGTGGTGACCCCGACGGAAGCGGCCTTGGCCAGCGCGTCTTCGACCGTGCCCCCTTGCATGTCGAGGTGGGTGTGCGAGTCGGCGACGGGCACGGCCAACGGTGCCGGGAGCGGCGGGGGGACGTCCTTGTTGTCGTTCTTCTTCCGCTCGCCGCCGACCGGACCGTTGCTCGTACTGTCGTTCGATGTTGTTGCCGCCATGACCGCGATTCTAGGGAGGGCGGTCCCCCGCGGCCGGGCTCACCCGGTCGGGCTCACTTCCGGGCTCACTTCCGGTGGAAGGGCCGCAGCAGATCGGAGAGGTGCCAGTGATGACCCTCACGGCGCTCGTGGGTGCCGTGGGTGCCACCGTCATGGAGCGGTCCGGCGGCCGACTGGAGGGTCGCCGGGACGGCCGTGCGCTCGGCCAGATGCAGGGCGTCGGCGACCACGGACACCTGCCCGGACCGCATGATGCGCACCGTGTGCGAACCGCAGTTGACGCAGGTCGGGCGGGTCAGCGGAGACGGCACGCGCTTGCCGTCCGCGTAGTAGGTGACGAAGGGCAGGCCCTTCGCGTCCACGTGATGCCTTATCTCGTACGACTGCTCCCAGCCGCTCCCGCATCGCATGCAGACGAAGGAGTAGGACTCGTGGGCCGGCTCGAACGCGGCGGCGGTCTGTTCCGTCACCGTGCGGGTCGCGCGCTGGGCTCCGTTCGAAGCTCCTGCGGTCTCGCTCATGGCAGCTCCTCTTGTCCGTCGGACAAGTCTCTCCGGGACCGGACGTCCCACCACAAGGGAACGCCCATCCCGGCGACGGCGCAGCAGCCTGACCCACGAATTGGGACAAACTTGGCGGCTCCATGCCCGAAAGCGTTGGCTGCCATGCCAGGGCTTTGCTTTTCAGGTTAGCCCTTTACCTTACTGTCAATCCCGCTGTGCGGCATTTTTTGCCGCTACGACCGCATCGAACACATCTCTCTTGGGTAGGCCCGTCTCCGCCGCCACGGCCGCGATGGCCTCCTTGCGGCGTTCGCCCGCTTCCTCCCGGACGCGTACGCGCCGGACGAGCTCGGCGGCGTCCAGGGCCTCGGGCCCGCGCTCAGGGGCCCCTTCGACGACGATCGTGATCTCGCCCCGGACGCCCTCGGCCGCCCAGGCCGCCAGCTCCTCCAGGGGGCCGCGCTTGACCTCCTCGTACGTCTTCGTCAGCTCCCGGCACACGGCGGCGCGGCGGTCCGCGCCGAAGGCCTCGGCCATCGCGGCGAGCGTGGCGTCCAGGCGGTGGGGGGCCTCGAAGTAGACGAGCGTGCGGCGTTCGCCGGCCACCTCGCGCAGCCGGCCCAGCCGCTCGCCGGCCTTGCGGGGCAGGAAGCCCTCGAAGCAGAACCGGTCCACGGGCAGGCCCGAGACCGCCAGCGCGGTGAGCACCGCGGAGGGGCCCGGCACGGCCGTGACCTTGACGCCCTTCTCCACGGCGGCCGCGACGAGCCGGTAGCCGGGGTCGGACACGGACGGCATTCCCGCGTCGGTGACCAGCAGCACCCGCGCCCCGCCCACGAGGGCCTCGACCAGCTCGGGCGTCCGGGCGGACTCGTTGCCCTCGAAGTAGGAGACCACCCGGCCGGTGGTCTGCACCCCCAGCGCCTGGGTCAGCCGGCGCAGCCGGCGGGTGTCCTCGGCGGCGATCACCTCGGCGGCGCCGAGCTCGGCGGCCAGCCGCGGGGGCGCGTCGGCGACGTCGCCGATGGGGGTTCCTGCGAGTACGAGAGTTCCAGTCACGCTCCCATCCTCGCAGCTCGCCGGAGCCCGGGCGTCAGCCCCGGGCGGCGCCCGGCACCACCGTGATCTCCCGCTCCGGGACGACCGCCAGGAAACGCGGCAGCGGAATCCCGCCCCTGTCGCGGCTGATCTGCAGCAGCGTGCCGTCCGCCCGCGCCGGGCCCGGGCGGAGCGGCGACCCGTGGGGGCGGGCCGAGTTGCGCCACCGGTGCCGGGCGCCGTCGCAGACGGCCTTGCTGCCGCCGATGCCCTCGGTGCGGGCGTGCTGCAGGACGTTGCTGGCGACGTAGACCGTGCCGGTGTGCTCGACGACCGTGCAGCGGTAGGTGCCCGTCATGGTGAGGGTGCCGTCGGGGGCGAGGGTGGCGGTGGGGTCGATGGTCATGGAGCCCGTGGACCGGGGGGCGGGGGCGGCGGCCACGGGCGCGGCTGCCACGGGGGCGGCCGTGGCCAGGCCGGCGAGAACTCCCGCCGCGACGCTGTTGCGGATGATGGGGTTGCGCATGGGCCAGGGATACCGGAACGGGCTGCCGTGGTGTTTGCACCTCACCCGCCCGGCGGCGCGTCACGATGGCCCGGACGGGCCGTCAGCCCGTGTGCAGCATCAGCCCGATCCCGACGACCATCAGTCCCGCCGCCGCGATCCTCGGCGCCCCGAACCGTTCCTTCATCACGACCGTGCCGATCGCCGCACCCACGATGATCGACGACTCGCGCAGCGCCGCGACCGGGGCGAGGGGCGCCCGGGTCTGCGCCCACAGCACCAGCCCGTACGCGAAGACGGACAGCAGTCCGCCGAGCAGCCCGCGTACGGCGAAGGGGCGGATCTGGGCGAGCAGGGCGCCGCGCCGGGCGGTCACCGCCCAGGCGGGGATCACCAGCCCCTCCAGGATCATCAGCCAGGAGATATAGCCGAGCGACGAGCCCGAGGCCCGTACGCCCAGGCCGTCGACGACCGTGTACGCGGCGATGGCGAGCCCGGTGGCGACGGCCGCCCCGATCGCCGCCCACCGGGGCCGGGTGCCCGAGCCGCGGATGCCCCACAGGGCGAGGCCGGTCAGCCCGGCGGAGGCGACGGCGACGCCCGCGAGCTGACGGCCGTCGGCGACCTCGTGGGCGAAGAGCGCCGCGAGACCGGTGACCGCCAGCGGGGCGGTGCCCCGGGCGATCGGGTACATCTGGCCGAAGTCGCCGAGGGTGAACGACCGCATGAGCAGGAACTGGTAGACCGTGTGGAGGACGGCCGAGGCGAGCAGGTACGGCCAGGCCCCGGCGGCGGGCGTCGGTACGAACGGCAGCAGCGCCGCCCCGCAGAGCGCCCCGCCGCCGCCCACGAGGGTGAAGGCGAGGAGCTGGTCCCTGATGCCGTGGGCGATGGCGTTCCAACTGGCGTGGGTGACGGCGGCGATGAGGACGGCTACGGCGACGAGCGGCGTCATGCGCCACCACTCCCGGCCCGGCGGTCAGGTATGCGGCACGGAATGCTCATGACACCCGACGCTAGCGGCGCCGCCGGGGGCCCGCGATGTCGTTTCCGTCACCCGGGCAGCCCGTCACACCGTCACCCCGTCCCGCCACGTCACCCCGTCACGTCGGCCCCGGGCCTGGGGTCCTCGCGCAGCACCGCCGCGACGACCGGGCCGGCCGAGTCGCCGCCGTGCCCGCCCTGCGGGACGACGGCGGCCGCCGCCACGTCGTTGCGGTACGCGGCGAACCAGCCGTTGGGCGCGGACTGGCCGTCGACCTCCGCCGAGCCCGTCTTGGCGCCGATCTCGCCGCCGAGGCCGGCCATCGCCCTGGCGCCCGTGCCGGAGACGGCGGTGAGCCGCATCATCGAGCGCAGGTCGTTGGCGGCGGCAGGGGCCAGCGGGCGGGCGGCCTTGGCGAGTTGACGGCCGTCCAGGGACGGGTCCACGAAGTACGGCTGGTGGAACGATCCCTCGCGGACGGTCGCCGCTATCGACGCCATGTTGAGGGGGCTCATCTGCACCCGGCCCTGCCCGATGAGCGAGGCGGCCTTGCCCGCGCCGCTGTCGGTGGGCACCCGGCCGTCAAACGTCGCGACGCCGGCCTTCCAGTCCAGCCCGATCCCGAAGACGTCGCGGGCCTCGGCGGCGAGGGCGCCGTCGGAGAGCTGCCCGGCGAAGGAGATGAAGGCGGTGTTGCAGGAGGCGGCGAAGTCCTGGGCGAAGGTGGCCCGGGGGTTCTCGCTGTTCTCGACGTTGTGGAAGGTCATGCCGTACGTGGCGTTCTTCGGGCACGGCACGGACTTGGCGGGCGCGGCCTTGCCCTGCTCCAGCAGCAGCGCGGACGTCACGATCTTCATCGTGGAGCCGGGCGCGGTCGTACCGCCCAGCGCGGCGTTGAAGCCACCCTTCTTGGAGTTGGCGACGGCGAGGATCTCACCGGTGCTCGCCTTCACGGCGACCACGGAGGCGTCGCTGTACCTGTTCACCGCGGCCTCGGCGGCGCGCTGGAGGCCCGCGTCGATGGTGGTCCGCAGCTTGCCGGGCTTGCCCTCGGAGACGACGTGGAGGTTCTTGGGCGCCGTGCCCGCGGGTCCTTCGAGCCGGACCGCGACGGCGGGCTCGCCGCCCGCCTTCTCGCCGTACTTCTTGCGCAGCTCGGGCAGGACGGACGCCAGGGACGGATGGTCCTTGGTGGGGTCCAGCTCGACGCCGCCCCGGCCGACGGCGACGACCTTGGCCTCCTCGGTGGCGCCGGTGCGCAGCGTCCGGCCGGCGGTGAGCTCGGGGTGGACGACGGTCGGCTGCCAGCCGACCTTGGCGCGGCCGCCCTCCGCGCCGCGGACGACGTCGAGCGAGGAGTCGTAGGCCCAGGTGGTGCGCTGCTTGTCGAGGACGACCTCGGCGCTGACGGAGAAGGGCACCTTCGTGCCGACGGCCTTGCCCTGCTTGAACGTCACCTTCTGCACGTGCGCGGCGTCCCGGAAGGCGGTCAGGGCGGTGGTCGCCGCCTGGGCGTTGTCGGTGAGGCCGACGGCCTTGCCGGTGTCCCCGGCGGCCCAGGCGCCGAGGAAGTCGCGCGCGGTCTTCTCGGTCTCGTCGGACGTCGGCGGCCCGGTGCGGGCCGGGGCGGCTTCCGCTCTCAGTCCGCCCGCTCCGCCACCTGTGACGGCGTCGACGAGGTTGTAGGCGCCCAGCCCGGCCGCCCCCACGACCGCCGCTGCGGCGACGCCTATGCCGATCTTCGCACCAGTGCGCATGTTCCCCTGCCCCCTCCTGGTTTTAATCACCTGATTAAAACCTCGGACGGCACTCTACGGGATGGTGGTGACGCATGGTGTGAAACGGCCGGAAACAGCCGCTTGAACCCGACGGGGCGTCAAACGGACCTGGGGAAAGGCATTCCGGCCGGAATCGGATCCAGGTGTCAGACCCAGGCGTCAGATCCAGGTGTCCAACCACATCCGGTTGCGCCAGGCGTCCATGGGGATGGCCTGGCCGGTGTAGATCGGGAAGAAGTAGATGAAGTTCCAGGCGATGAGCAGGACGAGCACGCCCGCGCCGACGGCGCCCAGCGCGCGGCGCCGTTCGGTGGAGCCGGGCGGGCCGAGGATCGCCCCGACCATCATGGCCACCGCCAGGCAGAGGAACGGCACGAAGACGACCGCGTAGAAGACGAAGATCGTCCGTTCCTGCCACATGAACCAGGGGAGGTATCCGGCCATGAGCCCGCACAGCACCGCGCCGGCCCGCCAGTCGCGGCGCAGTGCCCACCGGTAGAGCAGATAGACGACCGCGAAGCAGCCCGCCCACCACAGCAGCGGGGTGCCCAGCGCGAGCACCTCGCGGGCGCACTTGTCGGTGGTGTCGATGGGGCAGCCGCCGTTGCCGGGCTTGGGGGACTCGTAGAAGTACGAGACCGGGCGGGACTGGACCAGCCAGCTCCAGGGGTTGGACTGGTAGGTGTGCGGCGACGAGAGGGTGGTGTTGAAGTCCCACACCTGCCGCTCGTAGTGCCACAGGCTGCGCAGCGGGTTGAGGACCCCGGCGAGGAAGCCGTCCGGGCTCTGGCCGCCGTCGCTCTCGGCCCAGTGCCGGAAGAAGCCGCTGTGCTGCCAGCCGGCCGTCTTGCTGTACGTGCCGCTGTGGGTGAACCAGCCGGTCCAGGAGGCGATGTACACACCGATCGCCACGGGCACGGTCGACAGGAACGCCCAGGGCACGTCGCGCCGCAGCGTGGACAGCCAGGGCCGCCGGGCGCCGGCGAGGCGGCGGGAGCCGACGTCCCACAGCACGATCATCAGGCCGAACGCGGCGAGATAGACGGCGCCGTTCCATTTGGTGGCGAAGGCCAGCCCGAGGAACACCCCGGCGGTCAGCCGCCAGGGCCGCCACCCCAGCTTCAGCCGGTCGCCGACCCCGGCGTCGGGCAGGACGGTGCCGTCCTCCCGCTCCGGCAGGGCGGCGGCGAGCCGGGCCCGCGCCTTGTCCCGGTCGACGAGCACACAGCCGAAGGCGGCGAGGACGAAGAACATCAGCACGGTGTCGAGCAGCGCCGTGCGGCTCATCACGAAGTGCAGCCCGTCGACGGCGAGCAGCGCCCCGGCGAGGCACCCCAGGAACGTCGACCGGAACAGCCGCCGCCCGATGCGGCACAGCATCAGCACCGACAGCGTGCCGAGCACGGCGACCATGAACCGCCAGCCGAAGGGGTTCAGCCCGAACATCCACTCGCCGACGGCGATGACCCACTTGCCGACGGGCGGGTGCACGACGTACCCGGGGGCGTCGGGGACGGCGGCGTGCCCGGCGATGATCTGGTCGTTGACGTCCTTGACGCTGTTCCAGTCGACCTCGTAGCCGCGCTTGAGCAGGGCCCAGGCGTCCTTGGCGTAGTACGTCTCGTCGAATATGACGGCGTTGGGGGAGCCCAGATTCCAGAACCGGATCAGCCCCGCGAACAGCGCCACGACCAGCGGCCCGGCCCACCCCATCGACCGCGCGAGCACCCGCGCCGCCCCCGGCCCGGCCCCCATCGCCTCCCACACCCGCGTCCCGGGCTCGGGAAACGCGGGCACGAGCCGCTCCCGCACATCCGGCTGCGCCACCCCCTGATAGCCGAACCGGCGGAGTCTGCGCTGCCACGGGAGTGGCTGCTCGTCCGTCGTTCGGCCCTGCCGGGGGTGCGTCGCGGTGTCACTGGTCACCGCGCCATCGTAGGGAACGGACCTATGAGGGCGCGGGGCGGCGCGGCGCGACCGCCCCGGCGGGGCCCGCTACGACGCGTGCGCCTCGCGCCGGTCGGCCTTGATGATGTGGACGACGCCGTCACGGCCCGTCTGGCACGGTCGCGAGTTCTCCACGAAGGAGATCACCGGTTCGCCCTGCTCGTCGAGGAGTCCGTACTCCGGTACCGGATAGGTGATGCGGAAACCATGGCGGGCCAGCTCGGCCACTTGCTTTCCGTCGGCTCCCTACCCTCCGTCTCCCTGGGGGTCATCCCGTTCGCGGCAGAGACACGGCGGGTCTGGCCCATGGAAACGTTCCATGTGTACGACGACGAGCTGGTGTCCGTGGAGCTGCTGTCGGCCCGGGCGACCGTCCAGCAGCCCAGCGAAGTAGCCCTGTACGTAAAGGCCTTCGCGGGACTCGCCCGCATGGCGGTCTACGGTCCCAGCGCCCGGGCGCTCATCGTCTCGGCCATCGAGGATCTGGATCGCGCCGCCACCTGAAGGGAGATTCGCGCCGGCTACGCCCTCCCCCTCACGGCCAGAAACCCACCTGGGCCGCCGGTAGCGCCGACCGGGAGGACCGGAAGGGCGGGAAAGGCCGGAGAGGCGTCGCCGCCGCGCGGTGGTAGAGCGACATGCGGTAGATGCCGGACAGGGTGGACGACGCGATGCCCGTCAGGAGCCAGACGACGATCACGCCGCCCGCCGCCGCGAGCATGACCGCGACGTCGTCCGTCTCGACCGCGAGGATCAGCGTCGCCACGCCCACGAACGCCACGAGCACGGTCGTCAGGAACACCCGCGCGAATCCGGCGACCTGGGCGCCCAGTTCCTGGCGTCCGAGGGTCAGCGAGCGGCGTAGGGCCGCGAGGAGGCCGGAGCGTTCGGCGACGAGGACGGGGAGGGCGAAGTAGGTCAGCAGCGACCAGGACAGGCCGGCCAGGTCGAAGAGCCAGGAGACGCCGACCGTCGACTCGGCGATCCGCAGCAGTGCCCCGACCGTGTTGCCGAGCACGCTCCAGCAGGCGAGCGTCGGCAGGCGGCGGAGCATCGCGCGCAGGGAGGTGCGGATCGTGGGCCGGTCGTCGTCCAGCAGGGCGTGCACGGAGTGGAGCAGGGCCGCGGTGAAGTAGGTGCCCACGCAGGACAGCAGGGCCAGCAGCGCGAAGAGTTCGGCCGTCTGGGCCGTCGTCGGCTCCTGGCCGTCCAGCGCCCGGTCGCGGACGCCGCTCAGGGGCAGTAGCCAAGCGGCCGTCAGGACCGCGGCGAGCGCGGCGATGTTCATCGCCGGGAGGCACAGGAGCGCCGGTCGGCGCTTCAGCACCCCGAAGGCCGTTCTGATGATTCCTCGTCTCATGCCGCTCCTTTTCAGCCAATCGGGAGCCGCATCCTTCCACAGCACGCCATCTGACTTGTTCTATCACTATGCAAATAACTGGAGGTGCCCAAGCCATGCCGCCCACCACACGCCGCTTTCTCGTCGCCGTCCTCCCCCATCCCCTCGCCTGCGCCGCCGTCGCCGGCGCCTACTACTCGTTCCGCGACCGGCTGCCACATCCCATGGCCTCGCACATCGGCCCCGGGAACAAAGCCGACGGGTTCGACGACCCGGGATCGTTCCTCACCGTCTCCCTCGTCGCGTTCCTCGCCGTCGGTGTGGTGTTCGCGTTCCTGACGTGGCTGACGCGGTCGGCACCCGGACAGCAGCGCGGGGTCGCCGTGGCCGGGGGCGGCGTGGGCGTGGCCCTCGGGTGGATCGTCGTCGGCATTCTGCGCGCCAATGCCCAGGTCGGCGCGGGTGGCGACGCCGCCGACGTCACTCTCCCCATCTGGCAGGCGGGCCTGGGCTTCGCCGCCGGTGTCGTGTACGGCGTTCTCGGCTGGCTGGTCACGGGGCGGGACAAGGCCCCCGCCCCGGCCACCGAGCGAGCCCCCGCCGAAGCCGCGCGGCTGCCGCTCGGCGAGAGCGAGAACGCGAGCTGGACCCGGGTCGTGGGGGCACGGGCGCAGCTCGGCGTCACAGCGATCATGCTCGTGACGGGCGCGTTCGTCGCGGTCGTCGGGGGCTGGACCGGCGGGCTCGTCTGCCTCGCCTTCGGAGTGCCGCTCGTGCTCCTCTGCCGGGTGCGCGTCAGCGCCGACCGGCGCGGCATCACCGTCACGCCCGCCGTCCTGCCCTGGCCGCGCCTGAACGTACCGCTGGAGCGGATCGAGGAGGCCGGCCACCGTTCCGTCGACGCCCTGCGCGACCTCGGCGGCTGGGGCTACCGGGCCCACCCCGGCATCAGCGGTATCGTGCTGCGCTCCGGCGACGCGCTCAGCGCCCGGCTGACCACCGGCAGCGAGTTCGTCGTCACCGTCGACGACGCGGCCACCGCCGCCGCGCTGCTCAACACCCTGGCCGACAGGGAACGTTCCAACGGAAACGGAGTGCGGGGCTGACATGTTGTTCCGGGTCGACCCGTCCTCATCCGTCCCCCTCGGCGAGCAGATCGCCGGCGGGCTGCGCGGCGCCATCGCCGACGGCTCCGTACGCCCCGGCGAGCGGCTGCCGTCCGCGCGGGAGGTCGCCGCGTCCCTCGGCGTCAACATGCACACCGTGCTGCGCGGTTATCAGCAGCTCCGCGACGAGGGGCTCATCGAGCTGCGCCGGGGGCGCGGGGCCGTGGTGACGGGCGGGACGGCGACCTCCGGGCGCGCCCGGCTCACCGCGCGGGCGCGCGAACTCGTCGCCGAGTCACGCGCGCTCGGGCTCTCCGACGACGACATCGTCGACCTCGTCCGGACGGTCATGGGTTGACCGGCTCAGCGCCTGCCGCAGGCCCAGGTTCCCGATCAGGATGCCGCCGTCCACCGGCAGCGTCACCCCCGTGATCCACGACGCGTCCGGCGAGGCCAGGAAGGCGACGGCCGCCGCGATGTCCTCCGGACGTCCCACCCGCCCCAGCGGGTAGTGCTCGGCCGCCCGCTCCAGCGAGTCCTCCCGCCCCGCCCAGCCGGGGGTGCGGATCGTGCCGGGCGCCACGAGGTTGACCCGTACGCCCCGGGCCGCGCAGTGGCCGGCCAGCGTCCGGGTCAGGCCGGCCAGGCCCGCCTTTGCCGCGCTGTAGGCGTGGTTGCCGAAGTCCTGCTCGCCGTTGACCGAGCCGACGCTGACGACCGAGGCGCGGCCGCCCGCGGCGGTCAGCAGCGGCATCGCGGCCCGGACGCACCGGAAGGCGCCGGTGAGGGTGATGTCGAGGTCCTGGGCCCACGCCTCGTCCGGGAAGTCCTCGACCAGCGGCGGGTCCGGGTGGAACGAGTAGGCGTTGTTGACCAGCACGTCCAGGCGTCCGTAGCGCTCCGCCACAAAGGCCAGCGCTGCCTCGACCGCCGCCGCGTCGCCGACGTCGCAGGCGAGCGAGTCGGCGGTGAGCCCGTCCGCCCGCAGGCCCGCCGCGGCCTTCGCCGCGCGCTCGCCGTCCAGGTCGGTGACGAGCACCCGCGCGCCCTCCGAGGCGAAGCGGCGCGCCGTGGCCTCGCCGATGCCCCGGCCCGCGCCCGTGATCAGTACCGCGTAGCCCTCGAACCTTCGGGTCATGCGGCCAGCTCTACCCCGCCGAGGGCCCCTTCTACCCCGCCGGACCCGATGGCGGCCTCTACCCCGCCAGGGACCGCGCGACCGCCCGGACGAGCGCCTGGGCGCGCGGGTCCGCCGTGACGTTCTTCTGCATGCCGTTCGTGACGTACCCGAAGGCGACGCCCGACTCGGGGTCGGCGAAGGCCAGGGAGCCGCCGCGGCCCGGGTGGCCGAAGGAGCCCGGGGCCAGCAGCGGGGACGCCGGGCCGTGGAGCATGTAGCCGAGGCCGAAGCGGGTGTTGACGACGAGGACGCGGTCCGGGCCCGCCGACTCCTCCGTGCGCGCCAGGGTCAGCGTCGCCGGGGCGAAGAGCCGGCGGCCGCCGTCGAGCGGGCCGATCAGCGAGGCGTAGAAGCGGGCCAGCGCGTCGGCCGTGGCGATGCCGGCGGAGGCGGGCAGTTCGGCGGCGCGGTAGGCCGGGTCGTTCTCGTCGGCGGCGGGGCTGATCGCGCCGAAGGCGCGGCGGGTCAGCGAGTCCGGGTCGCGGTAGGCGTCGGTGACGGACGCCTTGGGGCGGACGCGCAGCCCGGCGGCGGGGGGCTCGATGTCGGCGATCCGGCCGACCCGGTGCCGCTCCGCGTCCGGCAGGCCTATCCACAGGTCCAGGCCCAGCGGCCCGGATATCTCCTCGGCCACCCACCTGCCCAGGGACCGGCCGGTCACGCGCGGCACCAGCTCACCGAGCAGCCAGCTGTACGTCTGGGCGTGGTAGCCGTGGTCCGTGCCGGGCTCCCAGGCGGGGGCCTGCGCGGCGAGGGCGCGCGGGCCGCTGACGCCGTCGATGGCCTCGGCGGGCGTGAGCGGGGTGTCCAGCACGGGCAGCCCGGCGCGGTGCGCGAGCAGGTGACGGACGAGGACCCGCTCCTTGCCGGCCGCCTTGAACTCGGGCCAGTACGTGCCCACGGGCGCGTCCAGGTCCACCTGGCCGCGCTGGTGCAGCAGGAGGAGGACGGCGGCGGCGACGCCCTTGGTGGCGGAGCGGACGATCTGGGCGGTGCCGTGCCGCCACGGCTCGCCACCACCGTCCGCGTCCGCGTCCTTCGTGCCGGCCCACAGGTCGGCCACCTTCAGCCCGTCCCGGTAGACCGTCACGGCCGCGCCGCGCTCACCGCGCCGTGCGAAGTTCTCCGCGAAGGCGTCCCGGACCGGCTCGAAGCCGTCCGTCACCGTGCCCTGGACGTCCACCACTGTCTTCCGCTCCCACTGTGCCGATCGCTACAAATGCATCCACCATGGTGCAACGTGTCCGGAAGTGGTCGCGGACAGGGGTCACCCTCGCACAGGAACCGTGCGCGGGTCGAAGCCGAACGGCAGCTCCAGGCGGTGGGCCCGCATGGTGTCCTCGTCGCACAGCAACTCCCCGGTGGGCCCGTCGGCGGCGATGACCCCGCCGCTGAGGATCACCGAGCGCTCGCACAGCTCCAGCGCGTACGGCAGGTCGTGGGTGACCATGAGCACCGTCACATCCAGCGAGCGCAGAATGTCGGCGAGCTCACGCCGGGAGGCCGGGTCGAGGTTGGAGGAGGGCTCGTCCAGGACGAGGATCTCCGGCTCCATGGCGAGGACCGTGGCCACCGCCACCCGGCGCCGCTGCCCGAAGGACAGGTGGTGCGGGGGGCGGTCGGCGAAGTCCGCCATGCCGACCCGCTCCAGGGCCGTACGGACCCGCTCCTCCAGCTCCGGCCCGCGCAGCCCGGCGGCGGCCGGGCCGAAGGCCACGTCCTCGCGGACGGTCGGCATGAACAGCTGGTCGTCCGGGTCCTGGAAGACGATGCCGACCCGGCGCCGCACCTCGGCCAGGTTCGGCTTCGTCACCGGCAGCCCGGCGACCCGGACCGAGCCCACACCGCCGCCGAGGATGCCGTTGAGGTGGAGGACGAGGGTGGTCTTCCCGGCGCCGTTGGGGCCGAGCAGGGCCACCCGCTCCCCGCGCCGGACGGTCAGGTCGACGCCGAAGAGGGCCTGGTGGCCGTCGGGGTAGGCGAAGGCCAGCCCGGAGACCTCAAGGGAAGGGGCCTCAAGGGAAGGGGCCTCGCGGGAAGGGGAAAGGGCGGTCATGTCAGGGTCCATCCCGTCAGGCAGACCGCCAGCGCGGCCAGCGGCAGCGCGGCCGCGTGCGTCCACTGCGCACGGGTCGCGGTCACGTTGTCGATCACGGGCATCGTGCCCGCGTACCCCCGGCTGACCATCGCCAGGTGGACGCGTTCGCCACGCTCGTACGAGCGGATGAACAGCGCCCCCGCGGACTTGGCCAGCACCCCCCAGTGGCCCACCCCGCGCGCGGTGAAACCGCGCGACTCCCGGGCGATGCGCATCCGCCGCATCTCATCCGTGACCACATCGCCGTAGCGGATCATGAAGGACGCGATCTGGACGAGCAGCGGCGGCATCCGCAGCCGCTCCAGCCCCAGCAGCAGCGCCCGCAGCTCGGTCGTCGCGGCGAGCAGCACCGAGGCGGCGACGCCCAGGGTGCCCTTGGCCAGGATGTTCCAGGCGCCCCACAGCCCGGGTCCGCTGAGCGCCACGCCGAGGACGTGCACCCGCTCGCCGGGTACGACGAACGGCATCAGCAGTGCGAACGCCACGAACGGCACCTCGATCAGCAGCCGCCGCAGCAGAAATCCGTACGGCACCCGGGCCACGCCCGCGACGGCCGCGAGCAGCAGCGCGTACAGCCCGAAGGCCCACACCGCCTCGCGGGGCGTGGAGACGACGACGAGGACGAAGCAGAAGACGGCCGCGAGCTTGCAGTGCGGCGGCAGGTCGTGGACCGGCGACCGGGCGTGCCGGTAGAGCTTGTGGGCGTGTCCGGCGCCCATGTCAGACGGTCTCGGTCGTGACGGGCGCCGCCTTGGCCGCCGCCGCGTGGCTCCTGCGGCGGCGTACGACCACGAAGACGCCCGTGCCCACCGCCAGCGTCGCCCCGACGCCGATCACACCGGCCAGTCCGCCGGAGAGCCGGGCGTCCGAGACGTCCTTGACCTGGTAGTCCGCGAGCGGGGAGTCCTTGGCCGCGTGCGCCTTGGCCCCGGCGTCGATGCCCTTGTCGTGGGCGACCTTCTCCAGGCCGTCCGGGCTGGTGGAGGCGTAGAAGCTGACGAAGCCGGCGAGCGCCAGGGCGAGCACGAGGCCGACGCCGGCGATCTTGCGGACGGGGCGCGGGGCGGCCTTCGACACCTCGACGGGGACCACGGTCCCGTCCGCCTTCCGGATCTCCAGCGGCTTGGCCAGCCCCCGCGCCCCGTAGACCAGGTCGGGACGGACGGCCACGACCGCGCCCACGGTCAGGGCGGTGATGACGGCCTCGCCGACGCCGATGAGGACGTGCACCCCGATCATGGCCGTCGCGACCTTGCCGATGGGCACGTCGGTCGTCCCGCCCAGCGCGTAGATCAGGGTGAAGGCGCAGGCCGCCGCCGGGACGGACACCAGCGCGGCCACGAAGGCGGCGGCGGTCACGGAGGAGCGGCGGCGCGGCAGCGCCTTCGCCAGCAGCCGGAAGAGGGCGTAGGCGACGACCGTCGTGACCACCGCCATGTCGGTGATGTTGACGCCCAGGGCCGTGAGCCCGCCGTCGGCGAACAGCACCCCCTGCATCAGCAGCACCACGGATATACAGAGGACCCCCGTGTAGGGGCCGACGAGTATCGCCGCGAGCGCTCCGCCCAGCAGATGGCCGCTGGTGCCCGCCGCGACGGGGAAGTTCAGCATCTGCACGGCGAAGATGAACGCCGCCACCAGCCCCGCGAGCGGCGCGGCCCGCTCGTCCAGCTCGCGTCGCGCGCCGCGCAGGCAGACCGCGACGGCGGACGCGGCGACGGCCCCGGCGGCCAGGGACACCGGGGCGTTGATGAATCCGTCGGGTACGTGCATGACGGTTCTCCGTCTCTCCGTCTCTCCGGCCCCTGTGTGCGGCCGTGATGTCCGGCCGTTTCGTCCAGCCGTGAACCGCTCGATGATAGGGCCGTCCTGCGAACGAGTGGCAAGAGCGTGCACGGCGCGACTGCGCGCCCCTTGCCAGGGCCCGCGCCCTACCGCCGTAACGAACCGGAACCACCTCCAAGGCCAGTCGAGTGATTCGCCACCGCTCAAGGCATATGTCCCGTTCCACGGCTCACTCGTCATGACGGCCATCTCTGCTCTGCCACTGCTCGCGGAGCCACCGAAGAAGGAGGTCCCATGCGATCGCAGGAGATATCCGCGCGCCGGTACCGGCGGCCGTTCCTCGCGTCCACCGTCACCGCCGCCGCCCTGCTCATGGCGGCGGCCCCGGGCACCACCGCCCGGGCCGTGCCGCCGGCCGGCACGGATCACGCGCGGCCCCGGGCGGCCGGACTGCCCGGGGACTACGACGAGACGGCCTGCGAGGGCCCGTCGCCGGACGAGGGGGACATCTACTCGCGGCCCCCCGTGCCGGGCCCCGAATCCGACCCGCCCGGCGGCAAGCCCGCTCGGCCCAACCCGTCCGCCCCGGCCAGACCCCCTGAGCGCGCCCCGCACGGCTCCTCGGCCGGGGCCGCGCCCATGCGCCACGGCCGCGCCCTGCCCAGGCGCGTGCCCAAGCGCGTGCCCACGAGGTGGCCCAGGAACCTGCCCGGCCGCGACGAGGCCGCGCGCATGCTGGCCGACCTGGACGTCAGGCCCCTCAAGGGCGAGGGCTACGACCGCCGCTACTTCGGCGCGACCTGCTGGGCGCGGCACGGCCTGGACCAGTGCACCACGCGCGAGGTCGCGCTGAAGCTCTACTCGGTCGTGCCCGCCACGCTCCAGGGCAAGTGCCGGATCGTCGGCGGCCAGTGGCACAGCGAGTACGACAACAGGACGCTGGCCGACCCGGTGCACGTCGACGTCGACCACGTCGTGTCGCTGCGCAACGCCTGGGGCTCGGGCGCGCGTGAGTGGCCGGCGGAGAAGCGGCTGGAGTTCGCCAACGACCTGACGGCCTCCCCGGAGCTGATCGTGGTGTCCACATGGGGCAACCGCCGCAAGGGCGACAAGTCCCCGGACCAGTGGCTGCCGCAGGACCCGATCGGTCAGTGCCTCTACAGCCAGGCGTGGATCGGGGTGAAGGACTACTACGGGCTGAGCGTCACCCGTGCCGAGAAGGACAAGCTGCGGCAGGTCCTGGACGCCTGTCCCGCCCAGACCCCCACGGACGGCCCCGGCCGCCCGAACCGTCCGAACCGCCCGGAACACCAGCAGCCCCAGGAGGACCGGCAGGACCACCAGACCCGGCCCGACCGTCCGGAGCGCCAGAACGACCACGGCGGGCAGGACCGTCAGGACCGCCCCGCCCGGGAGGACCGCCCCGCCCACCAGGACCGGCAGGACCGTCCCGACCGGCAGGGCGACCATGCCCGGCAGGACCACCACGACCGGCAGGACCGCCCTGACCGGAACGACCGGAACGACCGGGACAGCCGGAACGACCGGGACAGCCGGGACGACCGGGACGACCGCTGAGGAGCGAAGGAGCGAGAGGCCCGGACGCCCGGCGGGAGGAGGCCCGGCCGCCCGCTAAAGAGCGGCCCGGCTGCCGGTGCTGACCGGCACGGTCGCCTGCGCCGCCCGTCGCGCGGCGTCGGCGACCTGGTCGGCGGTCAGCACATAGCCCGTCTCCGCGTCCGTCGTGGAACGGGCGAAGACCACCCCGTACACCTTGCCGGAGGGGGTCAGCAGCGGTCCGCCCGAGTTGCCGGGGCGGACCGTGGAGCGGACGGAGAAGACCTCGCGCGTGGTGATGCCGTCGCCGTAGATGTCCTGGCCCTTGGCCCGGACCTCGTTGGCGACGATCGCCGCGCGCAGGTCCAGTCCGCCGTTCTCGGGGAAGCCCGCGACGACGGACGCGTCGCCGCGCTTGGCGGTCTTGTCGAAGGGCAGCACGGGCGCGTCCAGGCCCGGGACGTCCAGGACGGCCACGTCCGTGTCCGGGTCGAAGAGGACGACCTTCGCGTTGTACGCACGTCTGACGCCGCCGACCTTCACGGTCGGGTCGCTGACGCCGGCCACCACGTGGGCGTTGGTCATCACGTGCTCGTGGGAGAAGACGAATCCGCTGCCCTCCTGGCCGCGCCGTCCGTCGCCGCCGACGTTCGCCACGCCCTCGACCTTCACCACGCTCCGCCGGGCCGCCCGGGCCGCGTCCGCGGTCACCATGTCCCCGGTGGGCTTCGGGACGCTGGTGGCGGGCTCGCTCTCGAAGGGGTTGAACACCTGGGGGAACCCGGCCCCCGCCAGCGCGTCGGTCGTCCGGCTGAACCAGGTGGGCGCCTGCTCGGGCATCACCTTGTGCACCGCGCCCAGCAGCTTCGACTCCTTGATCTCCCGGGTGAGGGAGGCGGAGTTCGACGAGACGAGCACGCTCGCGGCCACCCAGCCCACCAGCAGCACGGCCAGTGAGGCGGCGGCCGCGCCGGCTATGCCGTCGAGGCCGCGCACGGGCGCCCACGTCAGCCGGGACCGCAGCCGCCAGGCGAACCGGCCCGCGACGGCGTGGCCGATCACGGCCGGGATCAGCACGACCAGGACGGCGGCGACGGCCGCCAGGGACGTACCGGGCTCGAAGGGCTCCAGGGCGTAGGGCAGCGCCCAGACGCCCAGCACGGCGCCGCCGAGGAACCCGGCGAGCAGCACGACGCTCGCCACCAGGCCCCGGCGATAGCCGGAGACGGCGTAGGCGAGGACGAGCAGCAACAGCAGCACATCGATCAGGTTCAACGCGAAGCCCTTTCCTTCACACGCGTCCCCCGACCGCGCCCACCTGCGTGGACTTAGAAAAACGCCACCGCGGCGGGTGGCGGTTCCCATTCCGTCCGAATTCATGGCGTACGCCACGTAGCCGTCCACCGGGGGGCTCCGCCCCCGGACCCCGGGTTCTCGAACGCCGGACGGGCTGAGTCAGCCCGTCCGGCGTTCGAGGACAAAGAGGTGAGCCGCGTCAGACGCGCACGGGCTCCCGCTCCCCGTCCGGGTCGCCCGCCGTGGCCGTGGCGGACGGCGCGAGCGCCTTCTGGAGCCCCTCACCCTCCACGTCCACGTTCGGCAGCGCCTTGTCCAGCCACTTCGGCAGCCACCAGGCCGCCTTGCCCAGCAGGGCGAGGACCGCCGGCACGATCGCCATCCGCACCACGAACGCGTCGAAGAAGACCGCGATCGCCAGGCCGAAGCCGATCATCTTGATCATCTGCTCGGACGAGCCGATGAAGCCCGCGAAGACGCTCATCATGATGACGGCCGCCGCCGTGACGACCCGCGCGCCGTGGCGGAAGCCGGTCACGATGGCCTCGCCCGGGCGCTCGCCGTGGACGTAGGCCTCGCGCATGCGGGTCACGAGGAAGACCTCGTAGTCCATGGCCAGACCGAAGACGACACCCACCATGAAGATCGGCATCATGCTCATGATCGGGCCGGTCTCCTCGACCCCGAAGAGCGAGCCCAGCCAGCCCCACTGGAAGACCGCTACGACGGCGCCGAGCGCGGCGACCACCGACAGCAGGAAGCCCAGCGCGGCCTTCAGCGGCACCAGGATGGACCGGAAGACGACGATCAGCAGCAGGAAGGCCAGGCCGACGACGAGCGCCAGGTACGGCAGCAGGGCGTCGTTGAGCTTCTGCGAGACGTCGATGTTCATCGCCGTCCCGCCGGTGACCAGGACCTTCGCACCGGTGTCGGAGGCCAGCGCGGCGCGCTCGCCCCGGATCGCGTGGACCAGGTCCTCGGTCTCGGTGCTGGTCGGCTTGGACTTGGGGATGACCAGCAGGGTGGCCGTGTCCCCGGCCTTGTTGAACTGCGCCGGGGTCACCATGACGACGTTGTCCAGCTTCGCCAGGGTGTCGTGGGTCTTCTGCGCCGCGGCCTTGGGGTCCTTGGCGTCCTTCAGGTCCACGACGTTCAGCAGCGGGCCGTTGAAGCCCGGGCCGAAGCCCTCGCTCAGCAGGTCGTACGCCTTGCGCTGGGTGGAGCTCTTGGAGGCGGCGCCGTCGTCGGGCAGGCCGAGCTCCAGCGAGGCGGCGGGCACGGCGATGGCGCCCAGGCCGATCACACCGGCCGCGAGCACCAGCACCGGGCGGCGCAGTACGACGCGGGCCCAGCGGGTGCCCATGTTCGGCTTGTCGCCGGCGGCCACGGCGGGGCCGTTCTTGCGGATCTTGCGGGGCAGCACCTGCTTGCCCGCGAAGCCCAGCAGCGCCGGGATCAGCGACAGGGCGATGAGCACGGCGATGGTGACCGTGCCGGCGGCCGCCATGCCCATCTTCGTCAGCATCGGGATGTTGACGACCGCGAGGCCGGCCAGCGCGATGACGACGGTGAGTCCGGCGAAGACCACCGCGGAACCGGCGGTGCCGACGGCGCGGCCCGCGGCCTCCTCGCGCTCACGGCCCTCGGCGAGCTCCGCGCGGTAGCGGGAGACGATGAAGAGGGCGTAGTCGATGCCGACCGCGAGGCCGATCATCATGGCGAGCGTCGAGGTGTTGGCGGAGAGGTCGAGCACGGGCGCCAGGGCGGCGATCGAGGAGACGCCGATGCCCACGCCGATGATGGCGGTCAGCAGCGGCAGTCCGGCCGCGACCAGCGAGCCGAAGGTGATCACCAGGACGAGCGCCGACACGGCGATGCCGATGATCTCCGAGCCGCCCTCGGGCATCTGCTGGAGGACGCTGCCGCCGACCTCGACGGTCAGCCCGGCGTCGCGGCCGTGCTGGGCGGCGTCCTTGAGCTCGGTGCGGGTGTCCTCGGTCAGGTCCATGGACTTGACCTTGTACGCGGCCGAGGCGTACCCGATGTTCTGGTCCTTGTTGACGGCCTGGCCCTGGAACGGGTCGACCGCCATGGCCACCTGCGGGCCGCGCTTGAGCTCGGCGACGACCTTCTCGACGGCCGCCTTGTTCTTGGGATCGGTGAGCTTCTGGCCCTCGGGCGCCTTGAAGACGACGCGGGCGGAGGCGTTCTGCTCGGTATTACCGGGGAATCGTTTCTCCAGGAGGTCGAAGGCCTGCTGGGCCTCCGTGCCCGGTATGGAGAAGTCGTTGTTGGTGGACTTGGACGCCGTGGCGGCGCCCGCCCCGGCCAGCACCAGCAGCAGCACCCATATGAGGGCGAAGTACCAGCGCCGTCGGAAGGAAAGCCTTCCGAGTCTGTAGAGGAACGTGGCCACGAGTGTGGTGCTCCCGTCGGTTCGAGTGGTGCGGGGAACTGGAAGTGGGAACCAGCCCGACGGGAGCGGTACGTCAGGTGGGGCCTCAGTGGGGGGTCAGTGGGGGGTGGTCATACGCCGAGAGCGGGGATGATCACGGCGTCGACGTAGTGGGTGAGGAACTCGGCGTCCGGAGCCCGGTCCTCGATGAGCGGACGGGCCAGAAAGCCGCCGATCATCATGTGGGCGACGAACGGGATGGCGGGGTTGTCCGCCGCCAGCTCGCCACGTCCGACCGCGCGCCGGAGCATCTCGTCCATCCATCCCATCTCGGGCTCGACGAGCACCTCGCGCAGCGCCCGGTGGAGTTCCGGGTTGGTGTGCACGGCGTGCCCGAGCCCGCGGAGCAGGGCGGTGTCCTTCTCCATCTGCTCCGTGTCGGCCTGGCACACCATGGCGTGGAGGTCACCGCGCACCGAACCGGTGTCGATGCCCTCCAGGCTGCCCGGCTTGTTGTGCCGCAGGGCCTTGGCGACCAGCTCCGGCTTGCCCCTCCACTGGCGGTAGAGGGTGGCCTTGCTGGAGTGCGTCCGGGCGGCGACGGCGTCCATCGTCAGGGCGTCGTAGCCGACCTCGCGCAGGATCGCGAGCACCGCCTCGTAGAGCTCGGCCTCGCGTTCGGGGGTCAGCCTGGTGCGGCGGACCGTCGGCTTGGGTGGTTCCGTGGGCATACCGCCCCTCCCTTCCCCCGTGGCCGTACGAAACGGTTTCGTACCGTACGAGCGTAAGCCCGGGCCGCAGCGAAACGACATCGTTTCGATGGTGTTCTCCGTCACGAACCGAGTTGCCGGGGGATCAGCCGCCCGAAACCATTGACGCGTGAGCGACGCCTACATCCGCTTTCCCCATCTGCACGGCGAGCTGCTCTGCTTCGTCGCGGAGGACGACCTATGGCTGGCCCCGCTCGGGCCGCCGGGGGCCGCCGCCGGGCGGGCCTGGCGGCTGACCGTGGACCGCACCCGCGCCGGGCACCCCCGCTTCTCCCCCGACGGGCGCCACATCGCCTTCACCAACTGGCGCAGTCTGGATCCCGAGATCCATCTCGTCGACATCGAGGGCGGGCCCGCCCGCCGGCTGAGCTACTGGGGCAGCACCGACACCCGGGTCTGCGGCTGGGCGCCCTCCGACCGGAACGGCGGCTACGACATCCTCGCCGTCTCCTCGCACGGCCAGCCGTTCTCGTACTTCTCCTGGGCCTACCGGCTGCCCACCGACGGCGGCCCCGGGCTACGGCTGCCGTGGGGGCCGGTGTCCGACATCGCGATGGGCGAGGTCGACGGCGAGCACCGCACCCTGCTGCTGGCCGGCAAGCCGCCGCACGAACCCGCGTCCTGGAAGCGCTACCGGGGCGGGGCGACGGGCCGGCTGTGGCTCCACGGCACCCGGCTGGTGCCGGACATCCAGGGCCATCTGGACTCGGCGATGTTCGTCGACGGCCGGATCGCCTTCCTCTCCGACCACGAAGGCATCGGAAACCTCTACTCCTGCCGGCCCGACGGTTCGGATCTGCGCAGACACACCGACCACGCCGACTTCTACGCCCGCCACGCCGCCACCGACGGCTCCCGTGTCGTCTACCAGTGCGCGGGCGAGGTGTGGCTGGTGGAGGACTTCTCCCCCGGCGCCGCCCCCCGGCGGCTGGACCTGCGCCTGGGCGGACCGCGCGCCGGGCGGCGCACATACCAGGTGCAGGCCGCCCAGCACGTCGGCGCGCTGGCCGTGGACACCACCGGCCGGGCCAGCGCGATCGGGGTGCGCGGCAGCCTGTACTGGCTCACCCACCGCGACGGCCCGGCCCGCGCCATCTCCGACACCCCGGGCGTAAGGGTGCGGCTGCCGGAGATGCTGGGCTCCACCGGCCGTATCGCCTATGTGACGGACGCCGAGGGCGAGGACGCCATCGAGATCGCCCAGCTGCCGCGCGCCTCCGGGCCCTCCGAACCGCGCCGGCTGGCCGCCGGGCAGCTGGGCCGGGTGCACGAGCTGCTGTCCTCGCCCGACGGCACCCGGCTGGCCGTCGCCTCGCACGACGGGCGGCTGCTGCTCGTGGACGCCACGGCCGAGGGGACGGGCGAGGTCACGGAGCTGATCCAGTCCGCCAACGGGCCCGTGCGCGAGCTCGCCTTCTCCCCCGACTCCGGCTGGCTGGCCTGGTCCCACCCGGGGGTCGGCCGCTCCCTCCGGCAGATCAAGATCGCCCGGCTCTCGGACCGGCTGATCGTCGACGTCACCAACGGCCGCTTCGAGGACGAACAGCCCGTCTTCACCCGCGACGGCCGCTATCTCGCCTTCCTCTCCTGGCGCGGCTTCGACCCGGTGTACGACGTCCACACCGGCGACCTCTCCTTCCCCCTGGGCTGCCGCCCCTACCTCGTCCCGCTGTCGTCGGCCACGCCCTCGCCGTTCGCGCTCTCCGCCGAGGGCCGGCCGGCGGGCGGCGGGCTCGACCTGGACGACACCGGGGACCACGAGGGCGCGCTGGTGGTGGAGGTGGAGGGGCTGGAGAACCGGGTGACGCCGTTCCCGGTGGCCGCCTCGAAGTACTCCTCGCTCCACCCGGTCGGCGGCGGCGGTCTGGTGTGGCTGCGCTGGCCCATCTCCGGCGCTCTCGGCGAGACCTTCGCCAGCCCCACCGACGTCTCCGGCAAGCCCACGCTGGAACACTTCGACCTGGTCAAGGCCAAGCGCACCGAACTCACCTCGTCCATCGACTGGTACGCGGTCAGCGGCGACGGCACCCGGCTCGTCGTCAACGACGACGGCGACCTGCGCGTCGTCCCCGCCACCGACACCCCCGACCCCGACTCGACCGTCTTCGTCGACATGCGCCGCATCCTCCACGAGGCCGACCCCGCCGCCGAGTGGCGGCAGGCCTACGCCGAGGCGGGCCGGATCATCCGCGCCTACTTCTGGGAACCGGGCATGTGCGGCATCGACTGGGACGCGGTGCTGGAGCAGTACCGTCCGCTGCTCGAACGCGTCGCCTCCCCCGACGAGTTCGCCGATCTGCTCCGCGAGGTCCTCGGCGAGCTGGGCACCTCCCACGCCTACGTCGTCCCCGCCCGCCGCAACGAGGGCCCGCCCCACTACCAGCGCGCCATCGGCCTCCTCGGCACCAACCTCACCCACCGGAAGGACGGCTCCTGGACCGTGCGCCGCGTCCTGCCCGGCGACTCCTCCGACTCCAAGGCCCGCTCCCCGCTGGCCGGTTCGGGCATCCGCGAGGGCTGGGCGCTCACCCATGTCGACGGCCGCCCCGTCGACCCGGTCGCCGGCCCGTACCCGCTGCTCGCGGCGGCGGGCGGGACGACCGTCGAACTCACCTTCCGCCCGCCCGAACCGGACGGCCACCCGCGCCGGGTCGCGATCGTCCCGCTCGTCGACGAACGGCCCCTGCGCTACCAGGACTGGGTGACCAAGCGCCGCGCGGTCGTCCACGAGCTCAGCGGCGGCAAGTGCGGCTACCTCCACATCCCCGACATGGGCGGCTCCGGCTGGGCCCAGTTCAACCGCGACGTACGGATGGAGATGTCCCGGCCCGCCCTGATCGTGGACGTGCGCGGCAACGCGGGCGGCAACATCAGCGAGCTGGTGGTGGAGAAGCTCACCCGCACCATCGTCGGCTGGGACCTCACCCGCGGCGCCCAGCCCGTCTCGTACGCCTCCAACGCCCCGCGCGGCCCGGTCGTCGCCATCGCCGACGAGATGACCTCCTCCGACGGCGACATGATCACCGCCGCGTTCAAGCTCCAGGGCATCGGCCCGGTCGTCGGCCTGCGCACCTGGGGCGGCGTCGTCGGCATGACCGGCCGCCACCGGCTCGGCGACGGCACGTCCATCACCGTGCCGATGAACGCCGCCTGGTTCGACGCCTACGGCTGGGGCGTGGAGAACCACGGCGTCGAACCCGACATCGAGGTCGACCGCACCCCGCTGGACTGGGCCGAGGGCCGCCACAAGCAACTGGACGACGCGGTACGGGTGGCGCTGGACCTGCTGGAACAGCACGGCACGACGAACCCGCCCGACTACTCGGGCGTACCGGACCTGCGCCGGCCGAAGCTGCCGCCGCGCCAGGACTGACGGCATGAGTGAGGGGCGGCTGACGGCATGAGTGAGGGGCGCGCCCTGCTACTGGGCGCGCCCCTCACTTCACGTCATCGAACTACTCGTCCACGTCCTGGATGTCGTCCAGGGACTGCTGGCGACCCTGCTGCTGGCTCTTCTGCTGCTGTTGCTGCTGCTGGCCCTTGACCTTGTCCTGAGTCTGCTGGCCCTTCTGCTGAGCCTGCTGCTTGGCCTGCTGGGCCTTCTGCCTGGCCTGCTGGGCCTTGCCCTGCATCTCGTCCTTGATGCCCATGCGTAACTCACTCCTAAGGGGTGATCGGGGAAGTGGGCCGCGACCAGCCTCACACGCCCCCACGCCCCCCGCATGTCGATCAGTGACGCTCCGTGCGCGCCTTCGCGTCCGCCTCCCCGCCCGCGCCCACCAGCCCGAACCGCGCCCCGGCCAGCCGGGGTTCGGCGCGTCGCATCTCACGCGGGCCGCCCAGCGCGACCAGCGCCGGGAGCGCGGCACGCAGCGGCTGCAACGCGCGGAGCCAGCCCTGCCCGTAGACGTGCGCCGAGCGCCGCTCGACACCGGTCGCCAGCCGGTCGACGGTCGGCCCCAGCGGATAGGTGCGATTGGCCGGCCACGGCAGCCGCTGCCGCAACTCCCGCATCACCTCGAACTCGTCGGCGCCACGCACCATGTCGGTGTCGGTCCAGCTCAGATAGGCCACGCCGACGCGCACGCCCTTGTGGGCGACCTCGGCGCGCAGGCTGTGCGCGTATGCCTCGACGCCCGCCTTGGAGGCGCAGTACGCGCTCATCATGGGCGCCGGGGTGATCGCGGCGAGGGAGGCGATCTGGAGCAGATAGCCACGGCTCTCGGTGAGGACGGGCAGGAAGGCGCGGCCGGTGACGGCGCTGCCGATCAGGTTGACCTCGATCACCCGCCGCCAGTCGGCCGGGTCGGAGCCGTCCAGCGGGCCGCCGGCGGCGACACCGGCGTTGGCGACGACGACGTCCACCTTGCCGAAGCGCGCCTTGACCTCCGCCGCGACGCCCGCCATGGCCTCGTGGTCGGTGACGTCGGCGTGCCAGTACGCGGCCTCGCCGTACAGCGTCCGGGCGACCCGGCGCAGCTCGTCCGGCTCCAGCCCGACGAGCGCCACGTCGGCGCCGCGCGCCGACAGCGCGCGGGCCAGCGCCTCCCCCACGCCGCGCGCGGCGCCGGTGACGACGGCGACCTGCCCGCGCAGACTCGTCCGGGGCCTCATCGCACGGCTCCGGCGGCGTCGGCCGCACCGGCTTTCGTACGGGCACGGGGCGCCCTCAGCAGCTGGTACTCGGCGAGGTCCACCCGCCGGGTGACCTTGCGGAACTCCGCCGTGCTGCCCGGCCAGACCGTGGTGTTGCGCCCCTGGGCGTCGAGGTACCAGCTGCGGCAGCCGGTGTTCCAGACCGTGCGCTCCATGCGGCGCTGGATGCCGCGGTTCCAGGCGCGGACGGCGGAGGGGCGGGCGTCCAGGGCGGCCCGGCCGCCGATGGTGTCGAGCTGGCGCAGGAAGTCGGCCAGATAGTTCAGCTGGGCCTCGATGATGAGGATCATCGAGTTGTTGCCCAGGCCGGTGTTGGGGCCTATGACGAAGAGGAAGTTGGGGAACCCGGCGGCGCTGGCGCCGCGCAGGGCCGCCATGCCGTCCTTCCGCCACTCCTCCGCGAGCGTGGTGCCGTTGGCGCCGGTGACGCGGTCGGCGATCGGCATGTCGGTGGTGTGGAAGCCGGTGCCGAAGACGATGACGTCGGCCTCCGTCTCCGTGCCGTCGGCGGCCACGAGCGTGGAGCCGCGCACCTCGGCGAGGCCGGAGGCGACGACGTCGACGTTGGGGCGGGCGAGCGCGGGGTAGTAGTCGTCGGACAGCAGGATGCGCTTGCAGCCGATGCGGTAGTCGGGCAGCAGCTTGGCTCGCAGGGCGGGGTCCTTGACGGATTTACGCAGATGGGCGGCGGTGACGCGCTCCATGAGCCCGAGCCGTTCGGGCCACTTGGTGAACAGGCCGACCTGCATCTCCCGTACACCCCACAGCGTGCCGCGCCGCAACATGCCCGTGGCCGGGACCTTCGAGTGCAGCCAGCGCTCGCCGGCGGTGATCCGGCGGTCGAAGCGCGGCAGCACCCAGGGCGGGGTGCGCTGGAAGAGGGTGAGACGGGCGGCCTCGGGCTGGATCGCGGGCACGATCTGGGCGGCCGAGGCGCCGGTGCCGACCATGGCGACGCGCTTGCCTCGCAGGTCGGCGTCGTGGTCCCAGCGGGCGGAGTG
The DNA here is from genome assembly GCF_031845785.1 of Streptomyces hesseae. NCBI lineage: Bacteria > Bacillati > Actinomycetota > Actinomycetes > Kitasatosporales > Streptomycetaceae > Streptomyces > Streptomyces hesseae. The sequence goes on from NZ_JAVRFI010000003.1 coordinate 126,874, forward strand.
GAAGACGGGCCCGGGGAAGTCCGCGAGCCCCGGGACGTCCGGGATCCGGGGGTCGGAGAGCGGCCCGGTGGCGGAGACGACGACGTCGGCCGTCCAGTCCTCCTTGGAGGTACTGATCTCCCAGAGCAGCCGCTCGGCGTCCCAGCGCATCGCCAGCACCTCGGAGCCGAAGCGCAGATGCGGACGGAGCCCGAAGGTGTCCGTGATCCGCTCCAGATAGGCCCGGATGTGCGGCTGGCCCGAGAAGCTGCGCGGCCACTCGGGATTGGGCGCGAAGGAGAACGAGTAGAGATGCGAGGGAACGTCGCAGGCGCAACCTGGATAGGTGTTGTCCCGCCAGGTGCCGCCGACGGAGTCCGCGCGCTCCAGGACGACGAAGTCGGTGACGCCCTCGCGGCGCAGCCGCACGGCCGCGCCCAGCCCGCCGAACCCCGACCCGATCACCGCCACGCGCACGTGACGTACGCGCTGTTCGTACTCTGCGCGCTGTTCGTGCTGGATCATGCCGCCGCCTCCCGGCCCCAGTTCCACAGAAGCACCCGTTCGACCGCGCCAGCGCTCACTGGCACGGTCGGAGCGTAGGGCAGGGACGGGGCACGGCGATAGGGGCCGGGGGAAGGGAAGTTACCGGCGGTCGCGCGTACGCTTCCCGCGTGGCGAACGACGGGGCGAACGACGGGAAGCGCGAGTACCGGACGGCCGAACTGGCCGAGGCGGCCGGCATCACGGTGCGCACCCTGCGCTTCTACCGTGAACGCGGACTCCTCCCGGCACCGCGCCGCGAGGGCCGTATCGCCTGGTACGGCGAGCCCCACCTGGCCCGGCTGCGCACGGTCGCCGCGCTGCTGGACCGGGGCCACACACTTGGCGGCATCGCCGAGCTGATCGCGGCCTTCGAGGGCGGGCGCGGCGTGGCCGAACTCCTGGGCACCCCCTGGTCGCAGGAGACCTCCGTCCGGCTGACCCCGGAGGAGCTCGCCGACCACTTCGCGGGCGAGGTGACCCCGGAGAACCTCGCCGCCGCCCTCGACATCGGCTATCTCGCCGTGGACGGGGAGCAGATCGTCCACATCAGCAGCCGCCTCCTGGAAGCCGCCACGGCCCTGGTCCGCGCGGGCATCCCCCTCTCCGCCGTCCTCACGGCGGCCCGCGAGGTCCGCGCCCACGCGGACGCGCTGGCGGGGATGTTCAGCCGTCTGGTGCACGAGTACACCGATGTGGCGTCGGACGACGGCGAGTTGACGCGCCTGCGACCGCTGGCGCGGACGGTCGTGGACGCGGAGTTCTCGCTGGCGATGGACCGACGGTTGCGCGGGGCGGGCGCGCGCGACGTTCCGGGCTCCGGGGACGCGACCGCGTGCGCCCCGCCCAAACAGCTCTAACCGGCGAAGAGTTGGGGATGGCGGCACTAAAGTCCCTGTTGTGACGTGCCGAGCCATACCGGCTCAACGCGGTCCTTTCCCAGGGTCGGTTCGCTGCGTTCGAGGCTCCAGCCAGGGGCCTCGGACGCGGGCCACATCGTGCCGTGTCCGGGGTTCCTTCATGGGGCCTCGCCGTCGGCGGGCCTCTCCTTCGAAGGAAAGGCGCCGGGAATGCCTCGCCATAGGAAGCCGAAGCCGTCGATCGACTGGGGCAGGGGAAGCGGTGGGTGAAAGCAGTTACACCGTGGGTGGAACTGCTTGTCACCGTCACTACGCTGATCTTGCTCATGATCGGCAAGGGGTGATCGGCTGGGCCTATACCCGTTAGGTCCAGAACGACCGCCTTTTCGGCCCGCCCGTCACGGATCCAGATTCCGTGGCGGGCGTTCCTGTTCCCGCAAGCAGGAGCAGGAGCAGGAGCGCCGTGAACGACCGTAGCAGCCCACCGCCCCGCGCGCACGGCACTCCGGCCGGGATTACCCCTTCGGGATGGGCGGCAGCTCCGCGTGCCGGACCGTGTAGCCGCCCTTGGTGACCGGGGCGTACGGGGCGGAGGACATGCAGGTGCCGACGTCGGAGGAGACCGGCTGCTTCGCGCCCTTGTCTCCGTCGCGCAGGACGTTCACCGCCGCCCAGGAGAAGCCCACCCGGTCCTGGGACTTGTGGCCCGCCTTCTCCTTGCCGCCGTCCAGGACGCTGAAGCCGAGGCGCTTGCCCAGCCAGTCCTGCGGGCCGTCCGGGCTGACCTTGGTCATCACCGCCGTGAGGGACGCGACGCCCGGCCCGGTGACGAGGCAGTCGACCTTGCCCTCGGCGGTCATGGTCCTGCCGAGCGCGGCGACGTAGTGGGAGACCTTCACCGTTCCCTCGGCGTCGGTGGGCAGCCCGGTGGGCAGCCCGGCCAGCGGCCGGCTGTAGGGCTTGGCGTGGGCGTCGAAGGTGAAGGAGCGGACGTCCTTGTCCGGCCAGAACGGGAGCTCGAAGGTCGCCGACCCGGTGACGCTCGCGCGCTTCGGGGCGGTGTCCGCCGCCGCGTTCCCGGCGGCGGCACCGCCGAGGGTGACGGTGGCGGCCAACGCGGCACCCAGCGCGGCGACTTTGCGCGAGCGCGAGGAAAGGCGGACGGACGATGCGAATGCCATGGCGTTTCTCCCGAGGAGGCCGGTGAAGTTGCGGCTGCTGCTGAACTCATCGTTCAACAGCAGCCGCAGCAGCTCATCCGTCCCCGGGCGTAACCCGCCCTCGCCCCCTCCGCCACGGGGCGATCCGTCATCCGCCCGGAGGACTACCGCGCCTCGTAGACGGCCGTCACCGGCGCGTGGTCCGACCAGCGCAGGTCGTGGCTCGCGGCCCGCTCGACGACCGCCTTCACCGCCCGCTCGGCCAGGCCCGGCGTCGCGACCTGGTAGTCGATGCGCCAGCCGGAGTCGTTGTCGAAGGCGCGGCCTCGGTACGACCACCACGAGTACGGGCCGTCCACCCCGGGGTGGAGGGTGCGGACGACGTCCACGTACTCCTCGAAGACCTTGCCGAGCCACTCGCGCTCCTCGGGGAGGAAGCCGGCACTCTTGCGGTTGGCCTTCCAGTTCTTGAGGTCGGCCTCGGTGTGGGCGATGTTCCAGTCGCCGCAGACCAGCACCTCACGGCCGTCGGCGGCGGCGCGGGCCTTCAGGCCCACGAGGTAGGGCAGGAACTCCGCCATGAAGCGTTCCTTCTCGTCCTGCCGCTCCGTGCCCACCTCGCCCGAGGGCAGGTAGAGGCTGGCCACGGTGACACCGGGAAGGTCGATCTCCACGTACCGGCCGCTGCCGTCGAACTCCGCCGAGCCGAAGCCGACGCGCACCGCGTCCGGCTCGCGCCGGGAGTAGAGGGAGACGCCCGCGCGGCCCTTGGCCGCGGCCGGGGCGTGGACGACGTGCCAGCCCTCGGGGTCGCGGACCTCGTCCGGGAGCTGGTGGGGCTCGGCGCGGACCTCCTGGAGGCACACGACGTCGGCTTCGGTCTGCGCGAGCCACTCGACGAAGCCCTTCTTGGCGGCGGCGCGCAGTCCGTTCACATTTGCGGTGGTAACGGTGAGCATCCGGGCACGATACCGACTCCTGAAATCCCTTGCCGCCCGGCGGTCGCGCGCACGTACCATCGCGGCATGGAGATCGTGCCGGTCGCCTACGACCACCCGGACGCCGTAAAGCTCAATGACCAGGTGCAATTGGAGTACGCCGAGCGGTACGGGAGCGGCGACGACACCCCCCTGGACCCGGCGCACTTCGCCCCGCCGCGTGGCCTGTATCTCATCGCGTACGACACGGACGGCGAGCCGGTCGCCACGGGCGGCTGGCGCGCGATGGAGCGCGACTCCGAGGGCGGCGTGGGGTACGCGGACGGGGACGCCGAGCTCAAGCGGATGTTCGTGATACCCCGGGCCCGCGGCCGGGGCCTGGCGCGACGCATCCTGTCCCTCCTGGAGACCGACGCCCTCGGGGCGGGCCGCGCCCGCATGGTCCTGGAAACGGGCGACAAACAGCCGGAGGCCATGACCCTCTACCTCTCCAGCGGCTACGCCCCGGTGCCGGCGGAGAGGAAATTCGGCTACTACCGCGAATACGACACGAGCCGCTGCTTCACCAAGCCGCTTCGCTGCCGCTAGGGCTTCGGGGGGCGCGGGGCGGAGCCCCACGCAGGTCCCGGGGGCGGGCGGCGCCCGGGCCGAGCCCCAGCCCCGGGGGCGGGTCCCTGTCCTGGGCGGGAGCGAAGCCCCGGGCCATCCGGGCCGCGAGGCCCAGCGGGCCGGGCCGCCGGGGCGCAGCCCCCGGCGTGGGCACGAGGCCTGGGGCGAGCCACAAGCCGCCGGGGCCCAGGGGCGCAGCCCCGGTCGTCACGAGACCCAGGGCAGAGCCCGAGCCGCCGGGGCCGGGGGGGCACAGTCCCCATGGGCGCGAGGCCCGGGGCGAGCCACAAGTCACCAGGGCCCAGGGGCGGAGCCCCGCGCCGCCAAGCCCCGGTGGTCGTGGGCCGGGGCCGGTGTCGTGTCAGGTGCCGTGGCCGGCGGCGATGGCTGCTTCCACTTCCGCGCGGATGCGTTCCGCGGGGTAGCGGCGGACCTCGCCGAAGGGGGAGAGGGCGCGGTCGACCGGGCCCGGGTCGTCCTCGCGGACCTCGGCCATCAGGACCGTGCTGCCCGGCGGCACCTCCGCCGCCAGCATCTCCAGGGCCGCGTTCGACGCGGTGGCCGCGCGGGCGTCGTGGACGCCGCCGATCAGGCCGCCCGCGCCGAAGCCGACCAGGACGCCGAGCGGCCCGCCGAGGATGCCCAGCAGTCCGCCGAGCAGCCCGCCCATGGCGAAGGCGTTGGCCGTGCCGGTGTTGTCGACGGCGTCGGGGAAGTCGAGGGCGCCCTCCGAGTCCCGGGCGATCACGGCGCCCTCTCGCAGGGTGACCTCCTTGTCGGTGTGGGCCCGGCGCAGGGCGTCCAGCGCCTTGTGGCCCTTGGCGGGGCCGGCGACGTTCAGGAAGAGGACGTTGTCGTTCACGGCATCCACTCTTCAGCCTGCCGCCGCACCCCGCACGTCAGTCGCCATCGTCCGGCGGAGCGTCCCCGGCGTCCCGTATCGCGTCGCTCAGGTCGAGCACCGCCTCCGCTCCCCCGCCCGGCGGGTTGGTGAAGGAGAGGGCGGCGCCCAGCACCCGTGCCTGGCCGACCGCGATCGTCAGCCCCAGGCCGAGGCCGGCCCGCGAGCCCGTGCGGAAGCGCTGCGGGCCGTGGGAGAGCAGCTGCTCGGGAAAGCCGGGGCCCAGGTCGCGTATGCGTATGACGCCGTCGTCGACCTCGGCCACCACCGTCCCAGAGCCGTGCCGGAAGGCGTTCGTGACGAGGTTCGCCAGGATCCGCTCGACGCGGCGCGCGTCGGTCTCGACCAGCCGGTCGCGGACCACCCTGACCTCGACGGCCTGCCCCGAACCGGCCTCCCCCGTCCCGGCCGCCGCCGCCCGTACCGCCCGCCGGGTGAGCTCGCCCAGCGCCCGTACGTCCGTCTCGGCGTGCTCGGCGTCCGCGTCGAGGCGGGCGACCTCCAGGACGTCCTCCATCAGGGTGCGCACCCGGTGCGACCGTTCCCGGACGAGTTCGGCGGGCCGGCCCGGCGGCAGCAGTTCCGCCGCCGCGACCAGGCCCGCGACGGGCGTGCGCAGCTCATGGGCGATGTTGGCGGTGACCTCGCGCTCGGCCTGGAGGCGGGCGGCCAGCGCGTCGGCCATGGTGTTGACGGCGTGGATCAGCCGGGCGAGCTCGTCCTTGCCGCCCCGGGGCCGGAGCCGGGCCGTGAGGTCGCCGTCGGCGATCCGCTCGGCGGTCCGCGCGGAGGCGTTGAGCCGGCGCCCCGCGACCGTCGCCAGGGCCACCCCGACGACCCCGGCGAGCGCGGTGCCGATGCCGCCCGCCAGCCACAGGACCTCGTCGAGCTCCTCCAGATTGCGGATCTGCCGGGTGTAGGGGTGTTTGAGGACGATGGTGTCGTCGCCCACGCGCGTCGCGGCCCACAGGGTCGGCTCGGGTCCCGAGCGGTCCAGGTAGGTGGCGCGTCTGCCCCGGTCGACGGCGCGCCGCAGGGGCTCGGGCAGCCGGTGGGGGTTGAGGATCACCCGGGGGCGGTCGAAGCCCGCCGCGTGGTCCTCGGCGGCGGACACGACCCGCTGGTCGAGGGACTCGCGCGCGGTCTCCAGCTGGCCCCGCGCGGTGCGGTGGTGCACGACGAGGCCGATGAGGACGGAGACGACCGCGGCGGTGGCCGTGATGGCCACCCCGATCTTCGTACGCAGACCCATCGACTGAAGTCTCCTCGGCTGGGGGCTGGGTTCCGCGCGCTCAGCGCGGCGCCTGCTGGGGGACGAAGAGCCGCAGGTCGCGCAGCTCGTTGTGCTGCCCGGGCGGGAGCCCGTCGACGACGACCACGGCCCGTCCGTAGTAGGCGGAACGATCCTTCCGCACCAGTCCGGCGAAGGTGACCTTCGCCGGGTAGCTCCTGTCGCGGCAGCCCGGCAGGCACCAGCCGCCGGACGCCTCCCCGGTCGCCTCGGCGGCCGGACCGCCCCAGGACAGCCAGCGCAGCCCGGTGAGCCGTACGGACTCACCGGCCTCGAAGGACGCGGGACGGCGCAGCGAGGGTTTACCGGGGCCCTCGACCGCGTAGACCGGGCCGGTGAGGGCGGTGGGGGGCCGGGCGGGGCCCGCGTCCTCCAGCCCGCCGGGTTCCGCGCAGCCGCAGAGCAGGGCGGCCAGCAGTCCGGCGGCGAGGGGGGCGGCGCCGGGCCGTGCGTGAATCGGTCGCACGGGTCTCGCGTGGAGTGGTCGCACGGACTTCCTCACGCCGTCGGGACAGGAGCGGACTGGACGAGCGGGACGAGCCGGACGAGCGGAACGGACCTCACGGCCACCCCGCCCCCACCCGCCCTTAGCAGGTCGCACGAGGCTCGTGGGGCCATTCGTGCCAAATGTAACCGGCGTGGCTGGTTCGACGCCCGTGCCCTTGACCGATTCCCGACGGGGACTCATAGGATCTCCGCGCTCAAGTGGTCCAGGCCGGCCAGCCGTCAGCCGACGGCCGGGAGCCGGCCCGTAGCCAGTCGCCGGCCGGCAGGCCGCGGCGCCACGGTGGAGGTCACTCATGCCCATCGCCCGTCGTACGATCCTCGGCGCGCTCGCCGGGACCGCCGCACTCGGCACGGTGGGGGTGCCCTCCGCCGGGGCGGCCCCGGCCGGGGCCGCCGCCTCCGCGCTGGCCCGGCTGCTGCCGCGCCACCATGACCAGGTCACCTTCCGTACCGTGCCCCGCCGGGGCGGCCACGACGCCTTCCGAGTGTCCGGCACGGCGGGCCGGATCACCGTCGAGGGCACCACGGCGGCCGTCCAGCTGACCGGCTTCCACCACTACCTCCGGCACGTCGCCCACGCCCACGTCTCCTGGCGCGGCGAGCAGACCGGTCTCCTGCCGGCCCGGCTCCCCGCCGTCGGCACCCCGGTCGCCGCGACGGCGAACGTCGCCCACCGCTTCGTGTTCAACGACACCAACGACGGCTACACCGGCCCGTACCACGACTGGGACTACTGGGAGCGCGAGCTCGACGTCCTGGCCCTCCACGGCTTCAACGAGGTCCTCGTCTACGCGGGCGCCGACGCCGTGTACCACCGCACCTTCATCGAACACGGTTACAGCGACGCGGAAGTCCGCGCGTGGGTTCCCGGCCCCGCGCACCAGCCGTGGTGGCTGATGCAGAACATGGCCTCCTTCGGCGGGCCCGCCTCCCCCGAGCTCCTCGACCGCCGCACCGCCCTGGCGCGGAAGATCGTGCGCCGGCTGCGCGAGCTGGGCATGACCCCGGTGCTGCCCGGCTACTTCGGCACCGTCCCGCCCGGCTACGCCGAGCGCAACAAGGGCGCCCGGACCATTCCGCAGGGCGGCTGGTGCGGCTTCGACCGCCCCGACTGGCTCGACCCCCGCACCCCCCACTTCGCCGCCGTCGCCCGCACCTTCTACCGGGTGCAGCAGGAGCTCTACGGCGCGACGTCCATGTACAAGATGGACCTGCTGCACGAGGGCGGCTCCCCCGGCGACGTCCCCGTCGGCGCGGCGGCCAAGGCGGTGGAGAAGGCGCTGCGCACGGCCCACCCGGACGCCGTCTGGGCCATCCTCGGCTGGCAGCACAACCCCCGGCGGGAGATCGTCGACGCCGTCGACCGCTCCCGGATGCTCGTCCTCGACGGCATCCCCGACCGCTTCCCGAAGATCGTCGACCGGGAGCGGGACTGGGGCGGCACCCCCTACGCCTTCGGCACCATCTGGAACTTCGGCGGCCACACCCAGCTGGGCGCCAACACCCCCGAGTGGGTCTCGCTCTACGAGCAGTGGCGCACCAAACCGGGCAGCGCCCTGCGCGGCATCGCCGTGATGCCGGAGGCCGCCGACAACGACCCCGCCGCCCTCGCCCTCTTCTCCGACCTGGCCTGGACGTCCGGGCCGGTCGACCTCCGGACGTGGTTCGGGCAGTGGGCCGTCACCCGCTACGGGGCCGCCGACGCGGGCGCCGCCCGCGCCTGGGACACCCTGCGCCGCACCGCCTACGGCACCACCCGCGCCGACAGCTGGAGCGAGCAGGCGGACGGCCTCTTCGGCGCTCGCCCCGACCTGGCGGTCGACCGGGCCGCGAGCTGGTCGCCGCAGAAGCTGCGCTACGACGCCGCCGAGTTCGAGACGGCCCTCCCGGCCCTGCTGTCCGTGGCCCCGCCCCTGCGCGCGAGCTCCGCGTACCGGGCCGACCTCGTGGACGTCGCCCGCCAGTGCGTGTCCAACCGCGGCCGGCTGCTGCTGCCGCGCGTCAAGGCCGCCTACGACGAGGGGGACCGCGACCGCTTCGGCGACCTCACCCGGCAGTGGCTGGACTGGATGGAGCTGCTGGAGCAGATCGTCGCCACGGACGACCGCCATCTGCTGGGCCGCTGGCTGGCCGCCGCCCGCGCCTGGGGCTCCTCCGACGCCGAACGCGACCGCCTCCAGGCCGACGCCCTCTCCCTGCTGACGGTCTGGGGCCCCCGCCCGGCGGCGGACGGCGGCAAGCTCCACGACTACGCGAACCGCGAGTGGGCGGGCCTGGTGGGCGGCCTCTACCGGCTGCGCTGGAAGACGTACTTCACGGAGCTGGAGACGGCCCTGGACGAGGACCGCGACCCGCACCCCATCGACTGGTTCACCCTGGAGGACCGCTGGACCCACCGCCCCCCGGAAACCCGCACCCGCCCGACGGGCGACATCGTCCGCATCGCGAGGACGGTGGCGTCACGGCTGTAGAGCCCGTCCGGGCACACCCCAGAAAACACGGGGACCCCCACCGGCACAAGCCGACAGGGGTCCCCGGAAACCGCGCTACGCGCTACGCGCGCTACCGCTTCTTGGCCGCCTTGCTGACGGTCCCCTCCCCGCCCGCGAGCTTCCACTCCCGGTGCAGGATGTCGACGGGGATCCGCCGCTCGAACAGCGGCGTGCCGAAGATCTTCAGCTGCGCCTGGAGCGAGCCCGTCAGGTCGACACCGCCGTACGCGGCCCACTTGCCGCTCGCGGAGGCCGACCCGTCGGACGCGGCGGTGGCGGTGCCCTCCGCCTCGGCCCGCAGGTAGGGGGCGAGGTTGGCGCTGACGCCGACCGCGCCGTAGAGACCCACGGACGCCTCGGCGCCGAGCGTGGCCTTGACCTTGCCCGCCGCGCTGGCCGTGGCCGTGACCGGCGTGGCGTTCATCTGGGAGCTGCTGACGGGCGTCCAGCCCTTGCCCCAGGTGTAGGCGCCGCCGACCTTGAAGTCGCCCTTCAGCTCCTGCTTGACGTCGACGGAGATCTTTCCTTCGGCGTCGACCTGGAGGTAGCAGGTGAGGTCGAGGTTGACGACGACCGGCACCGGGCCGACCTGGATGACCGGGTCGGCGTGGAGCTTCGCGAAGGGCAGCTTGATGGGCTTGTCGGCGGTGGTGGCCACCGCCTGGCCCTTCAGCTCCCACGCGGAGGACCAGTCGCCGGACAGGGCCAGCGACGCGGTGCCCGGGCCGCCGGTGGATCCGACGCCCTTGCCGTTGTAGGAGAAGTCCACCTCGGGGGCGAGCTGGACATAACCCGCGGCGGACGCCTCGGCCGTGACCGGGGAGCCCTTGGGCGTGGGGATGGACGCGCCGACGTCCAGTCGCAGGTTGCCCAGCGGCACCTTGGCGCCCTGGGGCCCCACGTGAATACCGTCCGGCTTCGTCCAGGAGGCCTTGACGCCCGGCAGAAGCGGTACGACCTTCACGGCCGACGGGTCGACGGGCACCGAGCCCTTGGCCTCGGAGTCGCCGAGCAGCGCGTCGAGGGTGGCCGGGGCCGTGTTGACCTCGGTGCCCTTGTCGGTCGTGCCCAGCACCTTGGTCACCTTGGCCAGCAGGCCGGAGGGCGCGCCGGGCGCGGGGGCGCTGGCGATGACGTCGCCGACGGCCACGCTGTTCGCCTCGGCCCCGCCCGGCTGCGCCGGCTTGGCCGGCTGAGCCGACTGGTCCGACCCGTTCGAGCCGTTCGACTGCGAGGGCTGCGAGGTCTGCGGCGACTTGTGGGGCTGGGGCGCGATGCCCTTCGGCTTCTTCGCGACGCCTTCGCCCTTGGGGCCCGCGATCACGGCCCGGCCGCTGCGCTGGTCGAACGAGGCGACCTTCAGCGCCGACTTGGCCGCCTTGGGCGCCGCGGCGCCGCCCGAATCACCGCCCGGACGGGCCACCGCGCTCGGCGCGCCCGCCCCGGCGGGGGCGGCGGCCACCGCGAGCTGCGGCGCGAGGGCGTTCGACGTCGCGGCGACCGGCTCGGCGTCCGAGCCCTTGGCCGCCTTGGAGGAGCTATCCGCCGAACAACCCGTGGAAAATATGGACACAGCGGTCAGAGAAGTTAAAACAGCGGCGTATCTAACAGACTTACGCAAATTCAAGTCCTTGGGAGCGTGAGGTGGGGGCGACCCGGCGGGGTACACGGCCGGGCCGCATCACACGGCATCAGGAAGGGCTACGACCGCCACGGGGCCCGGTATTACCGAGAAGTAGCGATCCGCAAGATCGTGCCATGGGCCACACACTCAGCAGAACCGTTTCCCTACCGCTGGAAACATGATCTGAGTCACACTTTGTTCAACAAGGTTTAATAAGTCAGCCGTTCAATCATCAGTGCTTCAACTGGCCTCGATAAGCCACCCTTTGAGGCGCCCTCATGAGACGCACCCAATGAGACGCTCCACGAGACGTCCTACGACCAGGCCCCCGTCGGCGCCACCCGCGCCGCGTACACGCCGAGCCCCCGGGGCTCCCGCCCGATCACCCGCCGCACGTCGTCCGTGAGCGCGGCCATGTGCCCGGCGCGCTGCGCCGCGAACATCGCGCCCAGCCCCGCGACCGACTCCTCCGGCCACCCCTCGGCGCGCAGCTCGGCCGCGTACTCCTCGGGCGTCAGCTCCACGAACCGGATCGGGCGCCCCGCCGCCCGGGCGATCGTCCCCACGGCCGCTTCCCAGGGCAGCGCCTCCGGCCCGGACAGCTCGTAGACCCGGCCGTGGTGCCCGTCCCGGGTCAGCAGGGCCGCCGCGACCTCCGCGACGTCCTCGGCGTCCACGAACGGCTCGGGCACCCCGCCGGTCGGCAGCGCCAGGCGCCCCGACCTCAGCGGCCGGTGCCAGAGGTCCTCGTCGAAGTTCTGGTGGAAGTTGTTCGGGCGGATGACCGTCCACTCCACGCCGGAGCCGCGCACGGCGCGCTCGCCGGCCGCCATCCCCTGCCCGAAGTCCGGGCCGACGTGCTCGACGCCCCGCCCGGAGAGCGCCACGAAGCGGCCCACGCCCGCGGCGACCGCCCGGCCGACGAAGTCCGCCACCGGCCCGGGGTCCTCGGGCGTCATCAGATACACCGCCGCCGCCCCCGCCACGGCCGGCTCCCAGGTGCCCGGATCCGACCAGTCGAAGCGCACCTCCCCCGAACGGGACGCCGCCCGCACCCGCTCACCCGCCGTCCGCAGCCGCCGCACCACGCGGCGACCCGTCTTGCCCGTACCGCCGAGAACCAGGATGTCCTTGCCCGTTGTCGTCATGACGCCGAGTCAACCGCCCTGCGCACGCCCCCGACATGGCCGGGAGTCCGCCGCGCATGCGCGATCGTACGGACGCCCGAAGCCTCGGGGGGCTCGCGTACTGTGACGCCATGGGCGACCCCTTCGACGACCTGCTGCGCGGCGTACGCGCCGACGGCACCGCCGTCGACCGGTCGGTCCTCACCCCGCCCTGGGCGCTGCGCTTCGACGACGGCGCCCAGCTGACCCTGTGCGTCCCGCTGCGCGGCGAGGCCTGGGTCCTCCTCGACGGCGACGACCGGCCGCACCACGTCGGCCGGGGAGCCGCGGCCATGGTGCGCGGCCCGCGACCGTTCGTCCTCACCGACGACCCGGCCTCCACCACCCCGCCGCGACCGCTGCGGGAGACCGGCCCCGGGGACCAGGAACCGGCGGACGGAGCCGGCAGCACGGTCCTGCTGGCGGGCGCGTACCGCTTCCAGGGCGCGATGCCGGCGCGACTGCTGGACGCCCTCCCACCGGTGGCGGTGGTGACCGACGACGACTGCTCACCGGTGAGCGAGTTCCTGGAGTCCCAGCTCACCCGGGGCCGGCCGGGCCGCCGGATCGTGCTGGACCGGATGCTGGACTGGCTGCTGGCGTGCACCCTGCGCGACTGGTTCGACAGTCCCGGGGCCTGCCCGCCCACCTGGTACCGCGCCTGGGGCGACGTCGTCGTCGGCCCGGTGCTGCGCGCGATGCACGAGTCCCCCGGCCGCCCCTGGACGCTCGTCTCGCTGGCCGCCGAGGCGGGGGTCTCCCGGACGACCATGGCCGCCCGCTTCACCGACCTGATGGGCGAGCCCCCGCTGTCCTACCTCACCCAGTGGCGCATGGACCTGGCCGCCGACCTGCTGACCGACCCCGCCGAGACCGTCGCCGCCGTGGCCCGCCGCGTCGGCTACGCGGACGCCTTCGGCTTCAGCACCGCTTTCAAACGCGTCCGCGGCCTGACCCCCAGCGAGCACCGCAAGGCGGCCTCCTGACAGCGATACAGGTCGCAGAGGAGAGCATGGAGAAGGAAGTCGCCCCGAAACGCGAAAAATCCCGCCCGATCTGACGATCGGACGGGATCTCCCGCTGGCTCCCATTCCGGTTCGGGAACCTACTGTTGTGGACCTGAGGGGATTCGAACCCCTGACCCCCTCGATGCGAACGAGGTGCGCTACCGGACTGCGCCACAGGCCCTTGCAACGAGTGAAACTCTAGCACCCCCACCGCGCTGCCCGGAAATCCGCTCCCCACCGCCTCCGCTGGTCAGCGCGGGGAGCGGCCCCGGCGTCACTCGTTGGCGGCGCGGGGACGGCCCTCGTCGGCGTACTGGTCGAACAGCGGGGTGTGCCCGCGCTCGCGGCGGGGACGACGGGGGCGGGTCCCCCGGCGGTCCTCGGCGGGGGGACGGTGGGCCTCGGCCGGCTCGGCGGTGCTGGAGCGGGCCGAGCTCCAGGTGTCCGCCGAGCCGCCGGTCGCCCGGGGGGCCACCGGCGCGGAGACATAGGTGGGCAGCGGGACGGGCACGGGCTCCCAGCCCTCGCCCTGGTCCCGCTCGCGCTGCTGGTCGACCCACTCGGCATGGTCGGTCTGCTCCACCAGGGCCCGCCGGCCCGCGCTGCGCGCGGCGGCCGCGCCGCCCGTCGCCGGGGGCGCCGCGTGGTGGACAACGGTGTCAGCGTCGGCGGAGCCGTCCTCGGGGGGCGCGGAGTGGGAGCGCGCACGCCCCTCGCGGAGGCGCTGGGCGGCCAGTTCGGCGCGGCGCTGGTCCATGGTGAAGGCGAAGCGGCGCCGCTCGTGGATGCGCAGGTAGCAGATGTACGCGCTCAGCAGCACGGCCGGGACGCCCGGCACCCACAGGAGGGAGAGGCCGCCGACGCCCGCGACGACCGCGCCCAGGGTGAAGGCGAAGAAGAGCAGCACCGTGGTCCGGCGGCGGCGGGCCAGCACCTTGGAGCGCCGGGCGCGCTCGGCCGCCGTCAGGGCGCCGGCCTGGGCGGCCGGAGTCGACGGCGACGGAGACGGGGACGGGGACGCCGAAGGAGACACCGGCGGGGCCGCCGGGGGCGGCGCCTGCGCGGCGTCCGGCCGACCGGACGCGGGCGCGCCGAAGGACCGGACGTCGACCATTTCGGTCGCCGCGTCCGGCTCGGGCGCCCGGGGCTCCGGCTCCCCGGCTTCCCCGGGAGCCGCCGCCTCGGCGGGGGCGCGCCCCTCCAGGTCCTTGGCGTAACGGCGCTCCATGCCCGCCCGTCCGGACAACAACCGGATGGCCGTGCTGAAGCGTTCCGTCGGACGGGCTTCATTGAGCTCGTCCTGCCTACGGAGCCACATCGGCACCAAGTAGGCGGCCCAGGCCCCGACGATGACTGCGTAGATCAGGCCGCTGCTGCTCACCCTTCACACGGTAGAGGGGTGTGCGCAGATGATTCCGCCAATTGGCGCGGTGTGTCGCACGATCCGGCTGATATCTCGAACTTTTTTTGTGATTGTTGAGATCGGAACCCTACGAATACCGTCAATTGACCGGTCAATTCGAACGTTTATTTTATTTCCGGGGAGAGTCCGGTCCCCGCGCCCGTCCCGCCCCTCGGCCGGGACCGGTGCCAGCGGGCCAGCAGCCCCTCGGGGACCTCCTCGGCGGTCAGCGCGTAGACCAGGTGGTCGCGCCAGGCGCCGTCGATGTGGAGATAGCGGGGGCGCAGGCCCTCCTCGCGGAATCCCAGTTTCTCCACCACCCGGCGGCTGGGCAGATTCTCCGGCCGGATGCACACCTCCACCCGGTGCAGCCCGACCGCGTGGAAGCAGTGGTCCACCACCAGCGCCACGGCCGTGGGCATCACTCCCCTGCCGGCCACGGCCTCGTCCACCCAGTAGCCGATGTGGGCCGAGCACATCGAGCCCCAGGTGATCCCGGCCACGGTCAGCTGGCCGACGAGCCGGCCCTGGTACTCGATCACGAACGGCAGCATCCGCCCGGCGTGCGCCTCGGCCTTCAGATGGCGGACCATCTGCCGGTAGGTGGGGCGCTGGGCGACGGGCCCACCGGGCGGCGGCGGGGGCACGGTGGCCTCCCAGGGGCGCAGCCAGTCACGGTTGCGCCGGTTGACCTCGCGCCAGGCGCGCTGGTCGCGCAGTTTTATGGGGCGCAGGGCGACATCGCCGTCCGCCAGCTCGACCGGCCAGATGTTCATGGGGCGACTGCGGGGTTTCTCGGGTGATCGCCGCCGGGCCGGCCTCCGCCGGGTTGATCGCCGCCCGGGTGGTCGCCGCCGTGGAGCTGGTCCACCGCGTGCCGGAGCAGCCGCTCCAGGACGGCCAGCCCGTCGCGTACGCCGCCCGTGGACCCGGGCAGGTTGACGATCAGCGTCCGTCCGGCGACTCCGGCCAGGCCCCGGGAGAGCGCGGCCGTGGGCACCTTGGCCAGGCCCTCGGCCCGGATGGCCTCGGGGATGCCGGGGACCTCGTGGTCCAGGACCCGGCGGGTGGCCTCGGGGGTGCGGTCGGTGGGCGAGATCCCGGTGCCGCCGGTGGTGACGATGACGTCGTAGGCGGCGGCCACGCCCGTGCGCAGGGCCTGCTCGACGGGCTCGCCGTCCGGCACCACGCGGGGCCCGTCCACCGCGAACCCCATGGCCGCCAGCCCGGCCGCGAGGAGGGGCCCGCCCCGGTCTTCGTAGACGCCCGCCGCGGCCCGGTTGGAGGCGGTGACCACCAGGGCGCGGTAGGACTCCGTCGGGGCGTGCCCGGAGGCGTGCGCGCCGGCCGTCACGCGCCGGCCTCCTGCCGGACGTACGGGCCGGACTTGCCGCCCGTCTTCTCCTCGACGCGGATGTCCGTGATGACCGCCGCCTTGTCGACGGCCTTGACCATGTCGACCACGGTCAGCCCCGCGACGGCGACAGCCGTCATCGCCTCCATCTCCACGCCCGTGCGGTCCGTGGTCCGCACGGTCGCGAGGATCTCGACGGCCTCGTCGGTGACGGTCAGGTCGACCGTGACCCCGGAGAGGGCGAGCGGGTGGCAGAGGGGGATCAGCTCGGGCGTCCGCTTGGCGCCCATGATCCCGGCGATCCGGGCGGTGGCGAGGGCGTCGCCCTTGGGCAGCCCCTCGCCCCGCAGCAGTTCCACGACGCGCGGCGAGACCAGCACCCGGCCGGAGGCCCTCGCGGTGCGCGCGGTGATCTCCTTGGCCGAGACGTCGACCATGCGGGCCGCGCCCGTGGCGTCGAGATGGGTGAGGTGCTCC
Organism: Streptomyces hesseae; assembly: GCF_031845785.1. Lineage (NCBI taxonomy): Bacteria > Bacillati > Actinomycetota > Actinomycetes > Kitasatosporales > Streptomycetaceae > Streptomyces > Streptomyces hesseae. The sequence continues at coordinate 143,184 of NZ_JAVRFI010000003.1, forward strand.
TGGCCGCTGCTCATCGTTCTCCCGGTCCGGTCCCTGTGGGCAGCCACCGTACCCGGAGGGAGCGCGGACCGTTCGGGAAGGACGTCAGCCGAGGAGGACGACCTCGACCTCGGCGCCCGGATCCACGGACGTGGTGTCCTCGGGGACGACGATCAGGGCGTCGGCGTCGGCGAGGGCCTTGACCAGATGGGAGCCCGCCCCGCCGACCGGGGTGACCTCGCCGTCCGCGTAACGGCCGCGCAGGAACTGCCGTCTGCCCGCCGGGGAGGACTTCACCCCGTCCACGCACACCGCCCGTACCGTCTCGCGGTCGCCGGGCGGGAGCCCCATCAGGGCGCGCAGCGCGGGCCGGACGAAGAGTTCGAAGGAGACGTACGAGCTGACGGGGTTGCCCGGCAGCGCGAACAGGGGGACGCGGTCGGGGCCGACGCGGCCGAAGCCCTGGGGCTTGCCGGGCTGCATGGCCAGCCGGCGGAAGGAGACCCGGCCCTCCTCGCCGGTCAGCCCGGTCAGGGCCTCCTTGACCACGTCGTACGCGCCGACGCTGACGCCGCCGCTGGTGACGACGGCGTCGGCGCGTACGAGCTGGTCCTCCAGGGTGGCGCGGAAGACCACGGGGTCGTCGTCGACGGCGCCGACGCGGTAGGCGAGGGCGCCGGCGTCCCGGGCGCAGGCGGTGAGCATAAAGCTGTTGGAGTCGTGGATGCGGCCCTCGCCCAGGGGCTCGCCGGGCGGTACGAGCTCGCTGCCGGTGGAGAGCACGACGACGCGGGGGCGGGGCCGTACGGTCACGGTGGCGCGGCCGATGGCGGCCAGCAGCCCGAGCTGGGCGGGGCCGAGGACCGCACCGGCCCGCACCGCGATCTCGCCGGCGGCGACGTCGCTGCCGCGGTCGCGGATGTGGGCGCGGGCGGCGACGGGACGGTGGACGCGGACCTCGCCGAAGCCCTCCCCCTCGTCCGGGGCCCCGAGGCCGGCGGCCATCGTCTCGGCCGGGCCCTCGCCGCTCTCGCCGTCGGTCCACTCGACGGGCACGACGGCCTCGGCGCCGGGCGGCAGCGGGGCTCCCGTCATGATCCGTACGGCCTCGCCGGGGCCCACGGCGGGCAGCTCGGCGCTGCCCGCCGCGATGTCGCCGACGACGGTGAGCACGGCGGGGAACTCCTCGCTCGCCCCCGCGACGTCGGCGGTGCGGACGGCGTAGCCGTCCATGGAACTGTTGTCGAAGGGGGGCAGGGCGGCGGGGACGACGACGTCCTCCACCAGCACACAGCCCTGGGCGTCCAGGAGTTGCAGCTCGATCGGCTCCAACGGGCGGATCTTCCCGAGGATGTCGTCGAGGTGCTCGTCCACCGACCAGATGCGGTCCCCTCCGGCGGCCGACCCGTCCGTCACACTGCTCAAGTCGCCCCTGCTCAAGTCGCTACATCTCCTCGGTGACATAACTCCGGAGCCAGGCCCGGAAGTCCGGTCCCAGATCCTCGCGCTCGCATGCCAGTCTGACAATGGCACGCAGATAGTCACCGCGGTCGCCGGTGTCGTAGCGGCGGCCCTTGAAGACGACGCCGTGCACGGGCCCGCCGAGGCCGGGCGCGGCGGCCAGGGCCTGGAGGGCGTCGGTGAGCTGGATCTCGCCGCCCCGGCCGGGCTCGGTCTCGCGCAGCACGTCGAAGACGGCCGGGTCGAGGACGTAGCGGCCGATCACCGCGTAGTTGCTGGGCGCCTCGCCGGGGCCGGGCTTCTCGATCAGGCCGGTGACCTCGACGACGTCCTCGATGTCGGTGGGCTTGACGGCCGCGCAGCCGTAGAGCCCGATCTGCGCGGGGTCGACCTCCATCAGCGCGATCACGCTGCCGCCGCGCCTGCGCTGGATGTCGACCATGCGCGAGAGCAGCGGGTCCCGGGCATCGATCAGGTCGTCGCCGAGCAGTACGGCGAAGGGCTCGTCGCCCACGTGCGGGGCGGCGCACAGCACCGCGTGGCCCAGGCCCCGGGGGTCGCCCTGGCGCACATAGTGCATGGTGGCGAGATCGCTGGACTCCTGGACCTTGGCGAGGCGGGACTCGTCGCCCTTGCGCCGCAGGGCCTCTTCAAGCTCGTAATTGCGGTCGAAGTGGTCCTCAAGGGGGCGCTTGTTACGGCCCGTGATCATGAGGACGTCGGACAATCCCGCGTGAACCGCTTCTTCCACCACGTACTGGATGGCCGGCTTGTCGACGACCGGCAGCATCTCCTTGGGCGTGGCCTTGGTGGCCGGGAGAAAGCGGGTTCCGAGCCCGGCGGCAGGGATGACAGCCTTGCTGATCCGAGGGCGCGATTGAGTCATGGGCCGAACACTAACCGTTGAGACTGAGCGGAAGATGTGACTCCGCCGAGTATGACCCCAGACAGGAGATTGCCGAAACCATGGGTTCGTCAGCAGAGATCCCCGAGCTCGACAAGGCGGCGTTGCGGCGCGCCCTCCTGGCGGTGAGAGCCGGGTTGACCAGGGATGACATCCGCGCGTACGAGACGGAGCTGGGCCGCCGCGCCCTGGAGCTGCCGGAGCTGGCGGAGGCGCGGACGGTGGCCGCGTACGTCTCCGTCGGCGGGGAGCCGGGCACCCGCGCGCTGCTGGACACGCTGCGTGAGCGCGGGGTGCGGGTGCTGCTGCCGGTGCTGCTGCCGGACAACGATCTCGACTGGGGGCTCTACCGGGGCCCGGAGCATCTCGTCCGGGCGGGCCGGGGGCTGCTGGAGCCCGACGGGGAGCGGCTCGGCCCCGACGCGGTCACCGGGGCCGACGCGGTGCTGCTGCCCGGGCTCGCCGTGGACGGACGCGGGCTGCGGCTGGGCCGGGGCGGCGGCTCGTACGACCGGGTGCTGGCCCGGCTGGACCGCGCGGGAGCGGCTCCCGCCCGCGTCGTGCTCCTCTACGACAACGAGGTGGTCGCGCGGGTCCCGGAGGAACCGCACGACCACCCCGTGCACGCGGTGATCACCCCTGACGGGGTCCGCCGCTTCGCGGCGTAGCCGCTACGGCTTGAGCGTCAGGACCGCGTCCTTGCTCTTCTCGACGGCGTCCTTGCTGAAGGCCCACGGCAGCAGCTCGCCCTTGGCCCACATGTCCGTCTGGTCGTAGTAGTGGGCGTTGTAGGCGTGGCCGGAGGCACCGGTGAGGTTGATCCAGCGGGACTTGTCGAGGTCGGCGAGGTTGACGACCATCCGCATGGACGGCACCCAGACCACGTCGTAGCCGCCCGCCGCGTTCCAGCCGGCGGCGTTGACCGCCGCCTCGCCGCCCGCGAGGTTCCAGGGGCCCCGGTTGAGCATCCACCGGACGATGGCGGGGCCGTCCTTTCCGAGGGTCTGGTTCTTCAGGCTCAGCTGGTGCAGCCGGCCCCAGCTCCACTGGGTGACGTCCTTGCCGAGCTTGGAGGTCAGCTCCATCCGGGCGTCGATCATGGCCTGGGCCAGCAGCTGGTCGCGGTTGGCGGCGCCCGGGTTGGCGCGGGTGCCGTTGGTCTTCCACCACGCGTTGTCGGGCTTGTCCACGATGTTGCGGACGACCTCGAACCAGCGGTCGCCGCCGTCGGGCTGCGCGGCGTCGGGGTCGCGCTCGCCGCACTCGAGGACCAGGCGGGTGTTGCCGTCCAGGTCCTCCTGCGGGCCGGAGTCATTGGGCGGGCGCACCCGCAGGCACTGGCCCTTGACCCGCAGCTCCTTGGGGAGCTTGTTTCCGAAGGCGAGCTTGAGGGTGTTGCGCCACACCGCGTTGAAGTACGCGGCGGCCGCCGAGTCGGGCTCCTGGGTGTAGTCCCAGTCCTTCAGCAGGTTCTGCGCCTCGCGGACGTACTTCGTCTCGCGCTCGTTGGCACCCTTGACGTCGATCTTGAGCAGGTAGGGCGTCAGCAGCTTGCCGATCTCGCTGCCGTTGTCCATCTGCATCTTCTGCATGTCCTCCGTCGAGATCTTCCCGCCGTCCTTGATCTTCGACTGGATCATGTCGTTTATCCGCTGGCTGCGGGCGCCGTAGCCCCAGTCCTGCGTCAGGAGGTACGGGTAGGCCTTGTCGGCGACGGCCTGGTTGGCGGTGACGATGTAGCCGCGCTTGGGGTTGAAGTCGTACGGCAGCGCGGACTGCGGCACATAGTCGGTCCACTGGTAGGCCGGGTCCCAGCCGGGGGCGGGCAGCCGGCCGTCGGGCGCGGGGGCCTGCGCGTCGGGCTTGGCGCCGTCCTTGGCGTCGATCTTGCCGTCGCCGTTGACGTCGGTCTTCGGCTCGCCGGTGGTGCCGGTGGCGCTGGTCCGAGGAGTGCCGTTCGTCCCGGTCTGACCCTTCTGCGGGGTCCCGTCGGTCTCGCCGCCCTTGGCCTCGCCGCCCGCCTTGCCGCGGACGGGGATCCGGCCCGGGGCCTGGTAGCCGATGTTGCCCTTGGTGTCGGCGTAGATCAGGTTCTGCGAGGGGACGTCGAAGTCGGCCGCCGCCTTGCGGAAGGAGGCCCAGTCGCTCGCCCGGTCCAGCGAGAACATGGCGTCCATGGTCTTGCCCGGCTCCAGCGCGGTCCAGCGCAGCGAGACGGCGTAGCCCTCGGCGCGGTCCGGCGCCGGGTCCTGCACAGGCGCCTTCTCGCCGACCTTGACGAGCTCGTCGTTGCGGTCGGAGACGATCGGGCCGTTGCCGGTCTCGCGGACGGTGATCTCACGGCTCTTCTCGCCCGCGACCTTGATGGTCTCCTTGCGGGTGACGAAGGGCTTCTGCTTGCCGTCGTAGAGGTAGCTGTCGGCGGTGACCTTCTCCAGGTAGAGGTCGGAGACGTCGGCGCCGAGATTGGTCATGCCCCAGGCGATGTCCTTGTTGTGGCCGATGACCACGCCGGGCATGCCCGCGAAGGTGTAGCCGGCCACGTCGAACGGGCACTGCTCGCCGGTGGTGGTGCAGTGGAGGCCCATCTGGTACCAGAGCGAGGGCATCTGCGGCGCGAGGTGCGGGTCGTTGGCCAGCAGCGGCTTTCCGGTGGTCGTGTACTGACCGGAGACGACCCACGAGTTGGAGCCGATGCCGTTGCCGCTGGGGCCGAGCAGCGCCGGGATCTTCTCCAGCGAGCTCGACAGCGAGGCCAGGCTGCTGCGCAGGCCGTTCGCCGCGCCCGCGCCCCCGGCCGTGGCCGGGTTCTGCGCACCGGCGGACCGGTCTCCGCCTGCGGCGGCGCCCTTGGGGTCGAAGGCCTTGGCGGAGTCGACCGCGCCGCCCTCGACGATCGGCTTGTTCCGGTCGTACGGGTACGCCGGGTACAGGTCGTCGATCTGCTGGGGGGTCAGCCGCGAGGAGGCGAGGGACCGGTCGATCTCGTCCTTCATATTGCCGCGCAGGTCCCAGGCCATCGCCTTGAGCCAGGCGACGGAGTCGACCGGGGTCCAGGCCTCGGGCTTGTAGTCATTCTGGAACTCGAGGGCGGCGTACTCGACGGACAGCGACTTGCCCTTGTGGTCCTTCAGGTAGGCGTTGACGCCGTCGGAGTACGCCTGGAGGTACTTCTTGGTGCTCGCCGACAGCTTGGTGTCGTACTCCTGCTGCGCGACCTTGCGCCAGCCCATGGTGCGCAGGAAGGCGTCGGTCTCCACCTGGCCGGATCCGAACATCTCGGAGAGCCGTCCGGCCGTCAGATGGCGGCGGACGTCCATCTCCCAGAAGCGGTCCTGCGCCTGGACGAAGCCCTGGGCGCGGAAGAGGTCCTCGGCGTTGTCGGCGTAGATCTGGGGAATGCCGTGGTCGTCGCGGACGACCTTCGCCTGACCGGACAGACCCTTGAGCTGAAGGGTGCCGTCGGTCTCGGGGAAGGAGGCGCGAACGGTGCTGACGCTCCAGTACGCGCCGAAGGCGACGCCCGCCACGAGCAGCAGCACGGTGGTGATCACGAGCAGGCGGGCGCGTCGCCCCTTCTTCTTTTTGCCGGGGCCGTTCTTGTTGGCGGGCATCGCTGTCCTTTGAGGGGCAGATGGTCCTGGGAATGCTGGAAGCAACCATAGGCGCAGGGCGCGGGGCGCCCGGACGCGGTGCCGTGCCGATCGACATCCGGCCAGTGCGGACGTGCCGAAGAGGCGTTAAGAACCCGTAAAATATTAGATGAGGAAATTAACTTCCTCTGGACGCATCCCCCATTGCCCCCGCCTTCGCGGCCCCCAGGACAGGAGGAACGTTTCGGCCGAATCGTGAACACCCCGACGCCGTATGACGACGCCCGTGGAACACCTCGTGAAGGGACCGGCCCCTGACTGTCCACCACCTCAACGAACTCCTGTTGATCTGCTCGCTCGTGCTGCTCGTGGCGGTGGCGGCGGTCCGGATCTCCTCACGCAGCGGGCTCCCCAGCCTGCTCCTCTATCTCGGCATGGGTGTCGCCATCGGCCAGGACGGCATCGGTGTCTCCTTCAATGACGTCGGCCTCACCCAGGTCATCGGCTACGCCGCGCTGGTCGTGATCCTCGCCGAGGGCGGTCTCGGCACGAAGTGGCACGAGATCAAGCCGGCGCTGCCCGCCGCGGCCGTGCTCTCCACCTTCGGTGTCGCGATCAGCGTCGGTGTGACGGCCGCCGCCGCGCACTACCTGGCCGGCGTCGAATGGCGCCAGGCACTGATCATCGGCGCCGTGGTGTCCTCCACGGACGCGGCCGCCGTCTTCTCCGTCCTGCGGAACGTTCCCCTGCCCGGCCGGCTCACGGGTGTCCTGGAGGCCGAGTCCGGCTTCAACGACGCCCCCGTCGTCATCCTCGTCGTGGCCTTCTCGGCCGCCGGCCCGGTCGACCACTGGTACCTCCTGCTCGGCAAGATCGCGCTGGAGCTGGTCATCGGCGCCGCCGCCGGCCTGCTGATCGGCATGGCGGGCGCGTACGGGCTGCGGCACGTGGCACTGCCCGCCTCCGGTCTCTACCCGATCGCCGTGATGGCCATCGCCGTCACCGCCTACGCGGCCGGCGCGCTCGCCCACGGCTCGGGCTTCCTGGCCGTCTATCTCGCCGCCCTGATCCTCGGCAACGCCAAGCTGCCGCACTGGCCGGCCACCCGAGGCTTCGCCGAGGGGCTGGGCTGGATCGCCCAGATCGGCATGTTCGTACTGCTGGGCCTGCTGGTCACCCCGCACGAGCTGGGCGGCGACATCCTGCCCGCGCTGGTGGTGGGGCTGGTGCTCACGATGGTGGCCCGACCGCTGTCCGTGTTCCTGAGCACGGCGCCCTTCCGGACGCCCTGGCAGGAGAAGGCGCTGCTGTCCTGGGCGGGGCTGCGCGGCGCGGTGCCCATCGTGCTGGCGACCATCCCCATGGTCGCCGGGGTCGCCGACAGCCGCCGGATTTTCAACATCGTCTTCGTGCTGGTGATCGTCTACACGCTGGTGCAGGGCCCGACCCTGCCCTGGCTGGCCCGGCGGCTGAAGCTGGGCGACGACGAGGAGGCCCGGGACCTGGGCATCGAGTCGGCGCCGCTGGAGCGACTGCGCGGGCATCTGCTCTCGGTCTCCGTCCCCGACGGTTCGCGCATGCATGGCGTGGAGGTGAGCGAGCTGCGGCTGCCCGCCGGGGCCGCCGTCACCCTGGTCGTCCGGGACGGCGCGAGCTTCGTGCCGGGGCCCTCGACCGTGCTGCGCCACGGCGACGAGCTGCTGGTCGTGGCCACCGACCCGGTGCGCGACGCGACCGAGCGACGGCTGCGGGCCGTCGGCGAGGGCGGCAAGCTGGCGGGCTGGCTGGGCGCGCCCGCGGAGCCCCCGGAGAGTGCGGTGGCGAAGCGCAAAGCAAAGAAGGGGCTGGTGAAGAAGAAGTTGGTTAAGTAAGCTATTCGGACTATTCGCGTGCGTATCGAGAGTCCGCCAGGACCTCGTGGTCTCACGCGAGGACCCGACAACATCGAACCATCTCTGCCTGACGCAGAGCTGGCGCGACCGCACGGCGGCCGTGGCCGCATGAGGCGGCCTGATCGGTATCTACCACGGTCCTGCGCGAGAGGACAGCTCTCGGCGCGCTCCGTGCGGCGTTTTCCGTTCGTCCGGCGTGCGCTACCAGGCGGCGGAAAGGCCGGACCGTGGCAGCCACGGTCAATGACACCACCGGGGCCGAGGCCCGTGCCGGGTACGGCAGCCTGCTGCGCACGCGCGGCGCGCTGTCGTTCCTGCTCCCCGGGTTCCTGGCACGCCAGCCGTTCGCGATGCTGACGATCGGCATCCTGCTGCTGGTCAACGACACCACCGGTTCGTACGGCACCGCGGGCACCGTCTCGGCGACGGCGGGCGTGGCCATGGCCCTGTTCGCCCCGCTGGGCGGCAAGCTCGCGGACCGCTACGGCCAGGCCACCGTGCTCATCCCCGGTGTCGTCGTGCACGCCGCCACGATCTCGCTGCTGACGGTGCTCGCGCTGTCGCACGCGCCCCTGTGGGCGCTGCTCGTGGCGGCCGTGCCGGCCGGCGCGTCGACCCCGCAGATCGGCCCGATGGTCCGGGCCCGCTGGGCGGCCAAGCTGGACGGCTCTCCGCTGATGCCCACGGCGGCGGCCTTCGAGTCGGTCACCGACGAGTTCACGTTCGTGATCGGCCCGGTGCTGGCCACCGCGCTGTGCACCGGCGTCCACCCGGCGGCCGGTCTGGTCGCCGAGGCGGCCCTGACGCTGATCGGCGGCCTGATCTTCGCCACCCAGCGGCGTACGCAGCCCGCCGCCGCGGGCCGCCCGGCCGCCGGGAGCGCCAAGAGCGTCTCCGCGCTGTCCGTGCCCGGCGTCCGGGTACTGGCGATCACCATGCTCGGCATCGGCACGGTCTTCGGCGGTATGCAGGTCTCGATGACCGCCTTCACCAAGGAGCTCGGCGAGCCCGGCCTCAACGGTCTGATGTACGGCACGTTCGCGGCCGGCAACATGATCGCGGGCATCGTCTGCGGCGCCGTCGCCTGGAAGATCAGCGCGCAGCGCCGGCTGCTGATCGCCTACCCGCTGCTGGTCCTGGCCACCACGCCGCTGTGGGCCGCGCACGCCCTGCCGCTGCTCGGCGCCGCGGGCCTGCTCGTGGGCCTGTGCATCGCGCCCTCGCTGATCACCGGCTACACGCTGGTCGAGAAGCTCGTCCCGGCGAGCGCCCGGACCGAGGCCTTCACCTGGCTGACCGGCGCGGTCGGCCTGGGCCAGGCCGCCGGCGCCACCGTGGGCGGCCGGCTGATCGACGCCCACGGCGCGAGCACCGGATTCCTGGTGCCGCTGGGCGGTACGGCGCTGGCGCTGGTGGTCCTGCTGGGCCTGCGCAAGGCGCTGACTCCGAAGGGCGAGTCGGTCGTCGCGGCAGGTGCCGTGGCACGTGGGGTCGGTCACCGTGAGCCCGTTTCGGTGGACTGACGGGCCGGAATACTGCACTATTGAGCGTCGTTAGCACTCATTGAGTGAGAGTGCCAGGAGGAACAAGTGCCGACTTACCAGTACCAGTGCACCGAGTGCGGCGAAGGCCTTGAGGCGGTGCAGAAGTTCACCGACGACGCCCTGACCGTGTGCCCGCAGTGCGACGGACGCCTCAAGAAGGTGTTCTCGGCGGTCGGCATCGTCTTCAAGGGCTCGGGCTTCTACCGGAACGACAGCCGTGGCTCGTCGTCCAGCAGCACCCCGGCGTCGAAGTCGACGTCCTCGACGTCGTCCTCCTCGACCTCGTCGTCTTCCTCGGCCTCTTCGAGCAGCGCGAGCGCTTCCTCGTCGAGCAGCTCTTCGTCGAGCACCGCGAGCAGCAGCTCGGCCGCCTGACACACGCGCATTCCGACGGAGCCCGTCGCCCCCTGCTTTCGGGGGCGGCGGGCTCCGTGGCGTCCAGCGGTTCCGTGGCGTTCGCCGGCTCCCCGGCGGGCGAGGGTGGGGCGGTTAGGGTGAGCCCATGCCTGAGACCAGCAGCGCGGCGACGACGACGGCGACGACCACGGCGGAGATAGGGGTCATCGGGGGATCGGGGTTCTACTCCTTCCTCGACGACGTGACCGAGATCACAGTGGAGACGCCCTACGGGGCGCCGAGCGACTCGCTCTTCCTCGGCGAGCTGGCGGGCCGGAAGGTGGCCTTCCTGCCCCGCCACGGCCGCGAGCACCGCACTCCCCCGCACCGCATCAACTACCGGGCCAACCTCTGGGCCCTGCGCTCGGTCGGCGTCCGGCAGGTCCTGGGCCCGTGCGCGGTGGGCGGTCTCCACCCGGAGCACGGACCGGGCACCCTGCTCGTACCGGACCAGCTCGTGGACCGTACGAAGTCCCGCGCCCAGACCTTCTTCGACGGGGAGTCGCTGCCCGACGGCTCGGTGCCCAACGTGGTCCACATGACCTTCGCCGACCCCTACTGCCCCGTCGGGCGCTCGGTGGCCCTCGGGTCGGCGCGCGGGCGCGGCTGGGAGCCGGTGGACGGCGGGACGATGGTCGTCATCGAGGGGCCGCGTTTCTCCACCCGTGCCGAGTCGCGCTGGCACGCGGCGCAGGGCTGGTCGGTGGTCGGCATGACCGGGCACCCGGAGGCGGTCCTCGCCCGTGAGCTGGGGCTCTGCTACACGTCGATGGCGCTGGTCACGGACCTGGACGCGGGCGCGGAGGCCGGGGAGGGCGTCTCCCACGAGGACGTGCTGCGGGTCTTCGGCGAGAACGTGGACCGGATGCGCGAGGTGCTGTTCGACGTGGTGGGCGCGCTGCCCAAGACGCAGGACCGGGACTGTCTGTGCACGCGGGCGCACGAGGGCTGGGACCTGGGGATCGAGCTGCCGTAGCGGACGTGGGGGCCTTAGGGGTGACGGAGTTGTCCACAACCCGCGAGTAGTCCACAGGGTCCAGCGGGATCGGCGCGGAGCCGGGATCGTGGGGAGCGTCCGTTGCCGCTCCCCACGTCAGGTGGTGTTCCCCAGTGTCCGTAGTGCCCGCAGTCAGCACGGCCCTCACAGCCCCCGCCCCCACCCCGGCTTCCCGCCCCTTCCCCGCGCCCTGGACCCCGCCGGGGCGCCGGGTGCCGATGTTCGCGCCGGTGCGCGTGGGGCGGCGCGTGCGCCGCCGACGCACCCGGGCGCGCGTTTGTGGATTGGACAGACCAGCCAGACTCTCTCGTATGTTATGTAATCGGCCATTCCGGCATAGGTACGTACAGAGAGAGGTTGTTCGGTGAGCTCCGGGAGCGATAAGAAAACAGGAGTCCTCGGGGGTTTCAAGGCCTTCCTGATGCGGGGCAATGTGATCGACCTCGCGGTCGCGGTCGTCATCGGAGCGGCGTTCACCAACATCGTGAACTCTGTGGTGAAGGGCGTCATCAACCCCGTCGTGGGTGCCTTCGGCACCAAGGACCTCGACCACTACGCGTCCTGCCTCAAGGGCCCCTGCACGCGGAACGCCACGGGTGAGGTCACCAAGGGCGTCTACATCCAGTGGGGCTCGGTGCTCAGCGCCACGCTGACGTTCCTGATCACGGCGGCGGTGGTCTATTTCCTGATGCTGCTGCCCATGAAGCGCTGGCAGGACCGCCAGGCCGCGAGGACCCCGGCGGAGACCAAGCCCGACGAGCCCACCGAGATCGAGCTGCTGGCCCAGATCCGCGACACCCTGATCGAACAGCGCCGAGGCCCGGGCTCCGACTCGGTCCCGGCCCAGCGCTGAGCGCCCCATAGGGGCGCGAGGAACTGCGCGACAAGCCCCCACCGGCCCGCGGCGACCGGATCGCGATCCCAGCGGAAGCGCTTAGGCCTCAGATGTGGTGAGGCGGCTTCTCGTCCAGGAAGCGGGCCAGGTCCGCGGCGCTGCCGCCGGTGGCCGGGCGGTCGCCCCAGCCGCGGTCGGTGTCGTCCGAGGACTGCCGGTCCAGCGGGTCGTCGAAGATCAGCGCGGCGGCCGGGGACGCGGGTTCCCGGCGGGGCGCGGGCTCAGGGGCGGTGCTCATGCGTCCAGGGTACGGCGGTGACAATCGCCCTATGAGCGAGGAGCCGCTGCCCGGGGAGCCGCCTCCCGCCCGGCACCCCGGCGTGCTGCGCCGGATGACCGCGCGCGGGCGCGACGAGGAGCACCGGGCCGCGACACCCCTCGAGCTCTTCTTCGACCTGTGTTTCGTCGTCGCGGTCGCGCAGGCCGGCAGACAGCTGGTCCACGCGCTCGCCGAAGGGCATCCCGGACACGGCATTCCGGGTTATCTGATGCTTTTCTTCGCGGTGTGGTGGGCCTGGGTCAACTTCAGTTGGTTCTCCTCCGCCTACGACACGGACGACGTCGTGTACCGCGTCGTGACACTGATCCAGATTGCGGGCGTGCTGATCCTGGCGGCGGGCATCCCCCGCGCCTTCGGCAATGCGAACTACACGGCGGTCTGGCTCGGCTACGCCGTGATGCGGCTCGCGCTCGTCTCGCAGTGGCTGCGGGCCGCGCATGCCTCCGCCGGGGCCGAGCGGCGCATGGCGCTGAAGTACGCCATCGGCGTCAGCCTGTGCCAGGTGGGCTGGCTCGGGCTGCTCCTGCTGCCCGACCGGGCCAAGCCCTGGGTGTTCCTGGTGATGGCGATCGCCGAGATGGCCGTCCCCGCGATCGCGGAGATGCGCCAGCAGACCGCCTGGCATCCGCACCACATCGCCGAGCGCTACGGCCTGTTCACGATCATCGTGCTGGGCGAGACGGTCTCGGCCGCCACGGTCGCCGTCCAGTCCGCGCTGGACGAGCACGAGGCGGTGGGCGAGCTGCTGCCGATCGCGAGCGGCGGACTGCTTTTGATCTTCGCGGCCTACTGGATCTACTTCGCCGTGCCCATCCACCTCCACCTGGCCTCCAACCACCAGGCGTTCCTCTGGGGCTACGGCCACTATCTGATCCTGGGCTCGGCGGCGGCCATCGGCGCGGGCATCGAGGTGGCGGTCGAGGAGTCGGTGGGCAAGGCGCACATCTCCACGTTCGCGGCGTCGTCCTGCGTGACCGTTCCCGCCGCCCTGTTCATGTTCTGCGTCTGGCTCATCCACTCCCGCCACTACAAGCGCGGCACGGCCCAGCAGCTGGTGCTGCCGCTGTCCGCGCTGGCCGTCCTGGCCTGTACGTTCGCGGGCGGGGCGGCGGTGCTGCTGGCGGGTCTGGCCGGGGTGGTGACGGTGGCGGTCGGGGTGACGCTCTCCACACGCAACCCGCCGGAGCCCGCGGCGTCGTCATCCCCTCAACGCAGCTGACTCCTCCATCTTTTGATGGCCCGTGATACGGATGCCGTATGACTGACGCTCGTATAGCGCCCGCGCCCGGGCCACAGGACGCCCTCACCGATGTGCACGGCCTCCATGTGGGTCACGCCCGCCGCCAGGGCGACCTCGCCCTCACCGGCACCACGGTCGTCCTCACCGCGCCCGGCCTCGGCGGCGCCGTCGCCGCCGTGGACGTCCGAGGCGGCGGGCCCGGCACCAAGGAGACCGATGCCCTGGACCCCCGCAATCTCGTCCAGCGCGTGGAGGCCGTCGTCCTGACCGGCGGCAGCGCCTTCGGCCTGGACGCGGCGTCCGGGGTCATGGCGTTTCTGGAGGACGCCGGCCGGGGCTTCCGGGTGGGGCCGGATCCCGCGCAGGTCGTCCCGGTGGTCCCGGCGGCCGCTCTGTTCGACCTCGGCCGGGGCGGCGACTGGCGGGCCCGGCCGGACGCCGCGCTGGGCCGGGAGGCCGCCGAGGCGGCGGCCCGTACGGCACCGGGGGCGCCCGTCGCCCAGGGCACGGTCGGCGCGGGCACCGGCGCGGTGGCCGGCGGGCTCAAGGGCGGCATCGGCACCGCCAGCGTGGTCCTGCCCTCCGGGGTGACGGTCGCCGCGATCGCGGCGGTCAACGCCGCGGGCTCCGTGGCCGACCCGGCGACGGGCGTGCTCTACGGGCGGCTGTACGAGGGCCGGCCCGTCACGTACCCCGCCCCCGAGCGGCACCGGGCGGCTCAGGAGTCCCTGGCGGCGGCGCGGGAGGAGTCGGCCCGGCGCTGGGCGGGTTCCGTACGCCCCCCGCTCAACACCACCATCGCCGTCGTCGCCACCGACGCCGCCTTGACCCGTGCCCAGGCCCAGAAGCTCGCGGGCACCGCCCACGACGGCCTGGCCCGCGCGGTCCGGCCGGTCCATCTGCTGACCGACGGGGACACCGTCTTCGCGCTGGCCACGGGCGCCCGCCCGCTGCCGGAGGAGGAACACCTCCCCGGCAGCGCGGACTTCGCGGCGGGCGCGGTCAACGAGATCCTCGCCGCCGGGGCGGACGTCCTGACCCGCGCCGTGGTCAAGGGCGTGCTCGCGGCCGAGGGCGTCGACGGACCCGGCGGCGTCTTCCCCTCCTACCGCGACCTGTACGGCACGGACGGCTGAGCCGCCGGACCCGCCGGCCCGGCCGTCAGACCACGCGGCGGCGCAGCACCGCGTACGTCGCCACGAGCAGCGCCGCCGCCAGCCCCAGGAAGATCGCGGTCTCGATCCACTGGAGCGTCCAGAAGTCACCGCTGGGATAGACCTTGTGATACCGGGCGACGAATCCGTGCTCGGTCATGCACTGCCGCATCTCGGCGCCCGAGAGCTGGCAGTACCGGCTGATGGGGAACTCGCGCCCGGCGGCGTCGAGGTAGCCGAACTCGCCGGTGGACCAGGCGCTTCCGACGTACTTCTTCGGCGCGGCGCCGGGGGTGACGCGGCGCAGCGGTTCGAGCCAGTCCGGGCGGACGAAGGTGAGGAGCAGCCGGGTGCCGGCGACCGCGGCGAGGGCCGCGCCCATGGCGGGTGTCGTCCGGCGCAGGAGCGCTCCGGCGGCGGTGCTGGCGGCGAGCCCGAACAGGGCGCAGGCGACGGCGGCGGGTCCGGTGGCGTTGAAGAGGAAGCCGTCGTGCCAGTAAAGACCGTCGAGCATGTTGGAGACCGGCGCCCACCACCACGCGACGAGCGCGGCGAGGGTGGTGGAGGCGACGACGGCGCACAGCGCCGCCAGTCCGAGGCGCGCGGTGAACCACTGGCGGAGGCCCGCGCCCTGGGACAGGGCCAGTTTGACGGTGCCGGTCTCGATCTCCCGGCCGATCAGGGGCGCGCCCCAGAAGAGCCCGATGAGCACGGGCAGGGCGGCGCTGAAGGCGCCGAGGAGCCGGATGGCGCCGGTGTTGTCCTCGATCAGCCGCTGGGCGAGGGCGACGGTGACGGCGTCGGTCGAGCACTCCTCCGGGTCCCAGCCCTTGCAGACGGGTATGTGGTGCGCGTCGATGAACGCCGTCATGTCCGCGCGCCGCAGCGCGACCCAGACCGCGCAGGCGGTGAGGGCGGCCAGGGCGGTGAGGACGAGGGCGCGCTGCTGGCGCCAGGCCAGCCAGAGGGTGCCCTTCACGCGGCGGCCTCCTCGGCCGGGGCTGCCGGGGCGTCGGTGCGGAGGTAGGCGAGCAACAGTTCTTCCAGGGTGGGGTTCTGGGTGACCCACCGGTCGCCGGGGCCGGTTCCGCCGTGCCGGACGAGTGCGGAGACCTGGCGGCCGGTGACGGTGGCTTCGACGACCGTGGCACGGTCGGTCCCGGGCGGCAGCCCGTCGGGGGTTCCGTCGTGGGCGCGCCCGGTGATCAGCAGGTGCTCCTCGCGCAGGCGCTGGGCGTCGCCCGTGAGCCGTACGCCGCCGTGCTTGAGCAGCAGCACGTGGTCGCAGACGTTCTCCAGTTCGGAGAGGACGTGCGAGGACATCACGACGCTGATCCCGCGCTCGGCGACCTCGGCCATGATCAGGGCCATCACCTCGTGCCGGACGAGCGGGTCCAGGGCGGCCAGCGGCTCGTCGAGGAGCAGCAGGTCGGGGCGTTTTCCGAGGGCGAGGGCGAGGGCGATGCGGGTGCACTGCCCCGGTGAGAGGGTGCCGACCTGGGCCCTGAGGGGGATGTCGCCGGCGCGGACGAGGGCCTCGGCGGTGTTCTGGTCCCAGCCTTCGGGGTTCGTCCGGCGCCCGAACCGCAGGGTCTCCTTGACGCTGAAGCGCGGGTAGAGGGGCTTGTCCTGGGCGACGAACGCGATGCGGCGCAGGGCCTCGGGCGTGCCGGGTACGGCGCCGAATACGCGGAGGTCGCCGGTGGTGGGCCGGAGCAGGCCGGTGGCCAGGTGGAGCAGGGTGCTCTTGCCGGCGCCGTTGGGTCCCACGAGCGCGGTGACCCGCCCGGCGGGCAGGGTGAAGGCGCAGTCCCGCAGCCCCCAGCCGCCCCTGAATTTCCGGCCCAGGCCGGTCGCGGCCAGTGCGGCTGTGGGCGCCGTCGCGGCGGTCGGTTCGTGGTCGGTCACGTGTCTCACCCCTACACCCATTTCACTAACATGTTAGTGAAATGATGCGGAGGTCGATGATCGCCGTCAAATCCCCGGACGACGGACCGATGAGTGCACGACAAAGCCCCGGGCCGCCTGTCAGGACAGGCGGCCCGGGGCTCCGGGTCGTACCGGCAAGGCCGTCCTACGCGGCGGCGGCCAGCTCCGGACCGGCGTCCTCGACGCCTTCGGCGCCCTCCCCGGCCTCCGCGCCCGCGGCCGACTTGCGCGGCATCGCGAACATCAGGGCGAGGACCACGCCCAGGACCGCGGCGACCCACCACATGCCGTGCCGGAAGGCGGCCGCGAACGCCTCGCCCGCGTGGCCCCGGGCCACCTCGCCCTCGTCGAGGGCGTTGAAGAAGACGACCGACACCAGGCCGAGGCCCACGGCGTTGCCGAGCTGCTGCGTGGTGTTTATCAGGCCGGACGCCGAGCCCGAGTGCTCGCGCGGCACCCCGGCGATGACGGTCTCGGTGAGCGGGGCGACGATCAGGCCCATGCCGAGGCCCATGACGGTCAGCGGAAGGGCCATCTGCCAGGGGTGGATGGCCGTGCCGAAGTGCTCGGACTCCCAGATGTAGAGCAGGACGCCCGCCATCATCGACAGCGCACCGGCCTGGAGCACCTTGCGCCCGAAGCGGGGGACGAGCTTCTGCACCGACAGGCCCGCCGCCACCGACACGGCGATGGAGAAGGGGATGCCGGTCAGGCCTGCCCGCAGCGCGCTCCAGCCGAGCCCGATCTGCATGTAGAGGGTCCAGATCAGGAAGAAGACACCGCAGGCGACGCCGAAGGCGACTTCGACGCCGATGCCCGCCGCGAAGCTCTTGACCTTGAACAGCGACAGCTCGACCAGCGGCGAGCCGTCCTTGCGGGTCTTGTGGCGCTCGTAGGCGACGAAGGCGGCGAAGACGACCGCGCTGCCGGCCATGCTGAGAAAGCCCCACAGCGGCCAGCCCAGCTCACGACCCTGCGTCAGCGGGTAGAGCAGCATCAGCAGCCCGCCGGTGGCCAGGGCGACGCCCACCAGGTCCAGCTTGAGCGCCTGCGGCGCGCGGGACTCGGAGATATAGCGGCGGCCCATGATCAGGCCGGCGATGCCCACCGGCAGGTTGACCAGGAAGATCGGCCGCCACTCCAGCCCGAAGAGGTTCCACTGGGTGAGCAGCGCGCCGAGGATGGGGCCGGAGACCGCGCCCAAGCCGACGATGGCGCCGAACATGCCGAAGACCTTGCCGCGCTCGTGGGCGGGGAAGGTGGCGTGGACGATCGCCAGCACCTGCGGCACCATCAGCGCGGCCGTGGCGCCCTGGAGGACGCGCGCGGCGACGAGCAGGTGCGGGTCGCCCGCGACGCCGCAGAGCATCGAGGCGAGGGTGAAGCCGCCCATGCCCAGGAGGAAGACCTTCCGGCGACCGTATATGTCGCCGAGCCGTCCGCCCGTGATCAGGCCCGCCGCGAAGGCGAGGGCATAGCCCTCGGTGATCCACTGAAGGATGCTGAAGGAGGCGCCGATGTCCTTCTGGATGCTCGGCATGGCGATGTTGACGATGGTGACGTCCACCAGGTCCATGAAGGACGCGGTCATCACCACGGCGAGCGCCAGCCAGCGGCGGCGGTCTGCGGTCGCGCCGGGGGACTTCCCGGCGGGCGGATCGGTGGTCGCGGTGCTGGTCACAGGGGTATTGCCTTTCCTCTTCCTGCGCGCCGGATCGTTTCCCTCACCCGGTGCACCCACCACGCTAGGGGCCGTATAGGTCAGGTCATGTCCTAGATACCTGCCACCCTGGTGAGATGACGGACACCCCGGCACGGCTGCTGAATCTGCTCTCGCTCCTCCAGACCCCTCGCGAATGGCCCGGCAGCGAGCTCGCCGAGCGGCTCGGCGTCAGCTCCCGCACCATCCGGCGGGACATCGAGCGGCTCCGCGACCTCGGCTACCCCGTACAGGCAACGATGGGAGCCGAGGGTGGGTACCGGCTGGCGGCCGGAGCCGCCATGCCGCCGCTGGTCCTCGACGACGAGGAGGCGGTCGCCATCGCGGTGGGGCTGCGCGCCGGCGCGGGGCATGCCGTGGAGGGCATCGAGGAGGCGTCCGTACGGGCCCTGGCCAAGCTGGAGCAGGTGCTGCCCGCCCGGCTGCGGCACCGGGTCTCCGCCCTCCAGGCCGCGACCGTGCCGCTCACCGGCGGCGACGGAGCGACCGTGGACCCCCACACGCTGACCATGATCGCCTCGGCCGCCACCGGCCATGAGCGGCTCCGCTTCGCCTACCGCAAGGGCGACGGCACGGAGACGAAACGCCTGGTGGAGCCGCACCGGCTGATCAGCACGGGCCGCCGCTGGTATCTGGTCGCCCATGACGTCGAACGCGGCGACTGGCGGACGTTCCGGGTGGACCGGGTGAGCGAGCCCTTCGCCACCGGCGCCCGCTTCACCCCGCGCGAGCTGCCGGTGCCGGACGCGGCGGAGTATCTGAAGCGGTCCATGGCCCGGCTCCAGCCGACCTACCGGCTGGTGGTCACCTTCCGCGCCCCGGCCGAGTTCGTGGCCGCCCGGCTGCCGAACTGGCTCGGCGTACCGGCGCCCGTCGACGCGATGACATGCCGGCTGGACGTGACCACGTCCGACTCCGTCGAATGGGTGGCCCTACGGCTGGCGATAGTGGACTGCGAGTTCGAGGCGCACGAGCCGCGCGAGCTCGTCGAGCACCTGCGCGAACTGGGCGCCCGCGTCAGCAGGGCGGCGGCGAAGGGCTGAGGCGGCCGGAAAACATAAGGGCCCCGGCGCAAGGGGGGGAGATGCGCCGGGACCCGGTCTGCTGGCCTATAACCAGATTAGACCCGATTACGCCGCCGCGTCGAACCCCGTGGCATGTGCCATCTTCTTCAGCTCCAGCAGCGCGTGCTTCTCGATCTGCCGGATGCGCTCACGCGTCAGCCCGTGCTGCTTGCCGACCTCCGTCAGCGTGCGCTCGCGCCCGTCCTCGATGCCGTACCGCGCCTTGATGATCGACGCGGTGCGCTGGTCGAGACGGCCGATGAGGTCCTCCAGCTCCTCGCTGCGCAGCAGCGCGATGACGGACTGCTCCGGCGAGACGGCGGAGGTGTCCTCCAGCAGATCGCCGAACTGGGTCTCGCCCTCGTCGTCCACGGACATGTTCAGGCTCACCGGGTCACGGGCCCAGTCCAGCACGTCGCCGACGCGCTCGGGCGTGGTGCCCAGCTCCTCGGCGATCTCCGCGTGCTCCGGGTCGCGCCCGTGCTCGCGGTTGAACTCGCGCTGCACCCGGCGGATGCGGCCCAGCTCCTCCACCAGGTGGACGGGGAGCCGGATCGTACGGGACTGGTCGGCGATCGACCGGGTGATGGCCTGGCGGATCCACCACGTCGCGTACGTGGAGAACTTGAATCCCTTGGTGTAGTCGAACTTCTCCACCGCGCGCACCAGGCCGGCGTTGCCCTCCTGGATCAGGTCGAGAAGGGGGAGGCCGCTGCGCGGGTAGCGACGGGCGACGGCGACGACGAGACGCAGATTGGACTTGATGAAGACGTCCTTCGCGCGGGCGCCCGCGGCGGCTATCGCCGCCAGCTCCTCGCGCGACGCCTCGCCGGCCCGGTCCCCGCCGGCCTCCTGGCCGTCCAGGATCTGCTGGGCGTAGACGCCCGCCTCGATGGTCTGCGACAGCTCGACTTCCTCGGCGGCGTCGAGCAGGGGTGTACGCGCGATCTCGTCGAGGTACATGCCGACCAGGTCGCGATCGGCGATCTCCCCGCCTGTGGCGCGAACACTGCT
Source organism: Streptomyces hesseae (assembly GCF_031845785.1). Taxonomy (NCBI): domain Bacteria; kingdom Bacillati; phylum Actinomycetota; class Actinomycetes; order Kitasatosporales; family Streptomycetaceae; genus Streptomyces; species Streptomyces hesseae. Next base: position 163,246 of record NZ_JAVRFI010000003.1, read on the forward strand.
TGCCTCGCCAGCCCGCCGTGCGGTGGTCTGACGACGGGCGACGGCACGGGTTGCCATGCGTACTCCCTTGCGATGAGACGTGTCGCGGGATGGACCAGGTGCCCACGGGGCGCCCCGTCCGAAGTAAAGAACGGCCGGAATCCGGACAGAATTCCCCGGGGACGCCTTCTTTTTATGGATCATGCAGTACCCTGCGCGGCCGCACAGCCGGCACACAGGGTGATACGGCTCGGGGAAGCGCAGGTCAGCCCCGATGGCAGACCCGGCCCCACGGCCCTCGTGAACCCCCGCGGCCACGACGCCCATGAGACGGCCGTCACATCGCGGCCACCCCCGCTCCCTCTCCCCCAAGGACGCCGGTAACCGGCCACCGGTTGCCCGAGAAGGCCCGGAAGGTCGGTTTCCCGGCGGCCCTGTCCGGGCCCCGCCACGGCGTGATCGAGTTGCCCCGGCAAGGGGGCGGGTGTGCCCTGGTGGGACAGAGGGGCGGGACAGACGGTGAGCGAGAGGAGCCCGCCATGACGCACTCGATCATGCCCGGCCGGCACCACGCCCACGAGGGCCCCGGCCCGGTCCCCCGCACCGGCCACGTCCGCCACGAACGCACGACCCCCACCGCCGGCTGGGCGGTGCCCGTCTTCGGCGGCTTCGTCCTCGGCCTCTACGCGGTCTTCCTCGCCCACGACAACGGCTTCGGCGAACTCCAGGGCTGGATGCTGGGCCTGGCCGCCGCGGTGGTCTCGGCAGGCCTGGGCTATCTGCTGATCCGCAACCGCGACAAGATGATCACCGAGGTCCGCGCAGCCTCGTTCGGCGCGCTCTTCGGCATCTCCATGGGCTTCCTGCGCAGCCTCACCCGGGTCTCGGTACTGGAATCCGCCTGGATCGGCCTGGTCTTCGGCGCGTGCATGGCCCTGGCCTCGTACTACCTCTTCTATTGGCACGAGCACTGAGCCGGCACGAGCACTGAGCACCGGCGCCGGGCGCACCCGTCCGGCTCCGGCGGAGTACCGGCGACCGACGCCGAGCGGCCAAGGGGCGTAGGTCCGGCGACCGTTCCGCCGGGCCCGCCCGCGCTCCTACGGTGAGGCCATGACCGCCATCACCGAGGACGGCACACTCGACGAAGCCCTGGAGCGCGTCCACTCCACCGGTCCCGAGTTCCAGGGCTGGCTCTCCAACCACGCCCCCATGACCGTGGAAGCGCTCGCCCGCCACGGCCAGGCCCGCGCGGTGCACCGCTGGCTGGACTCCTACCGGCACCGGACGGAGGACCTGCCCACCGCCGCCCTGACGATCACCGACGCCAACTGGCACGAGGCGCTCGGCGACGCCCGCCACCTCGGCTCCTGGATCGCCCACTTCACCCGGCTGACAGCCGAACTCCCCTGGGCGGACGTGCTCACCACATGGTGGCCCCGGCTGCTGCCCGGCATCATCGCCGGCGCCACCCACCCCGTGATCCGCGTCGGCCACGCCGTCCGCACGCTCCTCACGGACGGCGAGACCGCGCCCCGTACGGCCGAACTCGCCCACGCCCTGGGCTACTGGGCCGCCCGCCACCAGCCGCTGCCCGGCACCGTCACCCCCTCCGGCACCGCGGGCCCCCACCGCGCGCTGGACGCGATACCGGTTTACGCCGCCGTCCAGGAGGGCGGCATCCGCGACCGCCTCGCCCGGCTCCCGGCCGCCGACGGCTGGCCCGCCGCCGCGAGCGGCCTGCGGCGGCCCGCCGGCCCGGACGACGCACACGACCTGCTGGCGGAGCTCGTCCGCGCCACGGTCGCCCGCTATCCGCGCTACGCCCACGGCGACGCGGTCATGCTCGTCCACGCGGCGACCGCGCCCAACGCGGTCCTCCGCGTCCTTCCGGCGCTTCCCCGCGCCTTGTGGGTGCCCAGCCTGGCGGCGGCGTGGGAGGCGAGCGCGGTCATCACGGCGGCGTATGCCCCTGCACGGGCCCTGTTCGCGGGCGCGGGTGCGGGTGCCGCCGCGACGATGGAGGAGTCCTTCGCGCTGGCCGCGGCGCACGGGGACGCGCACGTGATCAAACTCGCCGACACGGCGTGGGACGTGGGCGGCCCGGCCGCCCTGGCGGCGACAGCCCGCGCGTGCGAGCTGATCGAACCGGGGGACGGCTGAGCGCCGGACGGGCTGATTTCAGCCCGTCCGGCGATCGAGGACCGGGGGTCCGGGGGCGGAGCCCCTGAAAGAAACTAGTCCTCCGCCCAGTACGGCGGCTCCTCGTCCGGCCACGGCACCTCGTCCTCGTCCACAGCCTGGGCCCGGGCCGGAGCCGACGCCTGTGCGGGCACCGGCGCGGAAACCGGCGCCGGGGCAGAAGCCGGCACCGGCGCAGCCGGCGCCTCCCCGCCGTGCTCCCCCAGCACCCCCAGAATCCCCTCCCCGTACTTCGCCAGCTTGTTCTCTCCCACGCCGCTCACCCCGGACAGCGCGTCCACCGACGTCGGCCGCGCTGTCGCGATCTCCCGCAACGTCGCGTCGTGGAAGATCACATACGCCGGGACGCCCTGTTCCCGTGCCGTCGCCGCGCGCCACGCCCGCAGCGCCTCGAAGAGCGGCATGGCCTCCGCCGGCAGGTCGACGGGGGCGCGCTTGCCGTTCCCCGACGAGGACTTCGCGGACTTGGCGCCCGCCGCCCGCACCGGCTTCGGCTCGCGCCGCAGCGACACCGTGCGGCGCGAGCCCAGCACGTCGCCACTGGCGTCGGTCAGGACGAGCGTGCCGTAGTCGCCCTCGACCGCGAGCAGCCCCTGTGCCAGCAACTGCCGTACCACGCCCCGCCATTCGGCGACGGAAAGCTCCGTGCCGATACCGAAGACGGACAGGTTGTCATGGTCGAACTGGATGACCTTCGCGCTCTTCTTCCCGAGCAGGATGTCGATGATGTGGCCCGCGCCGAACTTCTGCCGCCGCTCGCGGGCCAGCCGGAAGATGGCGGAGAGGAACTTCTGGGCGGCGACCGTGCCGTCCCAGGTCTCCGGCGGGGTCAGGCACGTGTCGCAGTTGCCGCACGCCTCGGCGCTCGTCTGGCCGAAGTAGTCGAGCAGCCGCGCCCGGCGGCACTCGACGGTCTCGCACAGGGCGAGCATCGCGTCGAGGTGGGCGGCCAGCCGGCGGCGGTGCGCCTCGTCGCCCTCGGAACCGTCTATCAGCTTGCGCTGCTGGACGACGTCCTGGAGGCCGTACGCCAGCCAGGCCGTGGACGGCAGGCCGTCGCGCCCGGCGCGACCGGTCTCCTGGTAGTAGCCCTCGACGGACTTCGGCAGGTCGAGGTGGGCGACGAAGCGCACGTCCGGCTTGTCGATGCCCATGCCGAACGCGATCGTGGCGACCATGACGATGCCGTCCTCGCGCAGGAAGCGCGCCTGGTTGGCGGCGCGCGTCCGGGCGTCCAGGCCCGCGTGGTACGGCAGGGCCTCGATGCCGTGCTGCGCGAGGAACGCGGCCGCGTCCTCGACGCTCTTGCGGGAGAGGCAGTAGACGACGCCCGCGTCGCCCGCGTGCTCGGTGCGCAGCAGCTCCAGGAGCTGCTTCTTCGGGTCGTTCTTCGGCGCGATGCGGTACTGGATGTTGGGCCGGTCGAAGCTGGCGACGAAGTGCCGGGCGTCCTGGAGCTTCAGCCGGGTGGCGATCTCCTCGCGCGTCGCCGCCGTGGCCGTCGCGGTCAGGGCGACGCGCGGCACGTCCGGCCAGCGCTCGTGGAGCTGCGACAGGGCCAGGTAGTCGGGGCGGAAGTCGTGGCCCCACTGGGCCACACAGTGCGCCTCGTCGATGGCGAAGAGGGAGATCTTGCCCCGGTCGAGCAGCCGCAGCGTGGACTCCACGCGCAGCCGCTCGGGCGCCAGATAGAGCAGGTCCAGCTCGCCCGCGGCGAACTCGGCCTCCACCAGGCGGCGTTCGTCGAGGCCCTGCGTGGAGTTGAGGAAGCCGGCCCGCACACCGAGCGCGCGCAGCGCGTCGACCTGGTCCTGCATGAGCGCGATCAGCGGGGAGATCACCACGCCGACCCCGGGTCTGACGAGCGCGGGGATCTGGTAGCAGAGCGACTTGCCGCCACCGGTCGGCATCAGCACGAGCGCGTCGCCGCCGCCGACCAGATGATCGATGATCTCTTCCTGGTCGCCGCGGAACGCGTCGTAACCGAAGACGCGCCGCAGACAGCTCAGGGCCTCGCTGTCGAGGCTGCCCAGCTCTGCTGTGGTCTGTGTGGGGTCGGCCATTGAAGAAGTCTACGAGGCGCCACCGACAGAACCGGGTGGATCAAGGAACTCCCACACGAACGGGTGATCGAGAGATCGAGCAGGCGATCACCCGGACGATCAGGCGACCTCTATCCCGTACTCCTGCACCAGCGCCTCCAGCCCGCCCGGGTACCCCTTCCCGCCGAGCACGAAGTCCCAGTCGCCGTTCGCCCGCCGCCGGAAGGAGCCCAGGACCAGCGCGGTCTCGCCCGGCCGACCGTCCGAGACCTCCATCTGCCCGAGCTCGGCGCCCGAGGCGTCGGCGAGGCGGATACGGGCGTCGGTGAACTGCGAGAGGTCCGCCTCCGGGTTGACCTCCGGGTCTATGGCCGCCACCAGCACCAGCCGGTCGGCGGTGGTCGGCAGCTCCTCGAAGGCGACGCGCAGCGCCGCCTTGTCGGCGAGGGTGGGCTCCAGCGCCCGGACGGAGCCGTCGGGGGTGCGGGGATTGTTGTAGAAGACGAAGTGATCGTCGCTGAGGACCCGGCCGCCGTCGCAGACCAGGGCGCACACGTCGAGGGCGACCCGGCCGGACCAGGACATGCCCAGCACGTTGTGGGTCTCGGGGCGGTCCTCGGCCTGCTCTCCGCCGGAGGCGGCCGCCCCACCGCCGCCCCGGGCGGGGCGGGACGCCCCGCCCCCGAGCCGGCCGCGCAGCCCGTGCTGGGCCAGCAGGTCCACCAGCTCCTCGCCGGAGACGAGCGTGAGCGGCTTGCCGTTGGCGAAGGCGTACGAGCCCGGGCCGAAGCCGGACGTCGTCACCAGGACGCCCTTGTTGGCGCCCGCGCCCTGCACCGTGCCGTACAGGTCGCGCACGGCGGTCGGCGGCACGGTCTTCCGGTACCGCTTGACCTGCACGATGATCCGGCCGCCACTGATCGGGTCGGGGTCCAGGGCCTCGACGTCCACACCGCCGTCGTTGGAGCGGGTGGTCATCACCGCCCGCATGCCGCGCGCCCGGAACAGCTCGGCGACGAGCTCCTCGAACTCGATGGGGTCCATCTCGAAGAGGTCCGGGTCGTCACCGCCGCCGTGGGAGACCACCCCGCGCCCGACGTCGCCCGGCACCCGCCCCGGCCGGACGGCGGCGAGCTGGTCGGGCCGGCCGGACAACTGCCCGCCGAGGCCGTCGACGAGGCAGTCGACCGCGCTGACCTGCTCCAGGCGCAGGCCCGAGAAGACGGACCGGCCCACCGTCACCGAGGCCAGGACGATCTGGGCGCGGTGCCCGGTGACCGGGTCGTGGTCGTCGACGAAGCCGTTGAGGGCGACGGACTCCAGGATCCCGAACTCGTCGGCCGCGAACAGCTCCCGCATCGCCAGCAGCACGCACTGCGCCAGTACGTCCCGGTAGGCGCCGCGGCGCTGGGTGACGGGCCGGGCCGTCTCCTTCTCCTCGTCCGCCGTCGGCATGTACCGCACCGACTTGATCTCCGGGACGATCTCGAAACCGGGCAGCTCCCAGTCGAGGACGAGCTGCCGGGCGGCGGGGTCGTAGGCGGCGGCTATCTGGTGCGGGAACTCGTCCGGCCAGGCGGTGGAGGCGTAGAGCGCGGCGGAGAAGTACTCCACCACGGCGTCCGGGTCGCCCTCGCGCAGCGCGGTGATCATCTCGCCGATGCCGGCGTTGTGCCGGTGGATGTCCGCGAGCGCGGCCGCGGCCCACTGGTCGTACTGCTGCCGGTAGGCCCCGAGCTGCTGCTGCCGCTGCGCCTCGGCGGCCTGCGCGGCGTGCCAGTCGTGCTCGTACTGCGAGCGGTTGCCGAAGCCGCGGTAGGCGTTCGGGTCCGGCATGGGCACCGGCTGCCCCAGGTGGCCGGGGTTGAACGGCTCCAGCCGCTCGGGCCGCTCCAGCGCGCTCGTCCGGAAACCGGGCGCCCCGCACCCGGCGACCAGCAGGCCCTCGAGCGCCGCCATCCGCGCGTCGAGCTCCTCCGTGCGCCGGCGCGCCTCGGCCTCGCGCGCCTGCCGGTACGCCTGGCGCCGCTCACGGTCCTGGCGCGCCAGATCCCGCTCGGACGCGCGCTGCTGCCGCTCCTGCTCGCGCTGCTGCTGCACCAACGCCCGCTGCCGGGCCTCCTGCTGACGCTGCTGCTGACGCTGCGCCTCGGCCCATATGCCCATCAGTCCACTGGAGCGGCGACTCATCGGTTACGTTCCTCCCCCGGCGGACTGCGCTTGCGTGTCGACTTTAGTCGGCTTGCGCGTGAATTGATCACCGCCTGGCGAAAGACCGCCCCGAACGGCGGGATCGCAGCACGAACCAGCCGCCGATCAGCGCGATCGTGCTGATGACCGCTGTGAGGACGACGGTGGTGAGCCGCGCGCCCCCGTCGAAGGAACGGGACGCCTTCGCCGCTTCCGGCGTGGCCGCGGGCGCCGCCGCGACGCGGGCCGCCGCGGCGGGGGCGGCGGGCACGGTGACGACGGCCTCGCCGTGGCCGAGGTCGGGAAAGCCGCAGTGGAGGGTGACGGTCCAGTTGCCGGGCGGCAGCGACTCCTGGGTGGTGTAGGCGCCCTTGGTACCGGGGACGGGGACGAGCACCCAGGGCCCCTGGGTGTGCCCGTCGGCGTCCCGGGCCGTGAGGGTCCCGGCGACCCGCTCGTCCACGGTGTCGCCGTCGTTGTCCCAGGTCGCGACGGTCCGGATGTGGCCGTCCGACGGGGGTCCGGCGACGGCGAGGCGGATCGTGTCGCCGTGCGCGGCGGCGGGGCCGGCGGCGCCCAGGGCGAGGAGGGCGCCCAGGCAGGCCGTGACCGTCGTGGTCGCAGCGAGCCGGAGAGGCCGGAGGGTCATCGTGCGCTCCAGGGGAGAGGGGGTGGGGAAGGGCCGGCGGCCACCGGTGGGGGGGTGGCGTGGGGGGTGCTGGTGGCCGCCGGCCCGGATCATGGAGTTACGTGGTGTCAGGCGACCTTGGCCGGCGTCCAGTTCTGGTAGCCCTGGTCATTGCGCTGCTGGAGTTCCAGCAGGCGGCCGCCGTAGTACTCGCGGTTGCTGATGCCCAGCGCCAGCCGCGAGCCCTGCGGCTGGAGGACGTACGAGCCGTCGCCCGCGGCGGTCAGCCGCCACTTCTGGGCGGCCGTGCCGTCACAGGACCGCTGGGCGACGTACTGGCCGGCCACGGCCCGCCCGTCGGTACCCGGCTGAAGGCACTTGCCGGACTGCACGGACTTGAGGCGCACCGCGCCGCCGCCCGCGTCCTCGAACGTCCACTGCTGGTTGGCGTAGCCGTGCCGCTGGTAGGCGATGGCGACGGTGCCGTCGGCGGAGGAGCTGCCCCACAAGTCGGCGGCCTGTCCGGTCAGGCCGTTGACCAGCACGTACTTGCCGCCGGGCCGGGTCGTGCCGGTGGTGGCCGCGAGGGTGCGGAAGGACGCGGCGCGGCCGGGCGCGGAGGCCTTGCCCTGTCCGTCGCGCACGGCGACGGCGACCTTGTGGGCGGTGTCGGGCGTGAGCCGGGTGATCCGCAGGGCGGTGCCCTTGACGTCGGCCAGCTTCCTGCCGTCGAGGACCAGCTCATAGCCGGTGGCCCCGGTGACCGGGTTCCAGCCGACGAGCGCGGAGTCCGGGCCGATCTGGGTCACCTGGACGTCGGGGCCGGTGGACGGGCGCGTCGGCCCGGACGTGGGCCCGGTGGTGGGGGTGGGGCTGGGCGAGGGGTTGGGGTCCTTGCCGCCGCCCGCGATGAGGAAGCGGTTGTTGGCGATGTTCCAGTGGGTGGCCAGATAGCTGCCCGGGCTGGGGTTGGTGTGGAAGTAGTCGTCGTGGTGGCAGTCCAGGCGCTGGTCGCCGGCGCGGTCGGGGCAGAGGATCTGCATCTGCGGGTAGTTGGGCGCGTCCGAGTAGCACATGATGTCCCACTCGTCGACGCAGTGCCCGGCCCGGCTGGTGTGCGGGGCGCTGTTGTTGACGGCGCCGAGGTTGTGGCCCAGTTCGTGGGCGGGGGTGCTGCCGCCCCAGCAGCCGGAGTCGGTACGGCCGTAGGAGGGGCCGAAGTTGCTCATGTTGTCCTGGCCGGGGCGCTCGTCACCGTTGAAGGTGCCTATGCCGCAGTAGACCTGGGTGTCCGCGAAGATCATGTACTTGCGGTCGCGGCGGTTGAAGCCCTTGGCGGCCAGCGCGTCGTTCGTCGCGCCGAACTCCTGGAGGGCGCCCGCGGGCAGCTCGACGTTCAGGACGGACGCGGTGCAGTCGGACTCGGTGACGTAGCGGACGTGCCGTTCGCCGCCGGTCTCCTGGGCGCTCGCGTTGTAGATGAGGTCGGTCTCCGACGCCCACTGCTTGAACGAGGCGGCGTACTGGGCGAAGCGGTCGCGGCCGGGCGCGTGGGCGTACAGCACCTGGACGCGGTTGCCGCTCGCGCCGTCGCCCTCGCAGACCACGCGGGAACCGGACGGGGCCTGCGGCGTGGTCGTACCGGAGCCGGGGGCGGCCGGGGCCGCCAGGCCGCCGGTGCGGGCGTCGAGGACGGGCTGGGCGCCGCGCAGCGCCTCGGCGGCCGAGGGGGCCCGGCCGCCGTCCCCGGCCGGGTCCGTGGAACCGGAGGCGGTGGCGCGGGCCACCGGCGCGGTGTCCTTGGTGATGTCGACGTCCTTGGGCGGCGCGTCCGGGCCGTGGGTGCACAGGCGCGCGGAGGAGACGCGGTAGACGCCGGCGCAGCGGTCGCCCTTGGGGGCGGGGTCGAGGCCGTCGTAGACCATGCCGCGCGAGGTGTCGGACTTGGGCGTGGTGGTGAGGGGGGCGGGGGGTGCCTGGTGCTGCGGCGCGGCGGCGGGCACGATCGCGGCGTCGGCCGGGGCCGCCGCCTCGACGTCCGGCGCGGGGCCGGTGCCGGAGCCGAGGGTGAGGACTCCGGCGGCGACGGTGGCGGCCGCGATCGTCGCGGCCGCCGTGAGTATCAGTGGTCGTCGTCCGTTCTTCTTCCGACGGTGGGTGGTACTGCGTCTTTCGCGTACGTGCTTGGAGCGCATGGGTGATCCCAACGGTCGTGGAGGGTGTGACGCGGCCGGGGCGAAAGCCCGGCGGTACCGCGCGACGGGCGCGCGGAAGTTCGGTGGGGGTGCGGTTCAGCGGGCGGCGATGACCGGCGTCCAGTGCTGCGGCGAACCGGCGACGAAGGTGACGCCGACGCCGAGTTCGGTCAGCGAGCAGTCGCGGACGACGTCGTGGCGTACCGCGCCGCGCGTCCACACGGTCATCGCTCCGGCGACGTCGGACCGCCCGGCCGAGACCGCGCCCGCGAGGCTCCAGCGGTGCCCGGGGGCCGCCTTCTCCTGCTCCCGGGAGACGTCGACGCGGCCGCGTACCGCCAGCTCGTCGGCGCCGCGCCGGGCGACGACGACCAGCTCGGCGCTGGCACGCAGCGGCCCGCAACCGGCCTTGGCCCGTTCGTCGTTGACCTGGCGCTCGACGTCCCTGGCGGCTTCGTCCTGCTGGCCGCTGCCGGGCGTGGTCGCGGGCGCCGGGGTACGGACCGGGGTGGCGGTGCGTGCGGACGGGGCCGCGGAGGGGGTACGGGCGGGCTGCCGTACGACGGGGCGGTGGGCGGGCGCGGACGCGGGCGTGGCGGTACGCACCGCCGGGGAGGACGCGGAGGGGTCGGGCGCGGGCGGCGAAGGAAGCTCGGTCCGCAGGGAGGTGAGCGGAAGCACCACGTTCTCCGCACCCCGGCCCTGGCTTCCGTCGCGCGTCGCGCTGCCGTCCGGCGCGGGGGCGAGGTAGCGGTATCCGCCCAGGACGCCGACCGCGACGGCGACGGCCAGGGCGGCGGCGGTGACGACCGCGCGGACACCGGGGCGGCGGCGCACGGCCGGGACGAGCGCCCCCAGGGACGTACCGGAGGCCGTACCGGGAGCCACCCCTCCCGCGCCGCCCGAGACACCGGCCGAGACGCCGCCCGAGCCACCGGCCGTAACGCAGGCGACGGGCTGAATACCCGGCACCCCGGCGGCGAACCGGTCCAGCAGGGCGCCGCTCACCGGGACGAGCCCGAGGCCCGCGAGCAGTCCCTCGGCGGGTATGAGCGCGGTCCAGTGGCCGCCGCACTCGGCGCAGCCGCGCGTGTGGCGGGCGATGCGCTTGCGCCACAGCGGGGACGGCGTGCCGTCCCAGATGCCGACGATGCCGGCGAGTTCCGGGCAGCGCGGGGTCGTGGCCAGGGCCCGTACGACGGCCCGGGCGGTCTCCAGCTGGAGTTTGGTGCGCTGGATGCGTACGGCGGTGTGCTGCGGCGTGAGCTCCAGCGCCGTGACGACCTCGGCCCGGGTCAGCTCGCCCGTCGTCTCCAGCCACCACAGGGACAGCGCGGCCCGCTCGTCGTCGTCGAGCCAGCGGGTGGCTTCGGCGACCTGCCGGCGCTGTCCCTCCAGCCCGAGCCGGAGGATCGTCAGCTCGACGAAGTCGGCGCCGGGATCGGAGAGGTGGCACGCCTCCTGGAGCCCGCCCACGGGGGCGTCCTGCTGTCTGCGCCAGTGGCCGCGGATCCGGTTCATGGTGATCGCGACGAGCCAGGACCGGAAGCGGGAGGCGTCACGCAGCCCGGAGAGACCGCCCACCATCCGGATCATGGTCTCCTGGACCACGTCGTCGACGTCCGCGTGGCCCTTCAGCGCCCTGCCGACGATGTTGTAGACCAGCGGCAGGCAGGCTGCCACGAGTTCGCCCTGCGCACCCGCGTCCCCGGCCCGCGCCGCCTCGACCACCCCGGTCACACTCTTCACAGTCACGTCTCGCCACCTCGTTTCCGCCCGCCATTCCTGGCGCTCCGATGCATGGGAGACCTGAGGTAACAGGGGCCATAACGAAAACTGGTCCAACTTTTCGGCCACCACTTCGGCACCGCCCGATCACGGCACGGGCGTACCGACCTGGTGGCGGGCACGACGAAGGCCCAGGGCGGAGACGTGCTCCGGCCTGGGCCCATGTGCGCCGTCGGCGCGCGGTGGCGCCCCGGTCAGCTCGGCATCGGATGGGCGTACGTGGCGGCCAGGAGGGGGTGCCGCGTCACTCCGTCGCCCTGCACCAGGTGGCGCACGGACGACGGGATCAGTCCGCCGAACACCGTGCCGACGAGCCCCAGCGCCTGGCACCGGAGGTGGAAGTCGTACGTCGCCATCGAGGCCCGCACCAGCGAGACGCGGTAGCCGTGGGACCCCGCCCAGCTGTCCGCCGCGTCCAGGTCGGCGTAGAGCGCGACGATGCCCGCCGCGGTGGAGAACTCGCGCTGGACGCCCAGGTCCTCGGGCGGTCCGAGCTCGTCGGGCCCGGCCAGGTGGGCGGTCTCCCCGGCGGTGACCCGGTAGACGCCGGCCGGGGCGCCCTCGCTGCGGAACGCGAAGACGAAGGCCACCAGCTCGCCCGCCGTGTCGTCCAGCCCCCAGTCGGCGCGGTCGCGGGCCAGTACGTCGCCCAGCGACGAGAGGATCACGTCGGTGCGCACCGGCTGCTGCGCGTAGTGCAGCAGGGAGCGCCGCCGCTGGAGGGTGTCCCGCAGGTCGTGGACCGGTCGCAGGTCCTCGGCCGACGGGGCCGGGTCGACGGGCACGGCGTTCGCGAACGGCACCGGCCGGCGCTCCGCGGCCAGGCCGTCCGACGTGCTCGTCCGGGAGGAGAGGCCCTCCAGGACGGTCTTCATGGTTTCCAGGTCGTTCCTCATGCCGTACCTCCCAGGGTCGCGACGGCGACGACGGGCTCGTCGGCCGGCGCCGCGCCGAGCACGCCTGCCAGCGCGTCGTCGTCCCAGTCCGGTGCCGGCGCGAAGCGCAGTCCCAGGTGCCGCGCGACCTCCCGGGCACTGGTCAGGGCGCAGCCGGCGTCCAGGAAGGTCAGCCTGAAGCCGAACGTGCCGTATTTGGTCATGACCTTCTTCAGATCGCCGGTGACGACGATGTCGCACGGCGCGTCACCCGGGGGCACCGCACTCGAGACGGCCGCGAGCGTGTGAGTGCCCTGGGCGTACGCGTAGACGCCCGGGGGCAGTACCCGCTCGTCGCGCGAGATGACATAGGCCGTGGTGCAGCCGATGTTGCCCGCCGCCGCCGTCCAGCGCTTGACGCGTTCCGGTGTGGTCTCGTCGTCCTTGACGCCGAAGGCGATCTTCAGCACCAGCGCGAGGGTGTCCAGGGTGAGCGGCATATCCCCGAGGGACGCGTCGCGCCGCTCGGCCTCGGCGAGCACGGACAGGTCGGGGGCGGGCAGCGGGGTGTGCGGGCGGCTCGGCCAGTCCTTGAACTGCGACTGCAGGGCGAGGTTGGTCGAGTAGTAGTGCGCCTGGTGGCCCTTGGGGTCGAGGAACGCGCGCGGCGGCATCGCGATCGAGGCCTCGTAGAGGGCGCCGGCCGGCGCCTGCGGCGCGACGGGTCCCGTCGTGGCGGAGCACCGGGGGCATCCCGGCCGGGTGGTGGCCGGGAGGTAGGTCGTGGCGAGCGTCGCCAGGTCGATCACGCTGGAGTCGATCGGCAGATGCGTGATCGTGGACCGCGCGGCCAACGCGGTGATGTGGTGGGCGGCCATGCCGACGACCAGGTCGTACAGGCCCTCGGACGGCTCGCCGGACAGGGCCGCCTCACCGTGGCGGCCGCAGTCCAGGCATGGCGTGATCGAGGGGTCGGCATACGGGCCGACGATGATCGTCCGCGCGTCGGCGCGCACCCTCAGCAGCGGACGCCCGTCCCGCCGGCACCGTTCCTCGGTGGCGGCGAGCAGCGGCGCCGACGAGGCCGTCTCGAAGAACACGGTGAGCTCGTCCTCGCTGCCGGGCCGCTCGGCCGGGTCGGTGACCACCTGGCACACCCCCCGCAGCGCCCGCCGGGCCGCGGCGACGAGGGCGAAGTCCCCTTCGAGTCGCACGGGCCGCCGCGCCAGCCGCGTCACGGCGTCGGCCCAGGACGGGTTCACCCCGGTGGAGTTGCCCAGCCGGGAGAGGAAGACGGCCAGCTCGGGCTCGACGTCCGGCTCCTCGCCGGAGACGGCCTCCTCGACCACTCCCGCCGTCCAGAGCAGGGCCACGCACTTGTAGACCGCCGCTTCGTCGAGCCCGACCTCCCGCGCCAGCGCCGCGTGATCGCGAGTGCCGTCGCACGCCTCGGCCAACGGCACCAGCCCTTCGCGCGCGAACGCACCGGAGAACGCCTGGCTCCGGTCCGCGCCGTCGAGCACGACGGCGTCCCCGGCCCGGCGCAGCCTCACCCCGCGTCGCAGGACGGGCCGGACCGGCACCGTCAGCTGCATGTCCGTACGCGCGGCCCGCCCGATCTGCTCGGCCTTCATCTCGGCAACCATGACCAATCCCCCTCTTTACCGAAGCAGTTCCGGAACCGGCATCGCGCCGGCGGCACGCGCCTTTGCGAACCGGTCCCCGCACCGCGGGCAAAGGTTCACCGACACCGTCGCGGCGGCCTGGACGGCTCCCGAGACGATGTTGACGGTCCGCACGGTGCCCCCGATGCCCATGACGCCTTCGGCGATCTCGCCCAGGGCGAGCTCCAGGAGGCCGGAGGCGACCGCCACATGCTGCGGGCCGAACCCCTCCGGCAGGCCGGACAGCGCCGCGTCCATGTCGTAATGGCGAGCCGAACCCGCGTGCTGCGCGGCGCGCTTCCTGTAGCACGCGTAGCAGGCCGTCCTCCCCGGAACCACCACGGGCCCGCAGACGATCCTGGTCGGCTGCAGCTCGATCCCGACGGAGGCGGTCCCACGCTCCGCGCAGATCCGGTCGATCTCGTCGCGGAGCTCCGCGTCGCCGCCGGAGTGCACGGCGACGACGACGTCGGCGTGCGGTGCGGCGCCGTTGCGGAAGTCCTCGAAGGACACCCGCCGCTCCGGGGGGACACCGCGGTGCTCCATGAGCCTTCGGCCGAAGGAGTCACCGATGACGTACAGGCACTGCGGGCGCGGTTCGTGCGGCATGTTGCTCTGCTCCTTCTTCGCGCTCACGCGAACGGCTGGTGCTCGGGGTTGATCGCGTCCTCGGGGTGGCTCGGGTGTCCCATCGCACGGGGCGCCTCGTACAGGCGCGGCGTGCCGAGATACCGCTCGCCGTGCACGAACGACACGGGCAGCGCCTCGGGCACGAGCACCTTCACCGCCCGCATCCCCACCTGACGCGCCTCGTCCGTGGTGATGTCGGCGACGAGCACCTCGGCGCCCTGCTCGGCGAGCCTCGCGACCACGGTGTCCAGGGGGTCCGCCCCGGCCGGCAGCCCGGGCATGCCCTCGATGCCGTACGACGGGCGCTCGCCCTCCAGCAGGAAGTCGAAGACGCCGCGCCGGTCGGGTGCCGCGTTGTGGACGGCGCCGCCGACGACGCTCACCTTGCCCGGGTCGGGCTCGCGCCCGGCGTAGGCCGCCACATACCCGCGCAGCGCCACCCGCAGGGAGGCCAGTTCGCGGTAGATCTTGCCCAGCGCGCGCTCCGGCTCGATGTCGCAGGTGGCGGCGACGACCTGGGCGAGCGTGTCGTCGGAGTCGGCGAGCTGCATCGCGTAGATCACCGGGACGCCGAAGTCCGTCGTCGCGTCGAACAGCCGCACCCGCAGATCCGTCGAGGTGCCGACCCGGTGGAGTTCCCGTGTGGCGGCGTCGAGCCGCTCCGGGTCCACGACCAGCTCGGGCAGCCGCAGCCGCTGGAGCCAGACCAACGCGATGGCGTCCCGCTCGACGACCTCCAGCAGGCCGTTGAGCACGGCCGCGCGCACGTCGGAGTGGACCGCGGCGCCCGTGGTGATGCCGCGGGTGAACCGTTCGGACGTCGATTCGTAGGGCATGTGCAGATACACGGAGATGGCGGGCACCAGCACCGGCACCTGCCGGGTGAGCGACCACGCCCGCACCCAGCGGATGGGCACCGACGGGTCGTACTCGGCCAGTTTGGAGTCGTCGCGTGCCAGCTCCGTGGGTGAGCACCTGGGCCACCGTGACGGTGACACGAACTCCTCGTCGAGGTCGTTCTCGGCGGCGACCACCATCTCGGCGTCGTTCCACGCGCAGGTGGAGTACCGCTCCAGCGCTTCCGCGATGGCGACCAGTTTGGCGCGTTCGGGCGTGAGCCCGGTGCCCGCCCCGTCGGCGTTGCCGGTGTCCTCGTCGTGGGCCCACCGGTGGAGGTTGTCGAGGGAGCGGGACGGGACGCCGAGGTAGGCCAGCTGGACCGCGAAGGGCGGTTCGCCCTCGCGCACCGGCAGCGGAGCCGTGCGGGAGACCAGTCCGTACGGCGAGACGAGATCCTCGAGACGGCGCAGCTCGTCCGGGATGTGCTCCTGGTGCCTGCTCAGATACATGTGGCTCTTCTTCCTGCGGTCGTGTGGTCCCCGTGCTCGTGCCGTGTCACCCGGTGGCCGGCGAGGAGACCGCCGCCATGCTCTTGGCGAGGCGGTCGAGGTCGTCGCGGAGCTCCTCCGTGGACCTTCCGGCGACCTCTTCGCAGGCGCGGGCGACGACGTAGCAGAAGACGTATCTCTCCGCCAGGCTGAAGCCGAGGGAGTACAGGCAGCTGTACAGCAGGCTCGTGTGCAGCCGGAATGCCAGGAAGTCGGCGTCTCGGTGCATCAGGCGATTCAGCTCAGGGCTCGGGGGTGTATGGAAGCGCGTAGGCTCGACCGGTCCGCCCTGTTCGCGGACGAGATCCTCGAGGGTTCTACCGGCATCGACGACGGTGCCGTCCAGGAACTCGGCCGCCAGGCCGGCGGAACCGGAGACCACCAATTCCGTCCATTGCGCGACCGCTCTGTCGCCCGTCGGCCCGATATCCGGATCGCCGCATTCGGCGATAAAGTCCCGCGTGGCCGGACCGACCTGTTCATAGAATCTGGCACAGGCGGCCTCGAAGGATTCCGGATCCTTGCTTCGCGGGTAAATCGCCTCGAAATGCGACCGATAACTCAGCAAACGCAAGGACAAGAGCTCGCGGAAGTCATATCCATCGAGTTCCCGTTGTGGAGAGCGCAAAAGGGTCGCTCTACTATGGGCCACCATAAGACGAATCGCCCCGAGTGCCCTATTTAGCGGGTCCCGCTCCTCGGCGGCGCGGTCCAGGAACTCGACGAGAGTCGGCGCGGCCTTTTGGAAGAGACGCTTTGAGGAATCGGAGAATCCGCTTCCGTCGAACCCCGCGTTCCACAACGGTGAGGGGACCGCCTCCCGCGGCGTCTCCTCGACCTGTGCCGCGCACCCATACCTCTGGGCGAGTCTCCGCAGCTCATCGCGGGTGGTGTCGGGGTCGGAGACCCCGTCGACACTGATCTGGAGGACTTCCGCGCCGGCCCTGGCGTCCCATGTACGGACGAAGTAGTAGGGGCCATACATGCCTGCACGCTCACGCGAGAACAGTTCCCGGATCAGAGGCGCGAAGGCTTCGTTGTAATTTGAACCATTCGGCTGCGGGATGGTGACAAGCAAATGCACGGTTGAGCCCCCCCCCGGACCCGAGCACACTCGCTCGGATCGGCCGTTCGTGTGTTTCAGAACCGACCGTACCCAGAAGATCAACTTTGTGAACCCCTCGTAACATGTGATCTAGGCCACTCCGAAATTCGCTTGCGAGCCATTCGATCAGCTGGATACGTTCGTGGCACATCAACCGAAAGGGGGTGCTCCAAATGGAGCAGCAGATCGACCTCAACGTGCTTGAGATCTCGGACCTGATCGCGGGTGCCGGTGAGAACGACGACCTGGCCCAGGTCATGGCTGCGTCTTGCACCACCACCAGCGTTTCCTCGAGCTCGTCCTCGTCCTCTTCCTGATCCAGGGCTAGGAATTAGTTGAGCCACCGTCGAGGTGCACCTCGGCGGTGGCTCACTGCCATTCTGGCGCGCTTATTCAGTTTTTAAACCGCGCGAATCGACCGGTTCAGTGGAATAGCAGGCGGACTCCGTGCGGCGGGCCCCCTTCTCCACGGCCCGGCCCCGACGTCCGACGTCCGCATGCCATGAACCGGGGCCCGCGTGACGAAGTTGGGGGATTTCTATGGGTGTGAATGTCAGTCCGTACGTCGTCTACCGGCGGAGCAGACTCCCACTGGGTGAGCTCGAGGGGATGTCCTTCACCACCGCCTGGTCACGCATCGACGCGGCGCACGCCCTGCGCGAAGAGATCGGCAAACGTGCCACCGCTCTGAGCGACCGCCTCGGCGACGTCGTGCCCACGCTGGCCGACGACATCCGGGCCGGCCTCATCCGCCTGCGCCGCGACGTGCACAACCTGCGGCACGACCGCGTGGCGGCACGACTGGAATCGTTCCGTGCGCATCTGGCCGCCGACACGCTGGCCGAGCTCGAGGACTGGTGTGCCCTCGGCGAGCGCGCCGAGCAGTGCGAGCGCGAGGGCGAACTGGCCCTGGAGGACGAGAAGTCACGGGCGGCGGACGGCTTCCGCGCGCTCTTCGAACACGACGCGATGGCCCGGAGCGTCCAGCTCTCCGGCGACCAGCTCTACCGGGGCCTGCGCGACTTCGTCACCGGCGACGGCGGCGCCCTCAAGCCGAGCAAGGCCAGGGTGCGGGAGTCGTCCCTCGTCAACTTCGCCTACCGGGCGGCCCTGAAGCCTTCGCCCTTCGGGCGGTTCACGGAGATCGGCGCGTTCCCGCCGGACGACCCGGCCGCGGCGGCGCCCGCCCGGGACCACGGACCGGACGCGTCGGACCCCTCGGTCACCGTGCTCAACCGCCTGCTCGTGAACTGGGTGCTCGCCGCGCTGCCGCGCATACCGGGCGGCCTGGAGACGGGCCACCTGGTGCTGAACTCGACCCTGCGGGCCGGCGCCGAGGCGATCGAGTTCATCGGCGTCGCCCCCGGCACCCACGACGGCGAGAACATCGCCTCCGAGACGGTCCTCCGGATGCGCCGCGAGGCACTGTTCAACACCTTGCTCGCGGCGATGCCCGAAGGATCGGCCCCCGCCGCCCCCGTGCTGCGCGCGCTCACCGCCGTCACCGGGAACGACGAGCTGAGCCGCAAGGTCGTCCACGGTCTCATCCGGGCCGGCGTCCTGTTCTTCCGCCCCGAGATCGACGACCACGACCCCGAGTACTCCACAAAGCTCGACGGCGTGCTCGCCTCCGGCGGTACGCCCGAGACGGCGGCCCTGCGCGAGCACTTCACCGACCTCCGGCGCCTGGAAGCCGACTTCGCGGGCGCGACGGCCGAGGAACGCCAGAAGCTGCTCGACTCGGCGTACAAGGCGATCAGCGGCATCGCCGAGCTGTGCAAGGTATCGCCGCCCCCCGAGTCCGTCCTGAAGTCACCGGTCTTCGAGGACACCCCCGCCGCCACGGCGCCCCAGGCGTGGAGCCTGCCGACGGTGGAGGGGAGCATCCCCGCCCTGACCGGCCTCTGGCGGCTGGCCTCCCTGCTGGACAACGGCCAGGTGAAGCGCGTCGGCCTCCACGCCTTCGCGACCCGGCTGCTCGGCGACCGCCGCACCATGCCGTTCCTGGAGTTCTTCAAGGCGTTCTCGTCGCTGACCGACCAGGATCAGCTCGACGTGCTCATGGGCCGGGGTGTGGCGGCGGCCGACACGTACCGCGCGCAGCGGGCCGAGGCCCTGGACGTGATCCGGGAACGGCTCGTCCCCGGCGACGGCGCCGTACACCTGGACCCCGCCGACATCGAGCGGGCCTGCGCGGGCGTGGACGACCTCCTGGACACCGAATCCGTCACCTTCCGGGCGCAGTTCGCCCGTGGCGTGCTGCCGGACCGCGAGCGGACCCTCGTCGTCAACGGCCTGCTCACCGGCTACGGCGTCTACTTCTCGCGATTCGGCTCGTTCGTCGGGGGCACCGGCGACTGGTCCCTGCGCGAGGCGCAGCGAAAGCACCTGGCCGACCGGTTCCCCGGCCAGATCGACCTCAACTCCGTGCTCGGCTTCAACTTCAACCTCCACCCCTCGGTGACCCCGCGGGTCGTGAACTACCCCGGCGCGGTGTCGCTCGGCGCGGACCGGACGGTGTACGGCCTGGCGCGCCTGGAGGTCCGCGCCGACGACGCCACCAGGTCGCTGCGCCTCCACGACCCCGAGGTGGGGGAGGACCTCGGCCTCGTGCCGATGAACTTCCTGACCCCGATCGGGGTGCCGCTGCTCTACCGCATGCTCGAGGCGCTGTCCCCGTCCAACCGCTATATGTGGAAGCCCCTGGACGACATCCGGGACGCCGGCGGCGCCGTCGAGTACACCGGGACGACGCCCCGCCTCGTCGTGGGCGACGTCGTGGCCGACCGCAGGTCCTGGACCGTGGCCGCCGCCGGCATCCCCATGCTCCAGGAGCTGAGCCGCGACTCGTACGAGGCCCTCGTGGCCTTCGACGCGTGGCGCCGGTCCCAGGGCCTCCCCCGGCACGCCTTCGTGCTGTGCCAGACGGCCGAGGAGCGCGACGTGATGGCCGGCCGCGGCCGGAAGGTGACCCGCAAGTGGGCGGACTACGCGCACCTGCGCCGCGCCAGCGTCCACAAGCCGATGTACGTGGACTTCCGGAACCCCTATCTGGTCCGCAGCTGGGCCAAGTCCGCGCTGTCGCGCGGCGACGTGCTCGTGTCGATCCGCGAGTGCCTTCCTTCGGTGGACGACTACGGCCCGGAGACGGGCTGGACCGCAGCAGAGGAGTTCTTCGTTGAACTGCACACAGACAAGTAGCGAGCAGGCGACGGCCGAGCGGGCCGGGGCGCGCGAGTGGCGGACGGCGCACATCCACATCCCGCACTCACTGCACAACCCCTTCCTGTGCGACGTCATCGAGCCGCTGCTCCGCGCCGAGGGGCTCCAGGAGCACTACTTCTTCCTCCGGTACTGGCAGGGCGGGCCGCATGTGCGGCTGCGGATGCTGTGCGGCCCGGGGGCCGGTTCGGCGGAGGCGGCGGAGCGGGTCGTCGCGGGCCTGGAGCGCGCCATGCCGGAGTTCGGAGCCGGGGAGCGGGAGGAGTACGCGCTCGGGCTGACGCTCCAGGACGAGCTCGCGCGCCTGGAGAAGGAGACCTCCCGGGAGGGCCGGCCCATCGGCTCCCTCGACCCGGTCCCCTATGTGCCGGAGTTCCGCAAGTACGGGGGCACGGAGGGCGTGGCGATCGCCGAGACCGTCTTCCGGAAGTCGTCCGTGGCGGTCCTCGACCTGATCGGCGGGCAGCCGGAGGCACGGGCCGGCGCCCGCCGGGCCCCGATCGGGGAGGCCGCGAGGATCATGGTGATGTTCCTCCACGGAGCGGGCCTCGACGCGGAGGCCGCCGTGCCGTTCCTGCGGGAGTACGAGGAGTGGTGGCGGCCGTACGCGCCGGACGAGATGGTGCGCGCCTGGCCGGAGCTGTACCGCGGCGTCTCGGCGCAGCTGACGAAGCTGTGCTCGGCGGTCTGGCGGGACGGCGCCACGGACGACGTGTTCCACCGCATGAGCGTCGAGGCCACCGCCCGCGCCCGTGCCGTGTCCGGCGCGGAGCCCGGCGCCGACGCCCGCGAACTGCGCCTGGACGGCACGCCGTACGTGGGCTGTCTGTCGAACTACATCCACACCACCAACAACCGCCTCGGGCTGGTCCCCGCCGCCGAGGGGCTCGTCGCGTACCTGGTGCGCAGGGGGCTCGAGGAGATGGCGGCGTAGCCGGCCGGACGGGTGGCCGTGCGGCCGCCGGCGGGACGGGCTCCCTCGCGGGACCGTCCGCCGGCGGCTTCACGGGTGGCTCACCAGGTCACGGGGAACCGGTGGAGGCCGTACACGCCCATGCTGTCCTTGAACGGCAGCTCCTCCACCGGGGCCGCCGCCTTCAGGCCGGGGATCCGGGCGAAGAGGGTGGTGAAGACGATCTCCAGCTCCAGCTTGGCGAGGTTCTGGCCGATGCACTGGTGGATGCCGTGACCGAAGGCCAGGTGCTGCTTGCCGCCCCGGTCGATGTCCAGCCGGCCGGGGTCGGGGTAGACCGCCTCGTCGTGGTTGCCGGAGGCGCTGAGCCCGATGACGCCTTCACCGGCGCGGATCAGCACGCCGCCGATCTCGATGTCCTCCGTCACCACGCGGGAGGTCACCTGGTCGGCGATGCTGAAGTAGCGCAGCAGTTCGTCGACGACCTGCGGGGCGAGCTCGGGGTCGGCCTGGAGCCGGGCCAGTTGCCCGGGGTTCTCCAGCAGGCCCAGGACGCCGAGGGAGATCATGTTCGCGGTGGTCTCGTGGCCGCCGACGAGCAGGACGTTCGCCATCCCGACCAGGCCCTCGTGGTCGAGTGTGCCGGTCTCGCGGTTCTTCTCGACGAGCCTGCTGAGCAGGTCGTCGCCCGGGTCGGCGCCCTTGGCGGTGACGAGCTCGGAGAAGTAGGCGTGGAGCTCCTGGTGTGCGGTGTTCCGCTCCTCGGGATCGGCGTCGACCGAGACCAGCTTGTTGGTGCGGTCCTGGAAGAAGTCGCGGTCGGCGTAGGGCACTCCGAGCAGCTCGCAGGTGACCAGGGACGGAACGGAGAGGGCGAGCGCCTCCACCAGGTCGACCGGTCCCTCGCCGGCGAGCATCGCGGAGACGCGCTCGTCCACGATCTCCTGAATGCGGGGGCGCAGTTGGAGCACCCGCTTGACGGTGAATTCCGGGATCACCATCTTGCGCTGCGCGGTGTGCACCGGCGGGTCCATGGCGAGCATCACCGGACGCATCCGTTCCATGACCTCCGCCGGGATGTCCCAGTGGAGCGGGTAGCCGGGGTGGGCCATGTTCGAGCTCACGTGGGGACTGGCGAGCAACTGCCGTATGTGCTCGTGCCGGGTGAGCAGCCAGGCGGTCCGTCCGGAGGCCAGGGTGACCTTGCCGATCGGCTGCTCGGCGCGCAGGGCGGCGTACTCGGCCGGCGGCCGGAGCGGACAGGTCCGCGGATAGGGGAAGGCGCTGTTCTGACGGTCAGTCACGATCTGCTCCGCTGATGGCTCAAGGGAATAAGCGGACGCACTCTATCGAAAAGGAAGGGGCATTCACCGGTTCAATTTCGTGGCATAGAACACTCCAACTGCGCGTGGAAGTACCGCCGCAGCTAAGGAATCTGATACTCCGTTTACTCTCGCGCGCTCCGCACCCTAAAGGGTAGGCTGAGCCCGTCGACATCACCTGGACAGACTGGTGGGGGAATGTTCGTTTCGATCGTCATGTGGGATCTGAAGAAGTCGGAAGCCACGGTGGAGAGCCTCAGGGATTACCTGCGGGACTATGCCGTCGAGGCCTACTCCAACCTGGACGGCATGCGGCTGAAGGCGTGGTTCTCCGACGCCCGGCGCCAGTTGTGGGGTGCGGTCTACCTGTGGGACCGGCCCGACCAGATGCCCGGCCTGTACAACGTCAGCCGCGTGGTCGACATCATCGGCTATCCGCCCACTTCGGTCGGTGGCTTCGCACTTGAGGCGACCGCCGAGGGGAACAGCGTGCACGACACGCTGGCCGGCCTGGGCCTCGCCCTGGAGGGCGGAGCGCCGGAGCCCGGGCCGGTGGACTCGCCCTGAACCGGCACAAAGAGCCGACAATACTCGTGCTAACGTCTGCATCGTGGCCAGCCTTGACATTATCACCGAGCGCTCCGACCCTGCTGTTCAGCGAATCATCGATGTCACAAAACATTCGAGGTCCGTTGTCCGGACGGCGCTGATCGAGGACATCGAGCCTCTTCTGCAAAGCATCCGCGCCGGCGTGGAGTTCACCGAGGTCTACGGGCTCGAGTCCACTCCCCTGCCGGGTGATCTGCTCGCCGCGTGCGAAGAGCGCGGAATCCCGGTCCGGCTGCTCGCCGGCGCGATCGCCAATCAGGTTTTCAAGACCGAGAAGAAGCCCAAGGCGTTCGGCATCGCCCGCGTCCCGCGGCCCGCCCGTTTCGCGGATCTGGCGGACCGCTCCGGCGATGTCGTCCTCCTCGACGGAGTGAAGATCGTCGGCAATATCGGCGCCATCGTGCGGACCGCGTTCGCGCTCGGTGCCGCGGGCATCGTGCTCGTGGACAGCGATCTCGTCAGCATCGCGGACCGGCGCCTGGTCAGGGCGAGCCGGGGCTATGTGTTCTCGCTCCCGATCGTCCTGGCGTCGCGGTCCGAGGCGCTCGGCCACCTCAAGGACAGCGGCATGCGGCTGATGTCCTTCGACATCGACGGGGAGCACACCGTCGGCGATCTCTCCCGGATCGACGAGCGGCTCGTCCTGATGTTCGGCAGCGAGAAGACCGGTGCCTCGGGCGAGCTCGCGGACGCCTCCACCGAGTCGGTGACGATCCCGATGAACCCCGCGGCCGAGTCGCTCAACGTCTCCGTGTCGGCCGGCATCGCGCTCCACGCGCGGGCTCACCGGAACCTCCCCGCGTGACCCGAGCCGAGGATCCGTCACCGGCATGACGCCGGTACGACGAGAGCCGCCCCCGGATTTCCGGAGGGCGGCTCTCGTCGTTCCGTGCCCCCGGGCAGATTCGAACTGCCGACACCCGCTTTAGGAGAGCGGTGCTCTATCCCCTGAGCTACGGAGGCGGGGCATGAGCGCGTCCGCCGACGCCCGCGGACACCCGTGGGGGGCCGCGCGGCCTGCGAAGACGCTCGACGGACAGGTTAGCGGATCGGCGTGCGGCCGGTCAGTGGGCCGTCAGGTGTAGTCGTCCGCCGGCGGGCGGCGGGTGACCAGGACGCGCCAGTTCCCGGAGCGGTCCTGGCCGAGGACGTCGACGGTGACGCCGGCCGCCGTGCAGCGCTGACCGGCGCGGTAGGGGGCGTCGGTCAGGGGCGGGCTCACATTGGGGTCGGTGGTCAGGCAGCCGCGGCTGCCCGGGGTGGCGTCGGAGGTGCGCACGGGGGCGCCGCCCGAGGGCAGGTCGGAGGCGACGGTCGTGACGAGGACGCCGGGGCGACAGACGGCGTGGTCGAGACGGCCCGGGGCGCGGGCCTCCAGGGTGATCGCGCGGGTCGGGGAGAGGGGGATCACGGCGAGCTTGGGGCCGCCCGGCACCGAGGTGGGGCTCAGCGTCAGCATGCGGCGGCCGGGCCGGGACACGCAGTGGACCTGCGAGGGGGCCAGCCAGCCCAGCTTCCACTTGTGCCAGGCGAGGAAGTCGTTCGAGGGCCCCCAGTCCTCGTCCATGGGGTCCCAGTGGCCCACGGGGGTGCGCGGCATCCGGTTCTGGTCGCCCCGGTAGAGGTCGGGGAGGCCGAAGCTGTGGGCGTTCTCGTGGTTGAGGACGCGGTAGGGGCTGTCGCCGGTCTGCCGGCTCCAGATGAAGGACACGTTCCGGATGGGTGCGCCATTGCGGGAGGTCAGTCCGGTGGCGGCGCCCGCGAAGGTCACCGAGCGGACGTCCTGGACGGCGGGCGGGCCGGCGTCGGGCGTGGCCAGCACGTTGATCAGGTCGTAGCGCCGGAAGTCGACCCGCCCGCCGACGGCGGCCAGGATCTCCTGGGTGATCGCGTAGTAGCCGTCGTCCCGGTTGGGATCGAAGGTCGCGCCGCGCGTGATGCCGTACGAGCGGTACGGGCGCGACATGCGGATCCAGCGCGGCCAGGGCGTGGAGCGGTAGTCGAGCCGCCCGTAGGAGCTGACGCGGTAGTAGTCGGCGACGGCCGGGAAGAACTCCGCGTACCGCTTGCGCGCGCTCATCCTCGCGGGGGCGTCCGGGAAGTCGATGAGGAAGGTGGCGGCCCGCACGACGCCGCTGGACCGGGCGTACCCGCGCGGGGTGCGGGCCCCCTCGGAGACGTGCCGGGTGACGGTGCGCAGCGCGCACGGGCCGCTGGGCGGCCTGGCCCCGCTCCGGAGGCCGGAGGCGGACGGGTCGCCGGCTGTCCCGTCCGTCCCGGTCGCCCCGGTCGTCCCGTCCGTGGCGGCCGGGCGGGCGGCGGCCGGGCCCCCGGCCTCCCCCGCCCGCGCGGGCAGCGGTGCGGTGAGGGCGCCCACCGTGGCCGCCGCGACCAGGATGACCAGGGGTCTCATGCCGCCTCGCCTTCATCCCGCCGTCGTCATCTCGTCGTACTCATCACTCACCCTGTGCCCGGTGAGCGGTCCCACGCGCCTTGGACTGCGGCAGACGGGGAACGGAATCCCGCCATCCGGGGGTGTGATTCACGCCATACGGAGCCCTGAAATATCCGGGGAGGTTCTCCCCGTTTAAGTGAGCGTTCCTGTCAAACGGGGAGACACTCCCCGCATAGTCATCCTCACGGAAGGAGGGCACGGCCTTGGCCACAGCCCCGCAGCCCCGCCTGCGCGCCGACGCCCTGCGCAACCGCGAGCGGATCGTCGCGGCCGCCCGCGAGGCCCTCGTCGAGCACGGGGCCGATTCCTCACTCGATGAAATCGCTCGACGTGCCGGGGTCGGCAATGCCACGCTGTACCGGCACTTCGCGGACCGCCGCGAGCTGATTCACCATGTCACCCTCTCCGTCATGGCCCGTATCGCCGACCGGGCGGAGACGGCGCTAGCGGAGGAGCCCGATGCTTTCCACGCGCTGAGGCGCTTCGTCCACGCCGCGGCGGACGAGCGGATCGGGGCCCTGTGTCCCCTGCTCGCCGAGGGCGTCGACAAGAGCCACCCCGACCATGTCGAGGCCCGCGACCGGCTGGAGAGCGTCATCGAGGCGCTGATGGCCGCCGCCCGCGCGTCCGGTCAGCTCCGCGCCGACATCGGCATCGGTGACCTGATGGTGGCCATCACCCAGCTCACCAGACCGCTGCCCGACACCGGCTGCCACGACTTCGGCCAGTTCGTCCACCGCCACCTCCAGCTGTTCCTGGACGGCCTGATGAACCCGGCCCGGTCGGAACTCCCCGGCACGCCCGCCACCTTGGCGGACCTGCGCCGGAAGTTCCCCTCGGCAGCGGAGCCGGCGGCGGACCCGGCAGCGGACTCGTCCACCGGGGACGCACCCCGCCCGTAGCAGCACGCGCGGCCCGCGCACCAGGCAGGCCCACGACCACCGCACACACCATTACCGCTAGGTAGGCCCCACCCATGCCAGAACTCCGCACCGAAGCCGACCCCAGGCGCTGGAAAGCGCTGATATTCATCGCCCTGGCCCAGCTGATGGTCGTCCTCGACGCGACCATCGTGAACATCGCGCTGCCCTCCGCCCAGGCCGACCTGGGCATCTCGGACGGCAACCGGCAGTGGGTCATCACCGCCTACGCCCTCGCCTTCGGCGGACTGCTGCTCTTCGGCGGCCGGATCTCCGACCTGTGGGGCCGCAAGCGCGCGTTCGTCACCGGCCTGATCGGCTTCGCGGCCGCCTCCGCGCTCGGCGGCGCCGCGGTCAACACCGGCATGCTGCTGGGCGCCCGCGCCCTCCAGGGCGTCTTCGGCGCGCTGCTCGCCCCGGCGGCCCTGTCGCTGCTCGCCGTCCTCTTCACCGAGGCGAAGGAGCGCGCCAAGGCGTTCGGCGTCTTCGGCGCCATCGCGGGTGCCGGTGGTGGTGTCGGCCTGATCCTCGGCGGTCTGTTCACCGAATACCTCAACTGGCGCTGGACGTTCTTCGTGAACATCCCCTTCGCCATCGTCGCCGCCGCCGGCGCGATCTCCGTGATCCGTGAGCCCGCCGAGGGCCGCAACCCCTCGAAGCTGGACATCCCCGGTGTCATCCTGGCCACCCTCGGCCTGGTCTCCCTGGTCTACGGCTTCACGCGCGCCGAGTCCGACGGCTGGTCCTCGGGCATGACGATCGGTCTGTTCGCCGCGGCCGCCGTGCTGCTGGGCGTCTTCCTGCTCGTCGAGCGCACGGTGAAGGCCCCGCTGCTGCCGCTGCGCGTGCTCACCGACCGCAACCGCGGCGGTGTCTACATCTCCCTGGGCCTGGCCGCCATCGCGATGTTCGGCCTGTTCCTCTTCCTGACCTACTACCTCCAGATCGTCCGCGGCTTCTCGCCGGTCAAGACCGGTCTCGCGTTCCTTCCGATGATCGCCATGATGATCACCGGTTCCACGCAGATCGGCACCCGCCTGATGACCCGCGTCCCGGCGCGCTGGCTGATGGGCCCCGGCTTCCTGCTCGCGGCGGCCGGCATGGTCCTGCTCACCCAGATCGACCTGGACACCTCCTACGCCACGGTGGTCCTGCCCGGTCTGATGATGATGGGCCTCGGCATGGGCACCGCCTTCATGCCCGCCATGAGCCTGGCCACCCACGGCGTCCAGCCGCGTGACGCGGGTGTCGCCTCGGCCATGGTCAACACCTCGCAGCAGGTCGGCGGCGCCATCGGCACCGCGCTGCTCAACACCATCGCCGCCAGCGCCACCACGGACTACTTCAAGTCCCACATGGCCGGCGCCACGAACCAGAAGGTCCTCACCTTCCAGTCGATGGTGCACGGCTACTCCACCGCCGTCTGGTGGGCGGTCGGCATCCTGTCGCTCTCCGCGCTGGTAGCCGTCGTCTTCGTCAACGCCAACCCGGGCGGCGGCTCCGCCGCCTCCTCGGCGGACGGCGAGACGGCCGAGGACGCGATCCCGGTGATGGCCCACTGAGGCCACGACTGAACCGCTGAAACGGTGAAGGGCCCCCGCCGAGGGAATCGGCGGGGGCCCTTCACGCGTACGGGCGCGTACGGGCGCGTACGGGCCACGTCCCGACCGGCTCCGGATCACCGGATCACCGGATCACCGCAGCCAGGGCAGGTCCGCACCCTCCGGCTGAAGCCCGGCGGCGATGATCCCGCACACCTCGCCGAACCGGGCGACCTGCTCGGGCGTCAGCCGGTCGAAGACCGCGCCCCGGACCGCCTCCACATGCCCCGGCGCGGACCGCCGCAACATCTCGAAGCCGGCGTCCGTCAGCACGGCCAGCTGCCCGCGCTTGTCCGACGGGCACTCCTCGCGCCGCACCCAGCCGCTCTTCTCCAGCCTGGTGATCGCGTGCGACAGCCGGGACCGGGTGATCTTCGCGCTCTGCGCCAGCTCCGTCATCCGCATCCGGCGCCGCGGCGCCTCCGAGAGCTGGACCAGCAGGCCGTAGTAGACGTGCGGCATACCGGCGTCGCGCTGGAGCTGCCGGTCGAGATGGTCCTCCAGCAGCGTGGCGGCATGCTGGTACGCCCGCCAGGCCTCCTGCTCGGCGTCGGTGAGCCAGCGGGGCCCGTCGGCGTCCTTCGGGCCCTCCGGGGGTCGGTTCGTCATGACATCCACTGTTTCACTCGCGGGTTCCCTCCGGTACGACGACCAGCCATTGCTTGAAGCTTAAATAATAAAGTTATAAGGTCGGGAGGTGTAGAAACTTTATACTTCAAGTAAATCGGAGGCTGTCATGCCGGCACCCGGGCGCATGCCCGCCCTCTACCTCTCCCACGGCGCGCCGCCCCTCGCGGACGACCCCATATGGCCCGGCCAGCTCGCCGCCTGGGCGGCTGACCTGCCCCGGCCCACGGCGATCCTGATGATCTCCGCCCACTGGGAGGAGGCGCCCCTCGCGCTGGGCGCCACCGAGACCGTCCCACTCGTTTACGACTTCTGGGGCTTCCCCGAGCACTACTACCGCGTCCAGTACGCGGCACCGGGCGCCCCGGCCCTCGCCGACCGGGTCCGCCGCACCCTGCGGGGCGCCGGTACGCCCGTACAGGACCTGCCCGACCGGGGGCTGGACCACGGGGCGTACGTCCCGCTCGTCGAGATGTACCCGGGCGCGGACATCCCCGTCCTCCAGATGTCCCTCCCCACCCTCGACCCGGCGCGGCTGCTGGAGATCGGCCGGCGGCTCGCCCCGCTGCGCGACGAGGGCGTCCTGATCGTCGGCAGCGGCTTCTTCACCCACAACCTCGCCGCCCTCCGTCACGCCGGCTCCGGCCCGCCCGGCTGGTCGGCGGAGTTCGACGCGTGGGGCCGCGAGGCCCTGGCGGCGGAAGACGTGGACGCGCTCCTCGACTTCGAGCACAAGGCCCCGGCCGGCCGGCTGGCCCACCCCCGTACCGAGCACTTCGCGCCGCTGTTCGTGGCGATGGGCGCGGCGGGCGACGACCTCGGCGCGCAGCGCAGCGTCATCGACGGCTTCTGGGGCGGGCTCGCGAAGCGGTCGGTGCAGTTCGGGTAGTCCGGGCAGCCCGGGTAGCTCGGGTAGGCGACCGGACCGGGCACAGGATGTCGGGTCCGGCAGGGTGGTCCTTTCCTAACGTGAGTGATCGAAAGGGAAGGAGTCCGGGATGATGCTGGAACGGCTGAACCAGGCGCTGGAGCACATCGAGTCACATCTCGACCAGCCCATCGACGTGGCCGACCTCGCGCGCGTCGCGGTGACATCGGAGTACCACTTCCGACGGCTGTTCTCCGCGCTGGCGGGCATCCCGCTGTCGGAATACATCCGCCACAGGCGGCTGACCGTCGCGGGCGCCGAAGTACTCGCCGGCGAACGGACGCTGCTGGACGTAGCGACGCGCTACGGCTACGGCTCGGCGGAAGCCTTCGCCCGGGCGTTCCGCGCCCTCCACGGCGTGGGCCCGGGCGAGGCCCGTCGAACGGGCGCGACGCTGCGCTCCCAGCCCCGGATGTCCTTCCGCCTCATCGTCGAAGGGAACAGCAGTATGCGATACCGAATCGTGGAGAAGGACGAGTTCCGCGTGGCCGGAAAGAAGGCCCGCGTCCCGCTCGTCCACGAGGGGGTCAACCCGGCGATAGCCGAGTTCATCCGGGGCATCGGGAAGGAGACGCAGAGGCGTATCGCCGCACTGTCCGACCAGGACCCGGCGGGCATCGTCTCGGTGAGCGTCCTGCTCGACCCGAGCCGCGCGGAGGGCGCCGAACTCGACTACTACCACGGCGTGGTGACGCACGCCGCCGAGCTGCCCGACGACCTCGACGCGCTGACCGTCCCGGCGGGCACATGGGCCGTCTTCGAGAACTCCGGCCCGTTCCCGCAGGCGCTCCAGTACCTGTGGCGGGACGTGTTCACGCAGTGGTTCCCCTCGAACCCGTACGAGAGCCGGCCCGGGCCGGAGATCCTCCGGGTGCGCCCGTCGGAGGACGGGACGCGGGCTGATGCGGAGCTGTGGATTCCGGTGGCACGGACCGACGCGTATGCGCCGCGTGACCAGGAGACGCGCGTCTGAGCGGTCTTGTCGAAGTCCGGTGCGGTCCTGTGCGGTCCTGCGCCCCGTAAGGCGCGCGGGACAGTGCCGATATACGGCTACCGCCGTGTGGGCGCGACCAGCCCCCACCGGCCCGCGACGACCGGACCGGACTTCCCGGCGGAGCACTCAGTACAGGACCTCGCCCATCGGGGAGCCGTCGCCGACGATGTAGGCGCGGATCGACGCCAGATACGCGTCGCGGCCGACCCGGCCGTCGCCGTCGGCGTCCAGCGCGTCGAACGCGGCGGCGGCGTTCCCCGGCGGATTGTTCAGCGCGGTGCGCAGCGACGTGAACTCGGCCTTGTCCAGGGCACCGTCCCCGTCGGCGTCGGCGAGGTCGAACAGCGCGCCGAGCGCGAACCGGCAGATGTTGTCGAACTTGTCGGCGCCCACCCATGCGTCGTACTCGCCGAAGGTCAGCTTCCCGTCGCCGTTCGCGTCCATCGCCGCCCAGGCCTTCCGGCCTTCGGCGCGGGCCGCGACGACGAGCGGATCGTCCTCCGTGCGCCCTGTGGCCCGGACGGTCCGGTCGATCCGGGAGAGGTAGTCGTACGCCGAGATGACCCCGTCCCCGTCGGCGTCCATCATGGCGAAGACGCGTGTTCGCGCGGCGGTGGCGGCGTCGGTCATGTCGGTCGTGGAACCCACTCGGATCTCCTTCTGATGCTGGTCGTGACCCGTTCGCCCTGTGCGGCGAGGGCTCGCCGACGCTTCCTACCCGGCACGTCGCGCGTGCCATGCGGCCGGAGGCGAGCGGGTGAGGTCCGGTGGGAGGGGCAGCGCGCGCGACCGCGCGGCGGGCCGGGCGCGCGCGGGTGGTGCGCTACGAGGCGCCTGGGCAGCGAGCGACCCCCGGGGGTTGCCAAAAGGCCGGGGCAGCCGTCGGCAACCTCGACGCAGTCGTTCTCCAAGCCGCTGCGGCTGGACTTCCGCCGGCGCGCCACGCCCGCACCGAATGGCTCAGGCACTGGCATTCCTCCATGTCGTCGCACATGCCGTCGCACATGTCGTCGCTCATGCCGCCGCACCGAATCAGCCGTACCGCTTGAGCGCCCCCGTCAGCTCCCGGCCTTCCTTCGCGCCCTGCCTGAGCAGCACCGCCGCCGTCGTGTGCAGCTCGTTCCACGAGTGGGGGCGTCCGACGGCGGCCGCATCGGGGAGGCAGTTCAGGGCGACCTCCAGCGACTCGGCCGCTTCCCCGGCCCCGGCCAGGCCGTGCGCCAGACAGGACCGGTACCACGTCTTGTCGCGGCGGTAATGCTCGGCGAGCCCGTCGAGTCCCGTGGTGAGGTTGCCGATGGCAGCCTGCCATTCCTTGACGTGCAGATCGGCCATGCCGCGCTGAAGCGTGAACCACGTCTCGCCGTAGAAATACATCCACGGTGGTTCGTCCTCGGGGCAGTCGGCCGCGTGCGCGACAAGGCCCTGCGCTTCTTCCAACAGCCTGTGCGCGGCGTCTCTTTCGCCATTCTGGGCGTGCCCACGCGCCGCCATTTGCGCGGCCATTCCCCGCACTCCCCGCGAGGCCTGCGGCGACGCCCAGCGCGCGGCCTCGGCCAGGCGAACACAGCGAATGCCGAGCCCGCCGGACCACGCCATGTGAGCCTTCATGCTCAGCGTCGTACAGGCCATGTTCGCGTCCCCAGCCTCCAGGGCCCACTCGTGGGAACGGTCGTACCACGCCAGCGCGGCAGCGGATTCTCCCTGGTCCTGCGCCATCCACGCGAGGAACTGGGCGTGTTCGGCGGCGAGCCGGACGACTCTCTCCGACAACGGGCCCCTGGCTCCCGCGTAGAGGTCCATCACGGTACGGAGCTGCTGCCGCATGACGTCGACCAACGGCCGGGAGCCGATGAGATCCTCCGACCTGCGGTGCTCCGCCAGCAAACGGTCGAGCCAGTCCAACGTGGCGGTATCCACGCGGGTTTCCGCTTTGACGGCGCTCGTGACGCGCGCGAGCAGGTCGTCGTCCGGACCCATTCCGGCCGAGAACAGACGGGCCACCGGCCCCGATTCGACGGGCGAGTCCCGGTGCAGCAACTCCGCT
This sequence comes from Streptomyces hesseae, assembly GCF_031845785.1. Taxonomy (NCBI): domain Bacteria; kingdom Bacillati; phylum Actinomycetota; class Actinomycetes; order Kitasatosporales; family Streptomycetaceae; genus Streptomyces; species Streptomyces hesseae. The sequence continues at coordinate 195,570 of NZ_JAVRFI010000003.1, forward strand.
GGAATCCCAAGCCCTTCGACGACTCTTTGCCGCACCTCCACGGAGGTGACCCGGCGCCTTTCGCGCTCGATGCCGGAAACGTCGGGCTGCGCCAGACCGACCAATTGCCCCAGCCTGGTCTGACTGATTCCGGCGAGCCGCCGGTACACACGGAAAACGGCCGCCCAGTCCTCCGCGGCCACGGCCGAGGCGAGGCGGGGGTGCGCCCACAGTGCCTGGATATGGTCCCCCATGTGGTCAATATAGGGCCTTCCCATAGGGCCTTGGGATGGCTTCGAAGCCGCCTCCACCGGAACGGTTGGCCGTGCCAAGAACCGAGAGGAGCGTCATCCATGCACGAACCGATCCGCCGGTGGCTCGCGTGGGCGAGGGCGGTTTTCCGTACGACCGTTTCCGCCTCCCGCGCGAGCGGTGACCGTACGTGCCCCGCATGCGCGGGGCTCGCGGCGCCGAAGCCCCAGACCCCGCCCGTCGACGACGCGTCGTACTGGGTGTGGCTCACCGCGCACGGCATCGACCTCCGCCCCCGCGCGCCCCATCACGACACGGAGGCGGCCCGATGACCAACGACGCGCTGCGCGCGAAGGTGGCCGATGCCAACCACCAGAGCAGGCAGCGACTGCTTTCCGGCAGCGGGAATCCCCCGAACCACCAGCCCCTCGTTGCGAAACCTGCTGGGACATCAAGCGCCGCCGCGCGGCCGCCCTGCGCGCCGCCCACTGACAGGCGCGCCCGGCTCGGGCACCGGCACCCTCCTCAGCTCAGCAGCCCCGGAGGGTGCCGCACCGCCGTGAGGTGCGCGTACACCACCACGTTCCCCAGGTACTCGTCCGCTTCCGCCGAGAAGCCCCCACCGCAGGTGATCACGCGCAGCTCCGCACGCCCGTGGCCCGGGCCGACCGTCCCGTAGACCTTCTCCGAGGGGAAGTCGGAGCGGTCGTAGACCTCGATCGCGTCGATCGTGAAGACGGCCGTCAGCGCGTCCGACCGAGCCACCTCCACCGTGTCGCCCTTCTTCAGCGCACCGAGGTTGTAGAAGACGGCCGGGCCGTTGGCCAGGTCGACGTGGCCGGCGACGACGGCGGTGCCGGCGGCGCCGGGTGGTGTGCCGCCCGCGTACCAGCCGGCGATGTTGCCGTCGTCCTCCGGGGGGCTCGCGAGCGTGCCGTCGGGGCCGAGGCCGAGGGGGGTCATGGGCGCGTCGACCTGGATGCCGGGGATGCGGACGCGCGTGGGCGCGACCGACGGCAGGGGTGGTACGGCGCGGTCGTCGCGGCGCGGGCCGAGCAGTGGCTCCCCGGGCGTGGGGAACGCCTCGGCCCGGGACGGCTGCGGGGGCGGCTTCTGGTCCTTCGCCCCGTGTTCGATCAGCCAGCTGCCCACCAGCAGCGCCACCGCCAGGACGACCGCGAGGACGGTCTTGTGGCGCGAGTCATGGGGCCGGGGCGGGCACGGTCGTGGCGTGCCCGGCCGGGGCGGGGGCCCACCCCGGGCCCGGGAAGCGGGCCGTACGCGCCGCGAGCGCGTAGCCGCACCGCGCAGGCACGCGTTCGCCCACCGCCCCGCGCCGGGAGCCGGGCCCCCGGCCCCCGGGCGCAGCGCGCGCGTCCGGGGGCCCAGGGGCGGTCCGGCCGGCACCGGGAACCGTCCTCGGTCAGGCCTGGTCGGCCCGGTCGCCGCCGCCGCGGCGCCGCAGGAACCAGACGCCGACGACCGCCGACGTACCCAGGACGGCCGCGCCGGCGATGACCTCGGCGGTGCCGGAGTCGTCGCTGGTGCCGCCGACGCCGGTCTTCATGCCGCCCTTCGGGGTCATGGGCGACATGCTCGGCGCGGCGGAGGGCGAGCTCTTCATGCCGGCGCCCGCCTTGACGACCAGGTCGCCGGTGGCCTCCTTGCCGTTGGCGCACTTGGCGCCGATCCCGTAGGTGCCGGGCTTGGCCGACTTCGGGACCATGAACTGGCCGGCCACGGCCTCCTTGTTCGCGCCCGGCTTGAGCTCGAACGACGCCGGGCCGCCCACGGCGCTGGCGTCGCCCATGCCCTTGCCGTCGGGCCCACAGGCGGTGGTGTTCACCATGACCATGGCGCCCGCCTGGACCGTGCCCGGGGTGACCTCGAGCTTTCCGAAGTGATCGGCGGCGAGCGCGGGGGCGGCGGCCGCCCCCAGCGCGGCTATGGTCAGCGCGGCCCCGGCGAGCACTCGTGCGTTACGCATGCTTCCTCCGTGAGCGCGGGCGCGGCACGCCGATGTGCCGCAGCGGGAGTCGGAATTCCGCGCTCCTCTCTGCCGAGGGAAACCGCGCCCGAGGGGGCCCGCACCCGGCGGGACGGGCCGCCGACGGCCCGGGGCGACCGGGGGCAGGGCCGTATGGGCAGGTCATCCCGGGGGCGCGAGATCATCCGGACGGCCTCCCCGCCGAGACTGCGAACGGGTGACCGAGAGAATGCTCTCGGTCACCCGTTCGAGGTCAGGCCCGGCGTGAAAGCGGGCTAGCGCGCCAGGTCGTCCGGGCAGCCCGTGCCGCGCGGCAGCTTGTACTTGGCCACGATCCGGTACGTACCGGAGTGCGGGGCCCGCAGCAGGGTCCAGTCGTCCTCCGGCTGGCCCGCGCGGGACTCCTGGACCTGCTTGGCCAGACAGCCGTTGACATTGACCGGCGGCTCGCCGCCCGGCCCGGCCTTGGGGGGCTGGATGTCCTTGCCCTGCGCGTCGACCAGGCCCAGCCACGGCGAGTACGGGACGCGGATCAGCACCGGGCCCGGCTTGCTCACCGTGACGGTCAGCCCCTCGGCGTCCGAGCGATCCACCACCGCGGGCGGGTTGGCGAGCGGCGTGGGGTTCTTCACCGCGAAGACGCGCCAGTTCTCGTCGGACCACACCTCGCGCAGATAGGACTGGCCGTGCTCGACGAGCTTGGCCTCCTCGACCGCCGCGTTGTCCGGCTCGTCCTTGGGCAGCACCACATAGGCCACGGCCCAGCGGCCGAGCCAGGCGCGGTAGCTGTCCGGGGTGAGCATGCCCTCCTCGTAGAAGAGCGGGTTCCGCTTGAGGTCCGCCTGCCGGTTCCAGCCGCGCGCGAGATTGACGTACGGGGCGAGGGCCGAGGCCTCACGATGGCTGCGGGCCGGGACGACCTCGACGCGGCCGCCCGCCGCGTCCAGCTTCTGGAGCTGGTCCACGAGGGGGGCGAGCTCGCGGGCCCAGGAGGCGGCGGGGGTGGTGTGCACTATGTCGCTGATGGAGTTGGCCAGCTGCCAGCCGGTCAGGGTCAGCACGGCGAGCACCGTCGCGAACCAGGCCCTGCCGCGCTTGAGCAGTTCGGCCCTCGGCGGCACCTCCATCCCGGTCAGCACGGCGACCAGCACCACGCCACCGAAGATCATCCCGAGCCGGGAGATGTTCGTGCCGATCTGCGAGGGGATCAGCCAGACCAGCAGCACACCCAGCACATAGAGCGCCGAGACGGCCCGCACCGTGCGCCAGGACGAGGGCGCCATGAACAGGCCGAAGAGCCCGGCGAGCAGCGGCAGGATCGCCGAGGCGAAGGCCATCGGCTGCTGCCCGGAGAACGGGAACAGCCACGCCGACAGCCCGACCACCACCACCGGGGTCAGCCCCAGCGCGTACGCCGCCGCCCGGCGCCGGCTCAGCCACAGCGCCGCCGCCACGATGCCGACGAACAGGCCGGCCACCGGGCTCGATGCCGTCGCCAGCCCCGCCATCAGCCCGGCCAACGCGGCCCGGCCCCAGCGGTAGCGGCCCGAGGAGCGCCAGCGCGCCGGCCACGCGAAGATCACGGCCACCGCCGCCAGCCCGAACATCGCGCCGAGCCCGAAGGTCACCCGGCCCGATATGGCGTTGCACATCAGCGCGAACGTGCCGTAGAGCGCCGGCCACAGCGGTCTGCGCACGACACGGCTGCGGACCAGCAGCAGCGCGATCAGGCCGGCCGAGACCGTGCCCCCGATCATCATCGTGGTGCGGACGCCGATCGCGGCCATGAGGTAAGGCGAGATGACGCTGTACGAGACCGGGTGCATCCCGCCGTACCAGGCGAGGTTGTACGCCGAGGCCGGGTGCTGGAGCGCGAACTCCGCCCACGCGTCCTGCGCGGCGAGGTCGCCGCCGCTGTTGGCGAAGATGCAGATCCAGAGGATGTGCAGCACGGCCGCCACGAAGAGGGTGATCCCGACCGTCCCGGTGAGCGCGGCGTAGCGCCCGCCCTTGCGGTGGTGCGGGACGACGGCCCACGACGGGCGCCGCCATGCGGCCCCACGGGCCGTGGCGCCGGGGCGCCCCTTCACGGGTGCGCCGGTGTCACCGGTGTCGTCGCCCGGTACTTCCGGCTGCTCCGGACGCACGGTCCGTTCCGGCCGTTCCGGCTGCTCCGGGTCTCTGGGCCGCGCCGGCCCCACGGTGGTCACTGCGGCTCTCCCCGTCTTCCCCCTGCGGTCTTCTCCCCCATCTTCACGCATGCTCCGGCTGTGACGAGCAAACCCTGGCGACGCTAGCACGCGCCGTCGGACCGCTCCGCCCATCGCGACGACCGCGAAAGCGGCCCCCGGTCCGTACCCACTCGTACGGACCAGGAGCCGCTCCCCGGCCGGTCGGCCGGTCGGCCGTCACGGCCGGCCGGCGTCAGCCCAGGCGGGTCAGCTTGGCGCCGAAGGAGGGCTCGGCCAGCGCGGTCTTCAGCACGACCGGGACCTTCACCGCGTCGGGGCCGCTGCCCACGATCAGCTCGCCGACCTCCGTACCGGCCTTCGCCGAGTGCGGGATCTTGCGGCCGACGTCGGACAGCGCGAACTTCGTGTCGAAGCCGGCCCAGCCGACGGCCTCGACGTCCTTGGTGGCGACGACGGGCGTCTGCCCGCCGAGACCGTCGTCGACGTGACCGACGACATCGCCCTTCTTCACCACGGTGACCGTCTTCAGAGCGTTCTGGATCGACGTGAGCTGCTCGTAGCTCTTGTTCTTGACCTTGGTGAGGCTGTTCTCGGCGTTGGGGTCCAGGCCCTTGAAGTGCTGGTCCATGGTGGCGCCGACGATCAGGTACTCCTTGCCGTCGAGCACCCGTCGCGCCGCCCACATCAGCGTGCCGCCGGCCGGGCTGCTGGAGCCGGTCTTGATGCCGAGGACGCCGGTGCCCTTGACCAGCAGCGTGTCGTTGTTGTTGTTGATGTGCGGGCCGCCGGGGATGTCGGCGTTGGGCTGCTGGGTGATCTCCCGGACGACCGGGTTCTTGATCATCACCTCGGCCAGCTTCACCTGGTCCACGGCCGTGCTCTTCGTCGTCGCCGTCAGACCGCTGGGGTCGGTGTAGGTGGTGTTGGTCATGCCGAGTTCCTTGGCGGCGTCGTTCATCTTCTTGACGAACGCGTCCTCGGAACCGTTGGTGTCCCACCGGGCGAGCATGCGGGCGATGTTGTTGCCCGACGGGATGAGCAGCATGCGGAGCATGTCGTACTCGGAGAACTCCTGGCCCGCCTTGACCGACGCCGTCGACTCGCCGTCGGCGCCGGACTCCTTCTCCGCCGCCGCGTCGATCGTGATCTTGTTGCCGGTCTTGTCCCCCTTCTTCAGGGGGTGGTCCCGCAGGATCACATACGCGGTCATGACCTTGGCGACGCTCGCCGTCGGCACGGGCTTCTGCGGGCCGTACGTGCCCACGTCACCGGCGCCGATGACCTTGGCCGCGGACTGGCCCTCGTCCGGCCAGACGAAGGGCGCCTTGCCGCCCTCGAAGGTGTACGACTTCTTCGCGCCGAGCGAGAGCTTCGGGTCGGGCAGCGGCCGGAAGGACTGCACGACCACGAAGATGATCCCGAGCAGCACGACGAGCGGCGTCCAGATCTTGACGCGCCGCACGGCCGTCCGCACGGGCGTCTGCGGCGGCGGCGGAGTGTTCGTCAGCTGCGCGAGCAGGTCGAGCGGCGCGGCCGGACCCGCGGGCGCGGCCGGGGCGGCGGGACCGCCCGGGGGCGGCGGGACCTGGGACTTCGCCGGCTCGGGCTTCGCGGGCCCGGCGGGCTTGACGGGCTCGGGCTTCGCGGGCTGCGGCTTCGCCCCGGCCGGAGCGGCCTTGGCGGGCGCCTTGGCGGCCTGCTTGGCGGGCGCGGCCTCGTCGTCCTTCTTCAGCGGGACGAACTGGCTCTTGCGCTCGCCACCGGGCGTCGGCTGCGGGGTGGGGGCCTTCATCAGCTCGGTCGGCTGATCGCCGTTGTCGGGCTTGGCGGCACCGGCCTTGGGGGCGTCGGCCTTCGGCTCGTCCGCCTTGGGGCGCACGGTGCGGAAGACAGCGGTGGCCTGGTCGGCGGCGGGCTTGTCCTTGCCGTCCTTGTCGCCCTCGGCTGCGGGCTTCTTCCCGTCCTCGGGCTTGGCGGCGTCACCCTTCGGGCGCACGGCGCCGAAGACGGCCGTGGCCTGGTCGACGCCGTCCTTCTTGCCGTCATCGTCGCTGTCGCCGGCGCCGGCCTTCGGCTCGTCCGCCTTGGGGCGCACGGCACGGAAGACGGCCGTCGCCTGGTCGGCGGCGACCTCGTCCTTGCCGTCCTTGTCGCCCTCGGCAGCGGGCTTCTTCGCGGCGGACGCGTCGTCAGCGGCGGTGGACTTGTCCACGGCAGCGGGCTTCTTCGCCTCGGAGGCCGAGTCGTCGCCGGTTTCGTCCGCCTTCGGGCGCACCGTACGGAAGACGGCCGTCGCCTGGTCGGCGCCGGGCTTGTCCTTCGCGTCGGCGTCGGACTCGGCCTTCGCAGTCGCATCGGTCCGCGCGGGGCGGTCCGCGGCGCCCTTCGCCGTAGGCGCCTCTTCTGCCGGGGCGTCAGCGTCCGTACCGGCAGGGGCGTCCGGGCCGTCCTCGTCCTCGCTCGCCACCCAGGCAGCCACGGCGGCCTTCAGCCGGGCGTCGCCCTTGCCACCGCCGTTCCCGCTCCCGGCGGGCGCGGTGGACTCAGTGGTCTCAGCCGACTCAGCAGCCTTCGCGGCCGCATCGGTACCGGAATCGGCCGTGGCGGACTTGCCGTCCGCCTTGCCGTTCACACGGTCCTCGGCCGTGTCCCTGGCGGCCCGGAAGACTCCGAGCCGCGGGTCGCGTTCATTGCCGGTCGTACCAGTGGTGCGAGTCGTCTCCCCCGACGACTTCCGCTGCTCCGACTTGCCGGGGGACTCGCCCGCCACCGATGCCTCCTCGAAATTCCGCGCACGTACACCGAGGCGGGACGACAAGCGCCCCGCAGCCCGGATTCCCTAACGTCTATCAGTGTCCTCTGCCGCCGTCGCGCCAGGGCACAGCCAGCGGGTCACGGAACGGTGTCCGCCTTCACCCACGTGCAAGACGAGACGACATACCTACCGGTTCCCGCCCGAAGTCACCACGCGCTCTCGACAGACCAATGTGAGAGGGGTCACCCTGTCACTCATCCACGCGGGGAGGCATGGATGGGCAGGAGCCGCAGAACAATTCCGGAGGAGCTTCTGCTGCTCGCCCTGGACCCGGCCACGGGTACCACGGCGCAGCCGCAGTCGCTCGACCTCGGCCTTGCCGGAGCACAGCTCGTGGAGCTGGCTCTGGCCGGACGGATAGCCCCAGACGGGGATCGTATCGCCGTGGTGCACCCACGGCCGACTGGTGATCCGACCCTGGACACCGCGCTCGAGCTGTTGCGCCGCCGCGGCAGCCCGGTGCGCGCCGTCCACTGGATCGGCGGGCCCCGGCTGGGGCTGCGTCAGACGTATCTCACGCATCTGGAGCGGTGCGGCATGGTGCATGCCGTGGCGGGCCAGATGTGCGGGGTGCTGCCGACCACGCGCTACCAGGCGACGGACACGGCGATCAGCCGGGAGATCAGGTCCCGGTTGGACAGCGCGATCCGCACCGGCGTCCCGCCGGACCCGCGGACGGCCGCGCTCGCCGCCCTGGCCCACGCGGTCGGCCTGGGCAAGCACCTCTACCCGGGCAACGAGGGCCGTTCCTCACGGTCCCGGCTGCGCGACCTCATCCGGCACGACCCGATGGGCGGGCTCGTCGCGCACGCCGTGATGGACGTGCAGAACGGGGTCGGGACGCAGCCGCGCCGGGCGCCGGCCACGGCCGGTACGGCGGGCGGCGGCGGTTCGGGTCGTCGCGCGGCCGTACGGGCGCCGGTCGAGCCGGCGGCGGTCGGCACGGTCGGCACGAGCCGGGCGGTCCCGCACCGCGGTGGGGTCATGGCCCGCGCGGGCGCCTCGTGAAACGGTTCCGCAACCGCTGACCACGGCCGTATCACCGCCGGCACCACCCTCGGCACAACCTTTCGCACAACCCCACGCACAACCCCAGGCATCACTTCCGCTCCACCGACCGCACCGCGGTCCCCCTGACCCCGGTCCGGGAGCCGCAACAGCGCGGGGCGGCGGGCCGTACCGTCCGAGGACGGTGGTACGGCCCCGCCGCCCCGCGTGCGCGTCCCGTGCGCGTCCTGTGAGCATCCCGATGAGCGTCACGCGCGCGCAGGCGCGCACGGGCGCGCGCCCGTGCGGTCGTGTACGTAGGCACGACTACGTCACGCGCATCCGCATCAGGGTCACCACAAGCGGACCCGGTGTAAGCATTCTCCAGCGCCGCCCCGGCCGGTGGTGGCAGGCTGCCGGAGCAGGAGACAGCAGCATGACGGAGCCGGAGGTGCGTCCCGTGGCGTCCAGTGTCAACCCCACCGTAAGGCGGCGCCGATTGGGGCAGGAGCTACGCAAGCTCCGTGAGCTCAAAGGCATGACCGCCGAGGAGGTGGCCGAGCGGCTCCTGGTCTCGCAGTCGAAGATCAGCCGGCTGGAGAACGGCCGCCGCAGTATCAGCCAGCGCGATGTCCGCGATCTGTGCGGCGTGTACGGCGTCGAGGACCACCGCATCGTCGATTCGCTGATGCAGATGGCGAAGGAGTCACGACAGCAAGGCTGGTGGCATGCCTTCGGCGACATCCCGTACAGCGTCTACATCGGACTGGAGACGGACGCGGCGTCGTTGCGCGTGTACGAGGCGTCGCTCGTGCCCGGCCTGCTCCAGACGCCCAACTACGCCAACGCCGTGACCGAGGGCTCCTGGCCGGAGGCCACTGCGGCGGACGTCGAACGGCGCGTACAGGTGCGGATGCGCCGTCAGGAACGGATCACGGACCCGGAGAACCCGCTGCGGCTGTGGGCGGTCATCGACGAGTCCGCGCTGCGCAGGATCGTCGGCAACAGCGCCATCATGCGCGAACAGATGGAGCATCTGGTGGAGTTCAGCCTCCAGCCGCACATCACCGTGCAGGTGCTGCCGTACGCGGTGGGCGCACACCCGGGTATGTACGGGAAGTTCTCCATCCTCGAGTTCCACGATCCGCAGGACGCGAGCACGGTCTATCTCGAGGGCATCACCAGCGATCTGTACCTGGAGAAGCCCAACGACGTCCAGGCGTACAGCGTGATGTATGAGCATTTGCGGATGCAGGCGCTCAACGCCGAGGACTCACGGCGGTTCATCCTCCAGGTCGCGGAGGACTGGGCGGAGGACGGCCGGAAGGAGGGGCCGAACCAGCAGCCGTGAGGTGCGGGGGCGGGACCGTACACCCCTTCCCATCACGAAGGTAGGGGAGATGGATATATGCCATCCGGTCGAGTGAACGGGCCATTCATCAGGTGATGTTGGCGCGTAACGTCGATCGCGTCGGGACACCGGCCCCACCGGTCCGGCCAGTGGGTTCCCGGCCGTCTTCCGGCCGACACCCGGGCGATTCCCGGCCGTACCAGGCAGCACTCATAGGCATCGGAGCAATTCATGGCGATTCAGCAGGGAAAGACCACGTGGCGGAAGTCCTCCTACTCGCTGGCCCACGGCGACTGCGTCGAGGTCGCCTCCCCGCTTGTGCGGTCCATCGCGGTCCGTGACTCCAAGGACCCGCAGGGCCCCGCCCTCGCTTTCTCCTCGGAGTCCTGGTCCACGTTCGTGACGGTCGTCGGCGGCAGCGCACAGTCCCTCTGACCGACCGCGCGTTGACGCGGATCACCCGGCACAGCGACGTAAAACCGCCGTATCGATTTTCCGCAGAGAGCCCTCTTGTCGCCTGGCACCCGTCCCGGCCGAGAGGGCTCCGCCATGTCCGGAGCCACCACCTACGCGCGGAGCCATCGCCTACGACCGGAGCCACCACCTACGCGCGGGGATACCGCGCCAGCCAGGCCGCCGACGAGGCGGCGCCGGGCGGGCCGTGCAGCGCGGGCCCCTGGGTGAGCTCCATGGCGAAGTCGTCGGCGAGTTCCAGGATCGTGCCCCGTCCCTCCAGCTCCGCCACCCACCCGGGCGGCAGCGCGGTCTCCCCGTGCACGGCGCCCAGGAGGTTGCCGCAGATCGACCCCGTCGAGTCCGAGTCCCCGCCGTGGTTGACCGCGAGCAGCAGGCCGTGGCGGACGTCCTCGGCCACCAGCGCGCAGTACAGCCCCATCGCCAGGGCCTCCTCCGCCACCCAGCCCTCGCCCAGCGACTGGAGCCGCTCGGCCGAGGGCGGGCCCTGCCGTACGGCGGCCAGTGCGCCCCGCAGCGCCGCGGTGGTCTCCTCGTGGCCGGGCCGGGCCGCCAGCAGCTCCAGGGCCCGCAGGGCGGCGGCCTCCAGTGGCTCGCCCCGTACCACGCCGTGCACGATGACGGCGAAGGCGGCGGCCGAGAGCCGGCCGGTGGGGTGACCGTGGGTCTGTGCCGCGCACTCGTCGGCCAGCTGGAGGACGAGGCCGGGGGCCCAGTCCGCCAGCAGCCCGAACGGCGCGGAGCGCATCACCGCGCCACAGCCCTTGGAGCCCGGGTTCTTGGGCGCCGCCAGGGTGCCCATCCGGTGGTCGGCGAGGCCGGAGAGGCACGCCCCGCCGGGGGCCCGCCGCGCGTAGAGCCACTCCTGCCCGGCGAGCCAGCCCGCGTCCCGCACCCGCTCGTCGGGGCCCCAGCCCTCCTGCGTGGCGGCCCAGCGCAGATGCGCGCGGTGGACGTCGGCCGGCGGATGCCAGGCCCCGGTGTCACGGCGGACGTGGGCCCGGATCAGCCCCTCCACCGTGAAGAGCGTCATCTGGGTGTCGTCGGTGATGGCGCCGCGCCGCCCGTACGCCGGGACGTAGTCGGTCACGCCCGCGGGGCCGTGCGCGGCGCGGATCGCCTCCAGGGAGTCGAACTCGATGCCCGCGCCCAGCGCGTCCCCGATCGCCCCACCGAGCAGGCAGCCGCGCACCCGGGAGCGGAAGTCCTGCTGTTCGGCCCGGCCCCGGGGAAGGGGCCCGGGGGCTCCGGCGGTACCCGCCGCGGCGGTCGTGGTCACGTGTCCGGCCTCCTGGACGGGAGAGTGTCGACAGTGCGCCATGTCGGCACAGCACTGTAGTGCGCCGCGGCCGGCCCGGCGTCCGGGACGCCGGGCCGAAGGCGATTACGCGCCAGGGCCCTTGGCCGGGCGCACCGTGTTCATGATCTTGTCGATCTGGGCCTCGGTGAGCGCGTCCGGGACGCCCTGGTCGGCGTAGATGACCCAGCCGTGGAAGGTGCCGTCGGGCATCTTCTGGGCGATGGACTTCACGATCGCGGTGGGCGGCACGCACGCGCTCGGACGGTTGGTGACGGTGACCTTCGCGGTCGCCGTCCAGCCGTCGATGCCGTTGTGCTTCCACTCCTTCTCGTCGGTGAACTCAAGCTTGGGCTTGTGGTCCTTGCCGCCGTAGGCCATGAAGCCCCAGTTGCCCGCCCAGTTGCGGGCGTTCGTCTTGAGGTCGCCGTCCTTGCCGCCGCCGGTGGTGCCCACCGTGGCGAGCTGGCCCTGGCCGGCCTCGCCGATGGCGTCGGGGTTGGGCTGCGAGGAGCAGCCGCCCTCCTTGTAGTTGGACGTACCGGTCATCACGACGACCGGCTTGCCGTCCTCGGTGTACGAGATGGCCGTGTCGGTCGGGGCGACCTTCCACTTGTCGGCCTTGCCCGGAACGTCGTACTGGAAGTAGTGCTCCGCGCGGGCCTGCGTCTGCCAGCCGGGGACGGTGGGCTGCTGGGCGGCCGGGTCGGCCGAGGCGCCGCCGTCCGCCGGCTTGTCCGACTGCCCGGGCGCGGCGGGGGCCTGCGACTGGGACTGGCCGGCCTGGGGCTTGTCGTTCTTCTTGTCGTCGTCACCGCCGCTGTTGCCGCTGAAGGCGAAGTACGCGCCGCCGCCGATGACGGCGAGCGCCACGACGCCGCCGATGACGGCCATCAGCGTCTTGTTGCTCTTACCGGCCTGCGGACCCGGGGCCTGACCGTAGGGAGCCTGGCCGTAAGGGGCCTGGGGGGCCTGAAGGGCCTGGCCGTGAGGGGCCTGCTGCTGCGGCGGCCACGGCTGCTGGGCCATCGGCGCCTGGGGCATACCGGGCGGCGGGGCCATGCCGGGCGCGCCGGGAGCCTGGGCACCCGGGACGGGCCCCGGGGCGGGCGGCGGGGGCGGCGGGACCGCGCCCGGGGCGCCGCCCTGCGCGGGGCCGGGCGGCGGCGGTACGGCGGGCTGGGAGATCATCGTGGGCTGGGCGTGCCCGTCGCCGTCCGGGCCCCACGTGGGCGGCGGGCCGAAGCCGCCCTGCGGCGGCGTCGAGGGGTTCTGCGGCTGCTCGGGCTGCTGCGGCTGCGGGGGATTCTGGGGCCAAGACATGCGGGACACCTTATGCGGGCACTGTCGCCGCCCGGTCGGCGGTCCGCGACAGAACCGCAACACTTGTGCGAACGAAGATCATTCGTTGCGATCATTCGTCGCGGTCGTTGCCGTCGTTGCCGTCCAGCACCGGGAGCAGCGTGGGCAGATGGCCGTCCGAGGCGAGGGCGGCCTCCTGCCGCTCCTTCGGCACCTCGCCGTAGAGCGTCGTACGGGGCCGCGCGGGGCGCCCGGCGGCCTCGGCTATCGCAACGAGGTCCTGGATCGAGCGGTACGAGCCGTACGAGGAGCCCGCCATCCGGGAGATGGTCTCCTCCATCAGGGTGCCGCCCAGGTCGTTGGCGCCCGAGCGGAGCATCTCCGCCGCGCCGTCCTTGCCCAGCTTGACCCAGCTCGTCTGGATGTTGGGGATATGAGGGTGGAGCAGCAGTCGGGCCATCGCGGTGACCGCGCGGTTGTCCCGCATGGTCGGGCCGGGCCGGGCGATGCCCGCGAGATAGACCGGTGCGTTGGTGTGGATAAAGGGCAAGGTGACGAACTCGGTGAAACCAGCCACGTTCTTGGACAACGCGGACCGCTGGATCTCGGCGAGCAGCCGGAAGTGGCCCAGCCAGTGCCGGGGCTGGTCCACGTGCCCGTACATCATCGTGGAGGACGAGCGGATGCCCAGCTCGTGCGCCGTCTTGATGACCTCGACCCAGGTGGCCGTGGGGAGCTTGCCCTTGGTGAGGATCCAGCGGACCTCGTCGTCGAGGATCTCGGCGGCGGTGCCGGGGATGGAGTCGAGCCCGGCCTCCTTGGCGGTGGTCAGCCACTCCCGGATGGACATGCCCGTGCGCGTGGCGCCGTTGACGACCTCCATCGGCGAGAAGGCGTGCACATGCATGCCCGGCACCCGCTCCTTCACCGCGCGTGCGATGTCGAAGTAGGCCGTGCCGGGCAGGTCGGGGTGGATGCCGCCCTGCATGCAGACCTCGACCGCGCCCACGTCCCACGCCTGCGCGGCGCGGTCGGCGACCTGGGTGAGCGAGAGGGTGTAGGCGTCGGCGTCGGTGCGCCGCTGGGCGAAGGCGCAGAAACGGCAGCCGGTGTAGCAGACGTTGGTGAAGTTGATGTTCCGCGTGACGATGTAGGTGACCTCGTCCCCCACGACGGAGCGGCGGAGGTCGTCGGCGACGCGGCAGAGGGCGTCCAGGGCGGGGCCGTCGGCGTGGAGCAGGGCGAGCGCCTGGTCGTCCGTCAGCCGGGTGGGGTCGTCGGCGGCCTGGCGCAGTGCCTCGCGGACGTCGCCGTCGATGCGCTCGGGCGCCATGCCGGGGACGGCGGCCTCGCGGAGCGCGTCCCAGTCGCCGTAGACCTCGTCGAAGTCCTCACGGCGGTCGGACGTACGGCCCTCGGTGTCGATGGCGCGGTGGAGGTCCGTCCGGCCGGAGGCGGTGAACACCTCCTCGGGCTCCTGCCAGGGGATGCCCTTGACCTCGGCGTTCTCGTCGGCCAGGCCGGTCTCGGGGTCGGCCAGGGCGCGGATGTGGGGCAGGATGCGGGGGTCCAGCCAGGGCTCGCCGCGCTGGACGAACTCCGGGTAGACCGCGAGGCGTTCCTTGAGGCGGAAGCCGGCGGCCGCCGAGCGCTCGGCGAGCTCCTCGATCGCGGGCCAGGGGCGCTCGGGGTTGACGTGGTCCGGGGTGACCGGGGAGACGCCGCCCCAGTCGTCGATGCCGGCGCCGATGAGGCGGGCGTACTCGTCGTCCACCAGGTTGGGCGGGGCCTGGAGGCAGCCGGAGGGGCCCATGATGAGCCGGGCGACGGCGACGGTGGCGACGAGGTCGTCGAGCGTCGCGTCCGGCATGCGGCGCATGGCCGTGTCCGACTTGGCGCGGAAGTTCTGGATGATGAGTTCCTGGATGCCGTGGTAGGCCCGGGAGATCCGGCGCAGGGCGAACAGGGACTCGGCGCGCTCCTCGGGCGTCTCCCCGATGCCGATCAGCAGTCCGCTGGTGAGGGGGACGGAGCTGCGGCCCGCGTCCTCCAGGTGGCGCAGCCGGACGGCGGGCTCCTTGTCGGGCGAGCCGTGGTGCGGCATGCCCGGCTCGCTCCACAGCCGCTGGGCGGTGGTCTCCAGCATCAGGCCCATGGAGGGCGACACCGGCTTGAGGCGCTGGAAGTCCGTCCAGGTCATGACGCCCGGGTTGAGGTGCGGCAGCAGGCCGGTCTCTTCGAGGATGCGGATGGAGATGGCGCGGACGTAGGCGATGGTGTCGTCGTAGCCGTGGGCGTCCAGCCACTCGCGGGCCTCGGGCCAGCGGTCCTCCGGCTTGTCGCCGAGGGTGATCAGCGCTTCCTTGCAGCCGAGTTCGGCACCGCGCCGGGCGATGGCCAGTACCTCGTCCGGGGACATGAACATGCCCTCGCCCGCGCGGCGGAGCTTGCCGGGGACGGTGGCGAAGGTGCAGTAGTGGCAGCGGTCGCGGCAGAGGCGGGTGAGCGGGATGAAGACGCTCTTGGAGTAGGTGATGACGCCGGGCCGCCCGGCGGCCTCCAGGCCCGCGTCCCGCACCCGGGCGGCGGAGGCGCACAGATCGTCCAGATCGGCGCCGCGCGCCCTGAGCAACACGGCGGCCTCGGTGACATCCAGCGCGACGCCGTCGCGGGCCCGCTTGAGGGCGCGTCGCATGGCGTTGGCGGTCGGGGCGGTCGGCTGTTCGGGACGCGGGGCGCTCGAAGTCATTGTCCGAGCATACGAGCGGACACCGACACCGCCATGTACTGGAAGCGGCCGTTCCATGTGCCTCTCGTCACGTCAGACGGAGGCATCCTCCGGAATGCTCCGGAGGCGTCCATTCCGTCGCGCCTAGTCGCGCCTAAAGGAACTCCGCGTGCGCGTCCAGCGCCCTCAGCACCTCCGACTCGGGGGCCGACGGCAGCCCGACCGCGATCTCCTCGATGCCCAGGTCGGCGTAGTGCGCGAGCTTGCCCGCCGAGGGGTGGACGGCGTACGGCATGACCTCCGGCTCCCCCGGCCGCCCCGCCTCCGTCCAGACCCGGCGCAGCTCCGGCAGCGTCTCGCTCAGACCGCTGCCGCCCACCGGCATCCAGCCGTCCGCGTACTCGGCGATGTGGGCGAAGAGCTTCGGCCCGGCCGCGCCGCCGATCAGGGTGCGCGGCCCCACCAGCGAGTCCGTGCCCTGGAGCCGGCGCGGGCGCCGGACGGGCTTGGGGTGCGCCCAGCTCGCCTGGACGGAGCCGAATTCGCCGTCGTAGGCCGTCGGTTCCGCCGACCACAGCGCGCGCATCAGCGCCATCCGGTCGCGCACCAGCTCCCGGCGGGTGCGCCAGTCGACGCCGTGGTCCTCGGCCTCCTCCACGTTCCAGCCGTAGCCGACGCCGAGGGTGAACCGGCCGCCGCTGAGGAAGTCCAGGGTGGCCGCCTGCTTGGCCAGGACGATGGGGTCCTGCTGGGCCACCAGCGCGACGCCGGTCCCCAGCTCGATCCGGTGGGTGACGGCGGCGGCCTGCGCGAGCGCCAGGAAGGGGTCGACGGCGCGGCCGTACTCGCGCGGCAGCGGGTCACCGGCCGGCGCGGGGGTCTTGCGGCTCACCGGAATGTGGGTGTGCTGGGGCAGATAGAGCCCGGTGAAGCCTCGTTGCTCCAGCTCACGGGCAAGCCGGACCGGGCTGATCGTCTCATCGGTGAGAAAGATCGTGGTGGCGATCCGCATCCCGGGGCACCTCCGTCGTCGCGGCTGTCTCGCGTGTGACCCACGGTATGCCCTGGGAGGCGGCCGCGGGGCGCCACGCGCGGTCGTGTGTCGATGTGTGTCGACGCGTGTTCGCGCACCGGCCGCCACGCGCGTCGGCGAGTGTTCCGCCGGACGCCACCCGGGCGTACAACAGTGGGTCACGGCAGTCACAGCACCGGCACGACACCGGAACGGAACGGCACGACACGGCACCAGCACGGTCGGCACGGCCCACGCAAGGAGGCTGAGATGAACCGGCGCGACGTACTCAGGCGCGACATACTCAAGGTGGCGGCCGCCGCGGGAGCGGCGAGTGCGCTGACGCTCGAAGGCGTGAGCTTCGCCCACGCCGAAGGCCGGGAACCCCGGTCCGGCGAGGAGACCCGCAGGGTCACCGGACGGCTGCCCGCCGGTGCCCCGGACTTCGTCCACCTCCCCGTGGAAGTGCCGCGCGGCGTCCGCGAGATCGCCGTCTCGTACAGCTACGACAGACCTTCCGTGCCCACCGGAACCCAGGGCAACGCCTGCGACATCGGCATCTTCGACGAGCGCGGCACCGCCCTGGGCGGGCCCGGCTTCCGCGGCTGGTCGGGCGGCGCCCGCACGGAGTTCTTCGTGGGCACCGAACGGGCCACGCCCGGCTACCTCGCCGGGCCCGTCCGCCCCGGCACCTGGCACGTCGTCCTCGGCCCGTACACGGTGGCCCCGCAGGGGCTCGCCTACGAGGTCGCCGTCACCCTGCGGTACGGGACGCCGGGGGCCACTCCGAAGCCGGTGTACCCGCCGCAGCGGGCCCGGGGCCGGGGCCGCGCCTGGTACCGGGGCGACAACCACCTCCACAGCGTCCACTCCGACGGGCTGCGCACCCCCGCGCAGATCGCCGCCGCGGCCCGGGCCGCCGGGCTGGACTGGATCACGACGACGGAGCACAACACGACCTCCGCGCACGGGGCGTGGCAGGGCCTGTGGGGCGACGACCTCCTGATCCTCACCGGCGAGGAGGTCACCACGCGCAACGGCCACGTCCTCGCCCTCGGCACCGACCCCGGCGTCTTCATCGACTGGCGCTACCGCGCGAGAGACCACGCCTTCGGACGTTTCGCGCGGAGAATCCGGCAAACGGGCGGACTGGTCGTCCCGGCCCACCCGTACGCGACGTGCGTCGGCTGCGGCTGGAAGTTCGGCCTCGACGAGGCGGACGCGGTGGAGGTGTGGAACGGCCCGTACACCCCGGACGACGAGATGGCCGTCGCGGCGTGGGACAACACTCTCGTCGCGGCGGCCCGCTCCGGCGGCCGCTGGCTGCCCGCCATGGGCAACAGCGACGCCCACCGCGAACCACAGGTCGTGGGACTGCCCCAGACGGTCGTCCTGGCCGACGCGCTCTCCCGCGAGGCCCTGCTGGCGGGCATCCGCGCGGGGCGCAGCTGGATCGCGGAATCGTCGTCCGTGGAGCTGTCGTTCACGGCCGTCGGCGGGCGCGGCGCGCACGCGGGCATCGGGGAGCGGCTGCGCGCCGCGCCCGACGAACAGGTCACCGTACGGCTGAAAGTCACGGGTACGGCGGGCTGCTCGGCGTCCTTCGTCACGGACCAGGGGCGGATGTTCACCGCGCCGGTACCGACGGACGGCACGCTGGAGTGGCGTACGACGCCCGGGCAGGCGGCGTACGTACGGGCCGAGGTGCGGCACCCGGCGGGCGACGGCGGGGCGTCGGGGCTGCCGGGGCCGATGGCGGCGATGACGAACCCCGTGTTCCTGGGGGCCGCCTCCTGACGGTTCGCGAACAGCACCACGCGCATGGCCTCGCGCCACTAGAGTTCTGGCGCTTCGTCACCTCTGGCATCACCTCCTGTTGAAGGGAACAGCCATCCCCATGCCGAAGACCTCCTCGCGCGTCCGGCTCGCCTCCGTCGCCCTCACCGCGGCCCTGCTCGGCGCAAGCGCTCCCGTCGCCTACGCCGCCTTCGACGACCCGGAGCCCAGGGCCTCCACCAGCGCGCCGGTGCGGGCGGTCGGCAAGCCGTACGTCAAGACCGAGCTGCTCTTCGGCACGGCCAAGCCCAACGGCGGTTCGCCGGTCACCGACAAGGAGTTCCGCGCGTTCGTCGACGAGGTCGTCACCCCGCGCTTCCCGGCGGGCCTGACGGTCGAGAACGCCTACGGCCAGTACCGCGACGCCCACGGGAAGATCGAGCACGAGCGCTCGTACAAGCTCACCCTCCTCTACCCGAAGGGCGAGGCCCGGACCGACAGCGTCAAGATCGACCAGATCCGCACCACGTACAACAAGCGCTTCGCCCAGGAGTCGGTGGCCCGCGTCGACGACAACGAGCTCGTCGACTTCTGATCGCCCGGCGAGGCGGCCCGGCGTACGGTCAGGCCGCTTCGTCGGCTCCCACCACGTGGTCACGGCAGTCCCGGCAGTCCCGGCACAGACCGGGCCCGGTCGCTCTGAAGGCCCGTTCGCAGCCGTCGCAGGTCTGGAACGGCAACGGTCGCGCGATGCGCTCCGCGCCCGAAGCCCGGGGCTTGGCCGGCCCTGTCACGGGCAGGGCGGGCGGCAGCCAGTGGGCGAGGCGGTGGGCGAGCAGACGGGCGGGCCAGGTGATGCCGCCGACCGGCAGGTCGGCGGTCAGCGTGCGGGCGATCTGCGCGGGGCCCACGTCCCGGTCGAGCCAGGCGCGTACGGCCGGGGCGAGGCGCCGGACGTCCTTCTCCGAGAGCAGCAGCCGGGGATCGCGGCGCCGCAGCCCGGCGAGCAGGCCGGAGGCGGGTTCGTCGACGGGACCGTCAGCGGACGGTAGCGGCTTCGACGGCGGTGGCGATGGCGATGGCTGTGGTGGTTTCTGCGGCGGTTTCTGCGGTGCGACGGGGGGTGCGACGGGGCGTTCGGGCCTGGGGGCCGGTGGAGGAGCGGGAGGGGAAGGCCGCTTCACGAGATCGATCCGCTTGCCGGGGCCCGGAAGCGGCGCGCCGGGACGCTCGTACCAGCGGGTCGCGGTCACGACCCGGCCGCGTTCGGTCCGGAGGCGCCTGCGCTCCAGATACCCGGCGCCCTCCAGCTCGTTGAGGGCCCGGCCGATGACCATCTCGCCTTCGCGGAAGCGGCGGGTGAGGTCCTTGATGCCGACGAGAGCCCCATCGGGAAGCGACTGGATGTACACGCCGAGGCCGATCGCGACGGCGGACAGGTCCGGGTGCTGGGCGAGGTGATTGCCGACGACGGTGAATTTGGTGTCGTGCCGATGCCGGACATGAATCACTCCGGCTCGCGGCAACTCGCCGCGCGCGCACTCGTGCGCGCTAGACTGCGGATCAGTCATTGGGAAGGTGTAGCTTCCTGGATGATCAGGCCCTCGTTCGGGATGCCACTCCCGGCGGGGGCCGTCGTCTTTTGAGGTTGTCGGCGCGACCGTACCGCGCCGTTCTCCGCATGTGCCACGCGTGTCACCCGATGGGGTGACACGCGCCCGGTTGGGTGGGTATTGGTTCTTTCCCGGTTTCTTTAACAGGACGTCGGGCTCGCGCAGTTCGCGGTGATCCGGGACGAGGAAACCCCGATCCGGTGAGACGGCTCGTCCAGCCAGGCCGCCTACCGCCCCCTTGACGCGCCAAGCGTCCACGGCGAGTTTCGTAGACGTCCGTAGAACCGGTAGGCCGACGGCACCTGTCATGGCGCTACTGTTCTCATCGCGAAGGACCCGAACGCCAACGGCACCCAGTGCCCCACGGCCTGGGTGGATGACGAAGCGCAGGAGATCGTCATCCAGGGCTGGAAGGCAGGGGAAGCGCTGTTGGCCAAGTGCCAGGGGCTGGGCCCCATTCCGGAGAGCGAAGCGGTGGTGCGGCTGCCGATCCGCATGGTGCCCGCCATCAGGGAGGCATGTGATGTCGCAGACCGACTTGGCGTTCACTGACCTGCTGGCGAACACTCGGCGCTCCGCCGTCCACCTTGAGATGCGCGACTCCTACGGCATCGGCGAGGAAGCAGCCGAGTTCGAGGCCTGGCACGCCGGTTGGCGGCCATCCAGTGAACCGGGGACGTGGTGGAACGACTTTCACACGATGGTGCGCGACGCCGTGGTGCGCGGCGTTGCGTTCCGCCGTGCGCGGATTGCCTCAGAGCCGGTGAGCGACTACATCCGATACGAACACAGCTGCGCCTACCAGAACATTGCGGCGGGGGAGCTGGCGCGTTGGCTGCCTCGCCGCAATGCCTCGGACATCGCCCTCCCCGGCAATGGCTTCTGGCTGTTCGGCGAGCGAGTCATCATGTGGAACGACTTCACGGGAGACGGCGGGTCCGCCGGATCAGATCTGGAGGAGCGACCCGACGTGGGGAAGCTGTGCTCTACCGCCTTCGAGGCGGTGTGGGAGCGGGCGACGCCCCACGAGGAGTACCGGATCTGAGCAGCGCGTCCAGAGATGCCCACCCCACCCTCATCCAGTGTTCAGGCGGCCCGGAAGGCCGTTGCCGACCGCCTTCGGGAGATCCGCCGGGACGCCGGGCTGACCGCCAAGGAGGTGGCCCAGCGTGCCGGCTGGTACCCCTCCAAGGCGTCGCGCCTGGAGAACGCCGTGACGCCGCCATCCGACGTCGACATTCGCGCATGGTGTGCTGCATGCGGGGCGGATGACGTCGCCGTGGACCTGATCGCCGCCTCTCGCTCCGTTGACAACATGTACGTGGAGTGGAGGCGGGTTCAGCGCACAGGGCTGCGCAGGCTCCAGGAGTCGTACGTCCCTCTCTTCGAACGTACCCGGGTGTTCCGCATCTACTGCTCGAACGTCATTCCAGGTGTGCTCCAGACCCATGCCTACGCCACGGCGCTCATGAGTGCGATCACGGATTTCCACGGCACCCCCAACGATGTCGCCGAAGCGGTCGATGCACGGCTGGCCCGGTCGCACGTGGTCCGCGAGGGTAACCATCGCTTCGCGTTGCTGGTGGAGGAATCGGTCCTGCGCCACCGGGTCGGAGACGCCGAAACCATGGCGGGGCAACTTGGATATCTGCTGTCGGTGATGGCCTATCCATCCGTCTCTCTCGGAGTCATCCCCTTCTCTGCACCACGGCGCATGTGGATGATCGAGACGTTCAGCGTGTACGACGAAGACATGGCGCAAGTCGAACTGCTGACAGCGCAGGTGAACGTGACTGCTCCCACCGAGATAGCCCAGTACCTGAAGGCGTTCGGAGAGTTTGCCGACCTCGCCGTGTACGGCGCCAAGGCGCGCGCCCTCATCACCTCCGCCGTGGACGCCCTCGGCTAACTCGCGTGGAACTTCGTAGAACCTTGTTGGGGTCCGCGTGACCACGTCCCTAGCGTGTCGGCATGGCAAGCAGCAGAGAGCCGACGCCGGGCGGATCCTCGCGGATGACTCTGCGGGTCAGCCGCGACAGTGGGCGGACGTACGGGCCGACACGAGCGGTTCGAGCGGATGGCCCCGTCGTCATCCTGGAGAACCCTGTGCGCTACCCGCCGTGCGAGTGTCCTCGCTGTGCGCCCGAGCGGCAGGCTTCGCGGGCGATACCGGCCCGTTCCCTGCGACCTGCCTAGCCGCCCGCTCCAGCCGTCGTCTTCACCCATTCCCAGGCGCAAGACCGGAGCGGGCTGACGTCCGAGCACCACCCTTCCGAGGAGGTAAGACGTGACCATCGTGGAAGAACGTCCCGCCGTCGACGCGGGAACCCTCGTCAGTGCCGAGCTGCGCGAGACCATCGCCGGCGACGTACGGGCGAAGTACGACCACATCACCACCGACATGGCATACCGGGGTGTGGGGCAGATGCTGGCGTTCGTGGCCGCCAGCGCCACCAGTGAGAAGCCACTGAGCCCGTCCCCGCTGGTGGATGACTTCTGGCACGCGTTCGTCCTGCGGACCAAGGCGTACGCCGACTTCTGTCAGGACACGTTCGGGAGGTTCGTCCACCACCAGCCCGGGTTCCTGGACCGTGATGAGCACGGCGGGGGCAAGGGACTGCGGGCGCGGACGGTGGACGCCATCCAGACGGCGGGATACGCGGTCGACCTGGAGTTCTGGCCGGATTTGGACATCGCCGACTGCTCGCAGTGCCACGCCAACTGCCACAACAGCCCGAAGCACGCCACGGCCCCGGCCGGTTGAGTCCGGCACAGACCCCTTGGCCAGCCGTACCGTCCGGTGCGGCTGGCCGCCCCTCTGAGTCCACGAGGAGAAGCACGTGACCGACACGACGGCGTGGGACACCTATGCCCGCAAGAAGCCCGGCGGCCGGCGGGAGAAGAACGCCAAGGGTGAGACCACCTGGTTCAACTGGACCCAGTACCCCGACCACGGCCCCGGCATCGAGGTCTTGGGAGAAGCCGAGAGAGTGGCACTCCTGGAGCTGGGATGCGGCTCAGGGGGGAACCTCGCCCATGCGGCCACCCTCGGACACCGCGCCGTCGGCGTCGACGTCTCCCCCATCCAGCTCAAGGCCGCCCGCGAGCTGTGGGGCGGCCTGCCGGGTCTGGAGCTGCACCAGCGGGGCGCGCTCGACTTCATGAGTGAGACCGCCGAGCGCTTCGACGCCGTGTACTCCGTCTTCGGCGCCATCTGGTTCACCGACCCGGGGCAGATGTTCCCCGCCATCCGCCAAGTCCTCAAGCCCGGCGGAGTGCTCGCGTTCTCCCAGCGGCCCCCGGTCGAAGGCTGCTACGGCTGCCAGGCGTCATACATCAACCAGGCCGACGACCCGAACCCCCTGGTCGTGAAGCGCTGGGACTACACCCCCGACATGTGGACCGGCCTCTTGAAGGAGCACGGGTTCCGCTACGCCCTGGCGAACGAGATCACTCCGCCGGAAGGCTGGAAGACCGGCACTCTCCTGGTCCGAGCCCTGGCGCCCGGCGCCTGAGCCCACAGCCCCCTGGAGCGGGCGGCCTGCTCCACCGCTCGGACGGGCCGTTCGCTCAGGAATTCTCTACCCGCACCGGGGTGGAACGCGTCAGCACTTCCCCCCGGAAGAACGCCGGGCTGCGCCGTCGCATCAGCTCCATCAGCACCACGCCCAGGAACAACAGCCCCACCCCGATGACGAAGACCGAGCCGACGCCGAGCACCTCGCTGCCGCTGCCGTAGGCCGGGTTCCACATGTCGTGGAGCGTTTTGCAGAAGACCGACGCCAGCAACAGTCCACCCGTTAGCGGGAAGAGGCCTTTGAAACACGCGTCCCGCACCGAATTCCGCAGCTCGCTCCGGAAGAACCACACACAGGCGAACGCCGTGATCGAGTAGTAGAAGCAGATCATCAGCCCCAGCGCATAGATGGTGTCGACCAGCACATCGCTGCTGAGGAAGCTCATCCCGGCGTAGAAGACCCCGGTGGCGACGCCCGCCGCGACCGTGGCCCGGCCGGGTGAGCGGAAGCGCGGGTGGACACGGGCGAAGGACGGGGGAAGCGCCTGGTAGGCGCTCATCGCGAGGACCGTCCGCGCCACCGGCAGAAAGGTCGTCTGAAGGCTGGCCGCCGCGGACGCCAGCACGGCCACGAAGAGCAGGACGCCGAGGGCGCGGCCCAGGACGGGGTCGGCGAGCGCTGCGAAGACGTTGTCGGCGGTCGCGGGGTCGCCCAGCCCGGGGCCCTTGTCGCCGACGCCGGCGAACATCTGGGCGGCGACGCCGGTCAGCAGGTACGAGCCCACCAGCACGACCATCGCCAGCAGCGCCGCCCGGCCCGGCGTCCTGGCGCTGCCCTCGGTCTCCTCGTTGACGGTCAGGCACGCGTCCCAGCCCCAGTACATGAAGATGGAGAGCGAGAGCCCCGCTGTGAAGGCGCCGAAGGAGGCGACCTCGAAGGGGTTCAGCCACGTCCACGAGAAACCGAGGGAGCCGGAGCCGGGCAGGCCACCGCCGGACCGCGCCTTGGTGAACGCCATGGCCACGAACAGGGCGAGCACGGCCAGCTGGAGCCCGACCAGCGTGTACTGCACCCCTTTGGTGGCGGTCATGCCGCGATAGCTGACGGCCGTCGCGGCGGCGATGAACACCAGGCACGTCACGACGTGAACGAGCCGGTCGCCGTCGAGGGCCGCGACGGAATCGCTGCCGGTGAGCCGGCCGAGCAGGAGGTAGAAGAAGGATGTCGCGACGCCCGCGAGGTTCGACAGCACGATGATGGTCGCGATGACCAGGCCCCAGCCGCACATCCAGCCGACCCGTGGCCCGAAGGCCCGCACGGTCCAGGTGAAGGACGTACCGCAGTCGGGGAGGGCCTTGTTGAGCTCGCGGTAGGCGAAGGCGACCAGCAGCATCGGGAGGAAGCCCGCGACGAAGACTGCGGGCATCTGGACCCCCGCCTTGCCCACGGTCGGACCCAGGGTGGAGGTCAGGCAGTAGACGGGCGCGACGGTCGAGATCCCGATGACGGCGCTGCCCAGCAGGCCGACGGAGCCGCCGCTCAGGCCCTTGGCCCGCGGCTCCCCGGCACCCATCAGCGCTTCTCCGGCCCCCGGCCGCTGCTGCACGTGAACCATGGCGAGGACGTTAAGTGCTGCTGTATCCGCATCCGGAGAGCGATCCCTTGAAAGCCGGGCCTTTAACCCTCAGCCATGAACGACTAGTTGATCTTCTTAACGAAGACACTCATCGCGTTACGCCAGGTAACACCAAGGAGTAACCCAACCCCCAGCAGGTGCGGGAATCGCACCTCCACCCTATTTGTCCCGATTCAAAATTTTCCCGTCCCGATCCCCGTCCCCGGCCCCGTCGCCACCGTCTCCGTGTCCCGCCCCGACCGCAGCACCCGCCCCGGCACCGCCCCCGTCACCACGTCGTGCCGGACGGTCTCCACGCCGTTGACGCGTACGCTCACCACCCCCACGGCCCGCGAGTCCAGCCGGGCGCCGTCGCCCGGCAGGTCGCGGACCAGCGTCGCCGGGCCCGCGTCGACGCGCTCGGGGTCGAAGAGGACAAGGTCGGCGCACCAGCCCTCGGCGATCCGGCCGCGCTCGCGCAGCCCGAAGAGGCGCGCGGGCTCGTCGGTGAGCATCCGTACCGCCCGTTCCAGCGGCACCAGCTTCCGCCCGCGCAGACAGTCGCCCAGGAAGCGCGTCGGGTAGGGGGCGCCGCACATCCGGTCCAGGTGCGCCCCGGCGTCGGAGCCGCCGAGGAGGACGTCCTCGTGGTCCCAGGCGAGGCGGCGCAGCTCCCAGCTGGCGGGGTCGTTGTCGGTGGGCATCGGCCACAGGACGGTGCGCAGGTCGTCGGCGGCGCAGATGGCGACCAGCGTGGCGAAGGGGTCGGTGCCCCGCTCGGCGGCGATGTCCTCGACGACGCGCCCCGTGAGGCCCTCGTTCTCGGGGGTGTAGGTGTCGCCGATGACGTAACGGCTGAAGTCGGTGAGGCGGCGGAAGGCACCGGCCTCCGGGCTCGCCGCGCCGCGCAGCAGCCTGTCGCGGACGGCCGGGTCGCCCAGCCGGTCGATCCGCTCCGGCAGCGGAAGTCCCAGGATCTCGCCCCAGCCGGGGAGGAGATGGAGGGCGCAGAAGGTCCCCAGCGACATGTTCATGGGCGTGAGGATCGGCATGGTCAGGGCGACGATCCGGCCGCCCGCCGCGCGGGCCCGCTCACTGGCGGCCAGCTGGTGCGGCACCCGGCCGGGGACGGTGGACTCGACGGTGAGGACGTTCCAGTTCAGCGGGCGTCCGGCAGCGGCCGTCAGCTCCACAAGGAGCGCGCTCTCGTCCGCCGAGAAGTGGTCCAGGCAGCCGGTGACGATGGCCTCCAGCTGGGTGCCCTCGTGCTCGCCGACCGCGCGGGCGAGGGCGAGGAGTTCGTCGGGGCGGGCGTGCCGGGAGGCGACGGGCCGGCCGTCGCCGTCGGAGTGGGTGTTCGAGCGGGTGGTGGACAGCCCCCAGGCGCCGGCGTCCATGGCGTCGTGGAGGAGCGCGGCCATCTGCCGTAACTCCTCCGCGCCGGGGGTGCCGCCGATCGCGGACGGGCCCATCGCGTACCGCCGCAGCGCGCAGTGGCCCACCATGAAGCCCGCGTTGACCGCGATCCGGCCGTCCAGCGCGTCGAGGTAATCGCCGAAGGAAGACCAGTCCCAGGGCGCGCCCTGCTCCAGGGCGGCGAGCGACATGCCCTCGACCTTGCTCATCATCCGCCGGGTGTAGTCGGCGTCGGCCGGGCGGCCCGGGTGGAGCGGGGCGAGGCTGAAGCCGCAGTTGCCGCCGACGACGGTGGTGACGCCGTGGCTCAGGGAGGGCGCTGCGTAGGGGTCCCAGAAGAGCTGGGCGTCGTAGTGGGTGTGCGGGTCGACGAAGCCGGGGGCGAGGACGAGTCCGGCGGCGTTCTCCTCGGTCCGGGCCCGGTGCCCGACCCGGCCGCCCGCCTTCACCCCGCCCGCGCCCCGGTCGATCAGCGCGATCCGGCCGTCCCGGATGCCGACGTCGGCCACGTACGCGGGACCTCCGGTGCCGTCGACGACGGTGGCGCGGCGGATGAGGTGGTCCAGCACGGTGGGCTCCTCTCGCTGGGGGTTCCCGTCGGCGCCGGCCCTTCTACGGGCGAGCGGGCCGGGGCGGCGGCCCGGGAGGCGCCGCCCCGGGGCGTGGGGCGGCCGCTCAGGCGTGCCCGGCGGCCTGGCGGTAGCGCGTGGTGCGGTGGACCGGATCGGTGTCTATCTTCGGGATGACGTGCTCGCCGATGAGCCGGATGCTCGTCATCGTGTCCTCGTAGGAGATGCCGATCGGCAGCCCGAAGGACAGCTGGTCGGCGCCGGCCTGCTCCCAGCGCTTGCACTGCCGGAAGACCTCGTCGGGGTCGCCGCAGATCATCAGTTCCTCGGCGATGAGCAGCTCGATGATCTCCTCGGTGTACTCCGGCAGCAGTTCGGGCCACCGGGGGATGCCCTCGGGGCGGGGGAACGTGTCGTGGTAGCGGAAGAGCAGCGACTGGAGGTAGTTGAGGCCGCCGCCCACCGCGATCTCGACGGCCTTGGCGTGGGTCTCCGCGCAGATGGCGGTCGAGGTGACCATGACGTTGTCGTTGACGTAGTCGCCGACGGCCCGGGCCTCCTTGACGGCGGTCTTGTAGGAGTCGACGACCCACTCCATGTCGGAGACCTTCTGGACGCTGAAGCCGAGGACGCCCAGTCCCTTGCGGGCCGCCATCGCGTACGAGGAGGGCGACCCGGCGGCGTACCACATGGCGGGGTGGGAGGGTCCGTACGGCTTGGGCAGGATCGTGCGCGGCGGCAGGGACCAGTGTTTGCCGTTGAAGCCCTCGTAAACCCCCTCCCGCCACATCTTCGGGAACTCGGCGATGGTCTCCTCCCACATCTCCCTGGTGGCGTCCATGTCGGTGACGCCCGGCAGGAAGCCCAGGATCTCGTGGCTGCCCGCGCCCCGGCCGGTGCCGAACTCGAAGCGGCCGCCGGAGAGGTGGTCGAGCATGGCGGCCTTCTCCGCGACCTTCACGGGGTGGTTGGCCTTGGGCAACGGGTTGAAGATGCCGGAGCCGAGGTGGATGCGTTCGGTGGCGTGGGCGAGGTACCCGAGGAAGACGTCGTTGGCGGAGAGGTGGGAGTACTCCTCCAAGAAGTGGTGCTCGGTGGCCCAGGCGTATTTGAAGCCCGACTTGTCCGCCTGGACGACGTAGGCGGCCTCCTCCATCAGCGCGTGGTGCTCGGCCTGGGGGTCGTTGCGCGACCGGCTGGCCGGCACATAGCCCTGTACGAAGATCCCGAATTCCACGGAGGTCACCCCGTCCTTTTTACTGACGCATCGTCAGATCGATTGACGCGATGCGACTGTGGCACCGGTCACATGCACCGTCAAGGCCACGGAGCCGTCAGGCTCGGGCCCCCGCCCACAGCCCCTCCGGCGTGAGGCCGAGCAACTCGATGGCGTTGCCCCGCACGACGCGCTCCACGACCTCCGGCGCCAGGTGCGCCATCTGCTCCTCGGCGACCTGGCGCGAGCGGGGCCAGGTGGAGTCGGAGTGCGGGTAGTCGGTCTCGTACAGCACGTTCCCCACCCCGACGGCGTCGAGGTTGCGCAGCCCGAAGGCGTCGTCGAAGAAGCAGCCGTACACATGACGGGCGAAGAGCTCGGAGGGCGGGGTGAGCACCTTGTCCGCGACGCCGCCCCAGCCCCGGTTCTCCTCCCACACCGTGTCCGCGCGCTCCAGGACGTACGGGATCCAGCCGATCTGCCCCTCCGCGTACATCAGGCGCAGGCCGGGGAAACGGTCGAGCTTGCCGGACATCAGCCAGTCGGCGAGCGAGAAGCAGCAGTTGCCGAAGGTGAGGACGGAGCCCACGGCGGGCGGCGCGTCGGCCGACGTGGAGGGCATCCGGGAGGACGAGCCGATGTGCATCGCGAGGACGGTGCCGGTCTCCTCGCAGGCGCGCAGGAACGGGTCCCACGCGTCGCTGTGGACGGACGGCAGGCCGAGGTGGGGCGGGATCTCGGAGAAGCAGACGGCGCGTACGCCGCGCGCGGCGTTGCGCCGCACCTCGGCGGCGGCGAGCTCCGCGTCCCACAGCGGCACGATCGCGAGCGGGATCAGCCGCCCGTGCGCCTCGGGGCCGCACCACTCCTCCGCCATCCAGTCGTTGTAGGCCCGTACGCACAGCAGGGCCAGTTCCCGGTCGGCGGCCTCGGCGAAGGTCTGGCCGCAGAAGCGCGGGAAGGTGGGGAAGCAGAGCGCGGACTGGACGTGATTGAGGTCCATGTCGGCCAGCCGGTCGGGCACGCTGTAGGAGCCCGGCCGCATCCGTTCGTAGGTGATCCCTTCCAGTCTGATCTCGTCCCTGGAGCATCCGACGGCGGTATCAAGCCGCGTAAGAGGACGGCACAAATCCTCATAGACCCACCAGTCCGCCTCCGGGCCGTCGTCACCCGGGGTGCCCATGACGGGCGCGAAACGGCCGCCCGCGAAGGTCATGCCCTTCACCGGGGCCCTCACGATCCGTGGCCCGGCATCGTGAAATTTCGCCGGTAACCGGTTCCGCCAGACGTCGGAGGGCTCCACTGTGTGGTCGTCCACCGAGATTATCTTGGGGAAGCTCACCATGGCCGACACCGTAGCGCCGAACTGACGGTTCGTCAGGAAGGTGGGGATCCGGCCCGTGGCCGGACGCTCGCGGACCGTACGGAGAGGGCCGGACCCCTGCTGACGTAGCAGCCCTGAACAAGGCAGACTGGCCGGTGCGACCGAGCAGGACAGGCAGGGGGTCACCATGGCCGGGGATACAGGGCACGGGCAGGCGCTGCGCTTCACCGTGCTCGGGCCCGTCCGCGCCTGGCGCGGCGACGAGGCGCTGCACACCGGGTCACCCCAGCAGCGGGCGCTGCTGGCCGCCCTGCTGCTGCGCGGCGGGCGCACGGCCACCGCGCCCGAGCTCGTGGACGCCCTGTGGGGCGAGGAGCCCCCGCACGCCGCCCTGGCCGCCCTGCGCACCTACGCCTCCCGGCTGCGGAAGGCCTTCGGGCCGGACGCGGACGCCCTGGTCAGCGAGGCGGGCGGCTACGCGATACGGGTCTCCGGCGGCGGTCTGGACGCGGACGAGGCCGAGCGCCTGGCCGCCGACGCGGAAAAGGTCCGCGCGAGCGGCGACCGCTACCGCGCCCGCGACCTGATGAACCAGGCCCTGGCCCTGTGGGACGGCGAGCCGCTGGCCGGGCTGTCCGGCCCGTACGCCGACACCCAGCGCACCCGGCTGGAGGAGTGGTACCTCACGCTCCTGGAGACCCGCCTGGACCTGGACCTGGAGGTCGGCGGGCACGCCGAGGCCGTCTCCGAGCTCACCGCGCTGACCGCCGCGTACCCGCTGCGCGAGCGGCTGCGCGAGCTGCTGATGCTCGCCCTCTACCGCAGCGGCCGCCAGGCCGAGGCCCTCGCCGTCTACGCCGACACCCGCCGGCTGCTCGCCGACGAGCTGGGCGTCGACCCCTGCGCCGAGCTCTCCGAGCTCCAGCAGCGCATCCTCAACGCCGACACCGAGCTCAACGTCCACCCCGCGGGCGACCGCCCCAGCCTCGGCCCCACCTTCATCCGGCCCGCGCAGCTGCCCGCGACCGTCCCCGACTTCACCGGGCGCGCCTCCTTCGTCCAGGAGCTCGGCGACCAGCTGGCCACGGCCGAGGGCAGCGTGATGGCGGTCTCCGCCGTCGCGGGCATCGGCGGCGTCGGCAAGACGACCCTCGCCGTGCACGTCGCGCACGCCGCCCGGAACCACTTCCCCGACGGCCAGCTCTACGTCGACCTCCAGGGAGCGGGGCCCGTGGTCGCCGAACCGGAGGCCGTGCTGGGGTCCTTCCTCCGCGCCCTCGGAATCCCGGACTCCGCTATTCCGGACGGGATGGAGGAGCGCGCCGCCCTCTTCCGCTCCACGCTCGACGGGCGCCGCGTGCTGACCCTGCTGGACAACGCCCGCGACGCCGCCCAGGTCCGCCCGCTGCTGCCCGGCAACGAGGGCTGCGCCGCGCTCGTCACCAGCCGCGTCCGCATGGTCGACCTCGCCGGCGCCCACCTCGTCGACCTGGACGTGATGAGCCCCGAGGAAGCCCTCGTCCTGTTCACCCGGATCGTCGGCTCCGAGCGTGTCAGCACCGAACGGGACGCCGCCATGGACGTCGTGGCCGCCTGCGGCTTCCTGCCGCTCGCCATCCGCATCGCCGCCTCCCGCCTCGCCGCCCGCCGCACCTGGACCGTCTCCGTCCTCGCCCGCAAGCTCGCCGACGAACGCCGCCGCCTGGACGAGCTCCGCGCCGGCGACCTCGCCGTCAAGGCCACCTTCGAACTCGGCTACGGCCAGCTGGAGCCCGGCCAGGCCCGCGCTTTCCGCCTCCTCGGCCTCGCCGACGGCCCCGACATCTCCCTGGCCGCCGCGGCCGCCGTCCTCGACCTGGGCCCCGACGCCACCGAGGAGCTGCTGGAGTCCCTCGTCGACACCTCGCTCCTGGAATCCGCCGCACCCGGCCGCTACCGCTTCCACGACCTCGTCCGCCTCTACGCCCGCTCCTGCGCCGAACGCGACGAGCAGCCGCCGGCCGAGCGCGACGCGGCCATGTCCCGCCTGCTGGACTTCTACCTCGCGACGGCCGCCGGCGTGTACGTCCTGGAGCGCCCCGGCGACCAGCTGCTCGCCCACCTGACGCCGACCACCCACCCGGGCCTGACCTTCACCGACCGTGCGGCCGCCGGCGACTGGCTGTTCGCCGAGGCCGGCTGCCTGCTCGCCTGCGTACGCCAGCACGCCCGCGCCACCGGCGACACCCTGCGGCGCGCGGTCGACCTGCTGCTGGCCGCGAAGGACCTCGCCGAGTCCGGCGCCGACTCCCGCCAGTACGAGCAGGCGGCGTCCGCCCTGCTGACCGCCGCCATGGAGGCCGGCGACATCCGGGCCGAGGGCCGCGCGCGGACGGTGCTGACGCACGCGCACAGCATCGCGGGCCGGTTCGGGCAGGCCGAGGAGCAGGCGCGGCACGCCGTGCTGCTGGGGCGCTCCTGCGCGGACCCCATCCCCTGCTGCTACGCCTCCAACAACCGCGGCATCATCGCCATCTACGAGCACCGCTACGAGGACGCCGAGGCCCACATCGGCCACGCCCTGAGCGCCTTCCGCGCCGACGGCAACCGCCCGGGCGAGGCCAGCGCGCTGAGCAACCTCTCCCGGGTGCACCAGGAGACCGGCCGGACCCAGTCCGGCGTGCGCCTCGCCGAGCAGGCCCTGGCCATCTACCGCGAGGCCAACGTCTCCTGGCGGCTCGCCAACGGCCTCTACGCGTACGGGCTCGCCCTCAGCCGCGCCGGACGCTACGACGAGTCGCTGGGGCGGCTCGCCGAGGCCCTGCCGGTCTTCCACGACAATAGGCAGCGGCTGTGGGAGGGCATGACCCTCTACCGGATGGCCGAGCTCTACCTGGCCACCCGCCGGCACGCCCAGGCGGCGTCCTACGCCGAGCAGGCGCTGGTG
Source organism: Streptomyces hesseae (assembly GCF_031845785.1). NCBI lineage: Bacteria > Bacillati > Actinomycetota > Actinomycetes > Kitasatosporales > Streptomycetaceae > Streptomyces > Streptomyces hesseae. Next base: position 227,919 of record NZ_JAVRFI010000003.1, read on the forward strand.
CAGGTGCGGGGCATCGGCGGCGAGTGGCGGCGCGGCAACATCCTGACCGTGCTGGGACGTTCCCTGGACGCGCTCGGGCAGCAGGGGCGCGCGCACGCCTGCTGGGCGGAGGCGCTGGCCATCTACGAGGCGCTGGGCTCCGCGGAAGCCGCCGACGTACGGGACCTGCTGACGCCGGCAGCGGCGGCGTAGACGGGGAGAACGGGCGTAGGCCTGTTTCCTCAGCAGAACGCTGGGGTCCCGTGGGCGCTCAAAGGCGTATATGGGCCTGCGCAGGCGGGAGCAGGCCGGGGAAAGGGCTGCCGGAGTGGGCCGGAGTGAGGCGTTCCGGCTTATCCGGAGGGCGCGTTCCGGGCGGGCTTACCGCCCTACCGGAGGTCACAAACAAGCGGAATCAGGGCGCTAACGTGCCCGTTCATCGATCGTTTATCGTGGCCGGTCAATCTAAGGGATGTCGATCCGTCGCGTCGGGGGGCAGGCGGGTCGTAGGTGAGACTTTCACCTCAGGGCGAGCAGCCCTCACAACCCGTCCGGCGGCCCTCGGGGGAGTCGCCGGACGGGTTCTGCGATCCCTGACCGACCGACGACTCGCAATGCCAACGGGAGACAGCATCATGAGCGACGACAACAAGCTCGACCCGCCCATAGCGGCCAAGCCGCAGGACGACCACGCCACGGGGGCGCCGCTCACCGCGCAGAAGCTCACCGGCACGCAGGCCACACCGCAGGACGACCACGCGACGGACGCTCCGGCGATGGTCACGATGGACGACCACGCGACCAACCCGCCGAAGTTCGTGACGATGGACGACCACGCCACGAACCCGCCGAAGTTCGTGGCCATGGACGACCACGCCACGATCGAGAAGCCGTTCTGAGCAAGCGGTACCGAGAAGCACCACTTCGAGCAACACCACTCTGAACGCATCGAGTGTGGGAGCTTCCGCCAGACATCGGCCGGAAGCTCCCGGAGTCCAGGGTCCTCCGGGGGAAATCAAGGGGGCGGACTGTCCGGCGGAGGGAACCCACGGGGGGCGTGGGCGACCGACGGGGGAACCGGCCGAATGAACCGACGAGGCGGACACGGGGGAACGACACCGCCTCGCGGATCACTTGACGGGGGACAGTCCGGCGGGGGACCCGGGTAAGAGAGGCAGGGGCCGGCGCCGACGGCACGGAGGGGGAGCCGTCGACACCGGCCCTTGTCGTTCGCCCCGGCACGGGCGCGCGACCGGGAACGGGCGCGACCGTGCCCGGCGGCGCGTCGAGGACATATACGCCCGGTCGCGGAGGCGTCCAGGGGCGGATACGTCCTTCGGCGGGGGATTCCCCGGTTCCATGGAGTTTCCCGCCCGAACATCCGTACTTCACTGCAACCCGCCGGTACGTTCTCCGGCACAGCACCACCGACCCACGCACGACAACCCCCGAGCAGAGGAGCCACCATGATCCGTATCAAGACCACCACGATGGCGCGCGGGAAGCAGGCGTTCGCCATACTCGGCCTCGCCGCCGCGGCGGCGGTCATCGGCTCGGTACCGGCGGCCGCCGACGACCACGCGTCCGGCCCCGCGGCGCTGCGCGCCCGGCCGTCGCACACCCTGCGGATCCACGACGACCACGCGTCGACCACTCCCCGGCTCTTCGACGACCACGCGTCCGGCGCCTCGCTGGCCCCCGGTGACGACCACGCCTCGGACACCCCGCTCATCGTCGACGACCACGCTTCGAGCAGCCCCCTGATCCTGGACGACCACGCGTCCGGTGCCACGCTGGTCGGCGACGACCACGCCTCGGACACCCCGCTGATCCTGGACGACCACGCCTCCGGTGGCAACGACGACCACGCCTCGGGCCCGGCGCCGAGCCTCCGCTGAGCCCACGGCGCCAGGAGCGCCGGAGCGACCGGGCCACGGCCCGGCGCGCGGACCAGGGGGTGCGGCCGACGGCGGCCGGAGACCTCCGGAGGACGGCCCACGGCCGCACCCCAGGCCGCACCCCGCCCGTCCGCGTCACTCCCGCTCTTCCGCCGCCCGGTACTCCCGTTCTTCCGCCGCCGTCATTCCCGCTCGTCCGCCCGGCGCCGCAGCAGCCCCTTGAGCACTTTCCCGGAGGCATTGCGCGGCAGCTCCCGGACGAACTCCACCTCGCGCGGCACCTTGTAGTTCGCCATCTCACGACGCGCCCAGGCGATCAGCCCGTCCGCCGTGACCACGTCCCCGGGGCCCGCCCGGCGGACCGCGAACGCCTTGCCGACCTCGCCGAGCCGGCCGTCCGGGACACCGACCACCGCGACCTCGGCTATCCCCGGGTGCCGCGCCAGGACCCGCTCGATCTCGGCCGGGTAGGCGTTGAAGCCGCCGACGACGAACATGTCCTTCAGCCGGTCGGTGACCCGCAGATTGCCCCGCGCGTCCAGCACCCCGACGTCGCCGGTGTGCAGCCAGCCGTCGGGGTCGAGGGCCCGCGCCGTGGCGGCGGGGTCCTCGAAGTAGCCGGACATCACCTGATAGCCGCGGACCAGGATCTCCCCGGGCACCCCGGCCGGCCGCGCCCGCCCGTCGGGACCGGCCACCTTGACCTCGGTGCCCGGGACGGCCCGGCCCGAGGTGCCCGCGACGACCTCCGGCGGGTCGCCGCGCCGGCACATCGTGACGACGCCGGTCGCCTCGCTCATCCCGTAGGCGGTGAGCACCGTGGCTATGCCCAGCTCGCCGCGCAGCCGGTCGATCAGCCGCCGGGGCACCATGGCCGCGCCCGTCACCACCACCCGCAGCGACGACAGGTCGTACGCCGCGCGGGCGGGGTGGTCCAGGAGCGACTGGTGGAGCGTCGGCGGCCCCGGCAGGACCGTGATCCGCTCGGCGGCGATCCGTGCCAGCACGGTCTCCGGCGCGAAGACGGGTTGCGGCACCATCGTCGCGCCCCGCATCAGACAGGCGATGACGCCCGCCTTGTAGCCGAAGGTGTGGAAGAACGGGTTGACGATCAGATAGCGGTCTCCTTCCCGCAGCCCGGCCAGCTCGCTCCAGACGGCGAACGTGCGCAGCGTCTGTCCATGGGTGATGACGGCCCCTTTGGGCTCGCCCGTGGTGCCCGAGGTGAAGAGGATGTCCGAGGGCGCCGCAGAGGGTATGGCGTCGGCCCGTGCCCGTACCGTCCGCGCGGGCACACCGTCCCCGGCGGCGAGGAACTCCTTCCACGTACGGAAGCCGACCGGCGCGTCGTCGGCGAGAACGACGACGTCCCGTAGCTGCGGCAACCCGGGCAACGGCCCCCGCCCGGCGCCCGGCGTGCCGAGCCGCTCCCCGTTGGTGGCGCTACGCAGCGCCGCCACGTAGGACGTGCCGAGGAAGGTGCCCGTGACGAAGAGGAGCCGGGCCCGGGTGCGCTCCAGCACCTGAACCGCTTCGGCGCCCTTGAAGCGGGTGTTGACCGGGACCAGCACCGCGCCGGCGCCGACCGCGCCGAGGGCGGCGACGATCCAGTCCAGGCTGTTCGGCGCCCAGATCGCGACCCGGTCGCCCGCCTCCACCCCGGCGGCCACGCACGCGGCGGTGGCGCGCCCGACGCGCTCGCCGAGCTGCCGGTAGGTGATCCGGGTCCGGCCCTCGACCACGGCCTCACGGTCGGCGTACCGCTCGGCGGCCGTCCGGACGAGCCGGGGTATCGAGACGAAATCCAGGTCACCGCGCATCGCACGCCCTCCCCCTGCCGCCCCCGGCTTCGCACCCCACCAGATAGCTGACGCTTCGTCAGATTAGCGATAGCCTTCCGCGCTGTCAGCATCGACAGCACGGAGGCGGCGATGACGGCGACGACGGCAACGCTCAAGGACACCACCGCGATAGTCGGCATCGGCCAGACCCCCTTCGCCCGACAACTTCCCGCATCCGAAAAGACCTTGGCGTGCCACGCCATCCTCGCCGCGCTGGACGACGCGGGCCTCTCCCCCTCCCAGGTGGACGCCTTCGCCTCGTACACCATGGAGACCACCGACGAGGTCGAGATCGCCAAGGCCATCGGCGCCGGGGACGTCACCTTCTTCTCCCGCGTCGGCTACGGCGGGGGCGGCTCCTGCGCGACCGTCGCCCACCTCGCCGCCGCGATCACCACGGGCCAGGCGACCGTCGGCGTCGCCTGGCGCTCCCGCAAGCGCGGCTCCGGCCCCCGCCCCTGGCGGGACACCCGGGCGCAGCTCCCCACCCCGGGGCAGTGGACCCGCCCGTACGGCCTACTGCGCCCCGTGGACGAGATCGCGATGCTCGCCCGCCGCTATATGCACGAGTACGGCGCCACCCGCGACCACTTCTTCGACGTCGCCCTGGCCTGCCGCAACCGCGCCAACCAGAACCCCGCCGCCGTGATGTACGAACGGCCGCTGACCCGCGAGATGTATATGACCTCCCGCTGGATCAGCGAGCCCCTCTGCCTCTTCGACAACTGCCTGGAGACGGACGGAGCCCTGGCCTGCGTCGTCGTGGCCGCCGAACGCGCCCGCGACTGCCGCACCACCCCGGTCTATGTGCACTCCGCCGCCCAGGGGCTGCCGGCCCAGCACCACGGCATGGTCAACTACTGGACCGAGGACCCCCTGTCCGGCCCGTCCTGGACCGCCGCCCGGCAGCTCTGGAAGTCGGCCGACTTCGGGCCCGAGGACGTCCATGTCGCCCAGATCTACGACGCGTTCACCCCGCTGATCCCGCTGTCGCTCGAAGGCTATGGCTTCTGCGGACGCGGAGAGGGCGCGGCCTTCTCGGAGGGCGGCGCGCTCGAACTCGGCGGCCGACTCCCCCTCAACACCGGCGGCGGCGGTCTCAGCGAGGCCTACGTCCATGGCTTCAACCTCATCAACGAAGGGGTCAGACAACTCCGCGGCACCTCCACGGCACAGGTGCCGGGCGCGACGACATGCCTGGTCACGGCAGGCGAGGGCGTCCCCACTTCGGCACTTCTGCTGAGGAGTTGAGTGCTCATGTCCTCCATGATGCAGGGCACCACTGACAACGGCCTGCTGCTGCCCGTCCAGGACGAGGACGGCCGCCCCTTCTGGGAGTTCGCCGCCCGCGGTGAACTGCGCGTCCAGGCCTGCGCGGACTGCCACCGGCTGCGTTTCCCGCCCCGGCCCTGCTGTCCGCGCTGCCAGTCCTTCGCCGTCGAATGGCACCGCGTCTCGGGCCGCGGCCGCGTCTGGTCCTACGTCCTGCCCCACCCGCCACTGCTGCCCGCCTACGCCGAGCAGGCCCCGTACAACGTCGTCGTCGTGGAACTCACCGACGCCCCCGGCATCCGTCTCGTCGGCAATCTCGTCGCCGCGCCGGACGCCGCGCTCGACTCCGTCGACCCGTCCCGGCTGCGGATCGGGGCACCGGTAAGAGTCACCTTCGCCGAGCTCGCGCCCGGGGTGACCGTGCCGCGCTGGCTGCTGGAGCGCCCATGACCGTCCGTACCGAACGCCGCCCGGACGGCGTCGCGCTGGTCACCCTCGACCGGCCCGAGCGGCACAACGCGATCGACCTGGCGACGGCCGCGCGCCTCAAGGAGCTCTGGGCTGAGTTCCGCCACGACGACGCCGTCCGCGCCATCGTGCTGACCGGCGCCGGGGACCGCGCCTTCTGCACGGGCATCGACCGCTCCGCCGACGTCCCGCAGCCAGGCTCCCCGTACTCCCAGGACGACCCCCTGCGCACCGTCGGCCCCAAGGCCGCCGACCTGTGGAAGCCCGTCATAGCGGCGGTGGGCGGCATGGCGTGCGGGGGCGCCTTCTACCTGCTGGGGGAGGCCGAGTTCATCGTCGCCGCCGAGAACGCGACGTTCTTCGACCCGCACACGTCGTATGGGATGGTCAGCGCCTACGAGGCCTCGTACATGGCGCAGCGCATGCCCTTCGGCGAGGCCGCGCGCATGGCCCTGATGGGCACCGCCGAACGCCTCTCGGCACGCCGCGCCCATGAGATCGGCCTGGTCTCGGAACTGACCCCGCCCGGAGAGGCCACGGCAGCGGCCCTGCGCGCGGCGACGGTCATCGCCTCCTACCCCACCGAACCGGTCCAGGGCACGGTCCGCGCCCTGTGGTCGACAAGGGAGCCGACGAGATCCCACACGGACTCCCTGGCACAGCACTTGATAGCGCTGGGCAGCATGGCAGCCTCGGAGCAAGCCAAGCTCTTCACCAGCCGCACCCGGAACTATCGGGTGCGGTAAGTTGCGGGCAATCGTCCCGCAGGGCGGGACGGGTGGGCGCAACCCGACAACGGACCCGCACCCGCCCCGGGGGGGGGGGGGGGCACAACCGGCGCGTCAGCGCCGAACGTGCCCCGTCCCCTTCCCCGCGTCCAACGCATAAACGCACCGGTCCTTGCTGCACGCGTAGACGACCCCGCCCGCCGCCACCGGCGACCCCGTGATCTCCCCGCCCGTGGCGAGCTTCCAGCGCAGCTGGCCCCCGGCCGCGTCCACCGTGTAGAGACAGTGGTCGGCGGAGCCGAAGTGCACCCGGCCGTCGGCGACGACGGGCGTGCCGATGATGTCGCCGCCCGCCGCGAAGCGCCACTTCGGCGTGCCCGTGACCGCGTCCAGCGTGTAGAGCGCGCCGCCGCTGCCCAGGTGGACCGATCCCCCGGAGACCAGCACCGGCTCCGTGGACTGCCGGGACTCCGTGGCGATGCGCCAGCGGTCGCGGCCGGTGGCCGCGTCCAGGGCGTAGACGGTGCCCAGGTAGTCGGCGATGTAGACGCCCCCGCCGGTCACGGCGGGGCCGGGGGCGAAGGCGGGCGGGCTCAGGAAGACCGCGGGGGCCTCGAAGCGCCAGCGCACATCCCCCCGGGCCACATCGATGGCGAGCACCCGCGTGCCGGCCGCGACATAGACGACGCCGTCCGGGGCGGGCAGCAGCCGCACGGGCACACCGCCGCACGAGGCCGCGTCGCCCACGGGGTACGACCAGCGCTCCGCGCCCGTACGGGCCTCGAGCGCGCGCAGCCGCGCGTCGGACCAGACGTACACCGTGCCGTCGTGGACGAACGGCCCGCAGTCGGGGGTCTCGAAGTCGGCCTGGGCGCCGTTCATCTCCCACAGGAGTTCGCCGTTGGCGGCCTCCCACGCCTGGACTCCCCCGCCGCGCGTGCCGGTGACGATCGTGCCCCGGTCGGCCTTGAGGGAGTAGACCCAGCCGTCCGTGGACAGCCGCCACCGCTCCGTGCCGTCGGAGGCGTCGAGCGCGTACAGCGTCGGCCCGTCGGAGGCGTGTATGCGGCCGTCGGCGACGGCCATCGCCCAGGCCACGTCCCGGGTCTTGAACTGCCGCCGTCCACTGGCCACATCGAGCGCGTGCACCTCGAACGACGTGACGTACAGCAGGTCGCCGGAGACGACGGGGGTGCCCCAGACGTCGTTCGACATCCGGAACCGCCACGGCCGCCAGCGGCCCTGCTCCGCCTGCGCGGTGGCCCCGCCGTCGGGGGCTGCGGGCGCGGCCACCGGGGGCTGGCTGGGGACGACCGCTGCCGACGCGCCGGCCGGGGGCCGGACCCATCCGGTGGTGGCGCCGGCGCCGGTGCCCGCGTGCGGGTCCCGGGCGTCGGCGACCCTCGGACCCGGGCCGATCGGCACCTGCGACCCGGCCAGCCGCACGGCCCCCTCGGAAGCGGAGGGCGCGCCGGCGTGGCGGCCGTGCGCGACGGCTCCGGCGCCGGCCACGGGCCTGACGCTGTGCGGTCCGCTGAGCCCGCCGCGCGGGTCGGGCGTGCCCGTACCCGCGTGCCCGTCGCTCCAGCCGGGGGCGCTATGGCCGCCGGGGCCGCTGTGGCCACCGGGGCCGCCGTGCGGCTCGTAGGCGGCCACGGGCTCCGGTGCCGGGGGCTGGGCGGGCCGGGGCGGGACGGCCGGACGGGAGCGGCCGGACGCGCCCGCGTCCTTCGCGGAGGGGCGGTGGCCCGCGCGGCGCTGCTCGATCAGGGTGACGGCGTTGTCGGGCAGCCAGGCCGAGGCCGTGCCGCTGTCGTCGCCCCCGCCGGAGGCGAACAGATGGGGGGCGAGCTGCGACTGGAGGTCGGCGGGGCTCGGCCGGTTCTCGGCGGCCATCTGCATACAGGAGTCGATCAGGGGCCGGAGCTCGTCCGGCAGCCCGCTCAGGTCGGGCCCCTCCCTGAGCAGCATGAACACGGTCTCGACCGGGTTGACGCCATGGAAGGGGGCGTGCCCGGTCGCCGCGAAGACCAGGGTGGAACCGAGGGAGAAGATGTCGCTGGCCCCGGTGACGCTACGGGAGTCGCGCGCCTGCTCGGGCGACATGTACGCGGGCGTGCCGACGGCGACGTTGGTCATGGTCAGCCGGGTGTTGGAGACACCCGAGGCGATGCCGAAGTCGATGACCCTCGGCCCGTCCTCCACCACGAGCACGTTCGACGGCTTGAGGTCCCGGTGGACGAGCCCGGCGCCATGGATGGACTGGAGCGCCTCCGCGATGCCCGCGGCCAGCCAGCGCACCGCCTGGGCCGGCAGCGGCCCGCACTCGGTGATGATCTCCTCGAGCGAGGGGGCGGGGACGTAGGCGGTGGCCAGCCAGGGCACGGCGGCCCTGGGGTCGGCGTCGACGACGGCGGCGGTGTAGAAACCGCTGACCGCACGGGCCGCTTCCACCTCACGGGTGAATCGGACACGGAAGAGCTGGTCCTCCGCGAGCTCCGTACGCACCGTCTTGATCGCCACCCGCCGGCCGGACGCCGAGCGGGCGAGATAGACCAGCCCCATGCCGCCGGCACCGAGTCGGCCGAGCACCTCGAACGGGCCGATCCGTCTCGGGTCGTGCTGCGTAAGCTGCTCCACCACTGACCTGCCACCTCCCCGTGGGGGCTTGAAGGGTTTCAAGCCCCGTGCAGCGTCTCTCCGCGAAATTATCCCGGGGTACGCGCCCCTAGATTCTTCCTGGCGAAGCCCTCGGTTGCGAACCCGGGGCGCGCTTCGCCGTGTCTCCGCCATATGGGGCCATATGCCGCGCCATGCGGAACGACCCCTCTCACCTGCTGCTCAGTAGTTCTCGCGCACCCGTCGGCTACCCCTGTCCCTGGTGCGCGACGTCGATCACGGCGAAGTCGGCCCCCTGGTCGTCGGCGAGGACGGCGAACCGTCCGTACGGCGTGTCCTGCGGCTCCCTGCGCACCCGCCCGTGCAGCCGGAGCGCCTCGCGCACCACCGCGTCGCAGTCCTCGACGACGAAGTAGGCGAGGAAGTGGGCGGGCATCTCCCGCGGGAACCGCTCGTCCATGACGGCTCTGCCCGCGACCGCGTTCTCCGGGGTGCCCGGGACCCCGGCGGGCGTCCAGACGGCGAAGTCGATGCCCGCCTCCTCGCTCACGTCATGCGTGGTGAAACCGAAGACCGCCTCGTAGAAGGGGTCGACCGCCGGGGCGTCCCAGGTGTACACCTCGGCCCAGCCGTACGAGCCCGGCTCGCCGCGCTTCTCGAAGCCCCGGTGACTGCCGGCCTCCCAGACGCCGAAGGCGGCACCGCCGGGATCGGCGGCCATCAGCATCGTGCCGAACGGGCCGATGGACATCGGGCCCATGAAGATCTGCCCGCCCGCCGCCCTGATCCGGTCCGCCGTGGTCGCCACGTCGGGGGAGGCGAAATAGATCGACCAGGCCGTCGGGAACCGGCCGTCCGGCTTGGGAGCCAGCGCGGCCACGTTCTTTCCGTCGTGGAATGCCTGGGTGTAGTGCCCGTACTCGCCCCCGCTGTCCTCGAATGTCCAGCCGAGAAGTCCGCCGTAGAAGCGCTTGCCCGCTTCGACATCTGAGAGCATGGCGTCAGCCCAGCACGGCGCGCCTTCCCGGAATCCTTCCGTGGCTGCGCTCATGGTGCGGCTCCTTCCGCGCGCGGTCGGGTTCCGCGCGGGCGGGCGAGACGTCTGCTACGCGGAGTGTTCTCGCAGCCACGGTAGAGGCAGATCGAGGATCTCGCGCGGCCTGTGGATAACCGGAAATCGGAGCCGTCGGCTTCCCCGTCCACAGCTTGTTGATAGGACAATTCACCGGTACGGGCCAATCCGGTCCGGCTCTCCCGTCACCCCTTCCAACACCGTCTGACCTGCGATTACATACCTCCGCGCACCCCTGCCCCCATTTGCATGCGGCCGAATCGCGCTCCGATCACCCCTCGGTAAGCTGACGGCATGACAGGACAAGTACGCACCGTCGACGGCCGCGTGGCCGGTCGGCGCGGTCAGGCGACGCGGCAGAAGCTGCTCGACTGCCTCAGCGAAATGCTCAGCTCCTCGCCCTACCGCGATGTCAAGGTCATCGATGTCGCCCGCCGGGCCGGGACTTCTCCGGCGACCTTCTACCAGTACTTCCCCGACGTCGAGGGCGCCGTCCTCGAAATCGCCGAGGAAATGGCGAAGGAAGGCGCGAGTCTCACCGATCTCGTCGCCGGCCGTTCCTGGGTCGGCAAGTCCGGCTGGCAGGCGGCCGAGGAACTTGTCGACGGTTTCCTCGGTTTCTGGCGCAAACACGACGCGATCCTGCGCGTCGTGGACCTGGGCGCGGCCGAGGGCGACAAGCGGTTCTACAAGATCCGCATGAAGATCCTCAACGCCGTCACCAACTCCCTGACGGACTCCGTCAAGGAGCTCCAGTCCAAGGGCAAGGTGGACAAGGACCTCAACCCCGCGGCCGTCGCGGGCTCGCTCGTCGCCATGCTCGCCGCGGTGGCCTCGCACCAGAAGGGCTTCCAGAGCTGGGGAGTCAAGCAGGCCGAGCTCAAGCCGAACCTCGCGCTCATCGTCCATCTGGGCATCACCGGCAAGAAGCCGACCAAGTAGCGATTGCGCGCGCCACCACGTCCGACGCGGCCACCCGGCCCGTCCGCGTGCCGCGTTCCACCGCCGCGCTCCCGCGCCGTGCCGGCACCTCGAACGTGCCAGCGCGTCAGGGACGCCCGTCCTTCGCACGTCCTGTCATCGTCGCGGCGGGGCCGCCCGGGCCGTCGAGCCCGGGCGGCCCCGCCGTGCCGCATTCCGGCGAAGGGCCCAGGCGGCGCTATCGCCGTTCCAGCCGGAAGAGCCGGATCTCCCGTTCCACGCGTTCCTGGTAGCGCGCGTACGGCGGCCAGAACCTCACCACCGCCGCCCACATCGCCTCCCGCTCCGCGCCCTTCAGCAGCCGCGCGTCCACCGGGACGTCCTGCCCCTTCCAGCTGATCACGGCGTCCGGGTGCTTCATCAGGTTCGCCGACCAGGCGGGATGCCCGGGGCGGCCGAAGTTGCTGCCGACGAGGACCCAGGCGCCGACCGTTCCGTCCTCACCCCTCAGGGGCATGCACGCGAGCGGTGCCCTGCGGGGCAGACCGCTCTTCGCGCCGGTGGAGGTCAGCAGACAGCCCGGCAGCAGACGTGTACTCAACAGCACCCTGCCGCCCGTCAGCCGGTGCACCGCGCGATCGAGTGACGGAACGACATACGGAGCGAATCGCGCGAACGACCGGGTCGAGGAGATTCTCTGTACGAGGCGTTCGACCGTCGCCATCACAGCACCACCGTTTCCCTCTCCCCCGGAGCACCAAACGGACCCGTCGTGTCGAACAGCCCGGCCGTCCCGGCCGCCCGGGCCCGCAGCCGGTCCACCGGGCCGAACAGCAACTCGTCCGACGTCGCTCGTTTGAAGTACAGCTGTGCCTCGTGCTCCCAGGTCACCCCGATGCCTCCGTGCAGCTGCACGGCCTCGCCGGCGACCTTCCGGGCGGTCTCCAGGGCCTGCGCGAGCGCGAGACCGGCCGCCGCGGGCCGCCCGGACCACGCCGCGTAGTACGCCGCCGAACGGGCGGCCTGCACAGCGACGTACAGGTCCGCCAGCCGGTGCTTGACCGCCTGGAAGGAGCCGATCGGCCTGCCGAACTGCTCCCGCACGCGCGCGTACCCGACCGTTCGCTCCAGTGCCCGGTCCGCCGCCCCCACCGCCTCGGCCGCGAGGACGGCCGCCACACCGGCGCCCACCTCGGCCGGCTCCCCCCGCACTCGGGAACCGGGCAGCCCGAGCGGCTCCGCCTCGGTGTCCCTGAGCTCGATACGGGCCTGGGGACGCGTCTCGTCCAGCGAGGTCAGCCTGGTCCGCGTCACCCCGGAGGCCGTCCCGGGCCGTACGACGAAGAGCAGGGTGCGGGCGTCGGCATAGCCTCCCGTGCGCGCGGCGATCAGCAGCAGCCCCGCGCTGTGGCCGTCGAGCACCTGGCGGGCCTCCCCGTAGAGCCGCCAGCCGTCGCCGGAGCGCCGGGCCTGCACTCCGCCCGACCGACCGCCGCCCGCCCAGTCGCCGCCCCACGGCCAGTCGCCGCCCCACGACCGGTCGCTGTTCCGCGATCGTCCGCTGTCCCCCGACCGGTCGACGCCACCCGGCCCGGTCAGCCCGAGCGTGCCCGGGACGGTCAGCCCGAGCGCGTCCGGCAGCGTGCCACGGGGGACGGCGAGTGTCCCGGTCAGCTCGCCGGACACCAGACGCGGGAGCAGGTCGTTCCGCTGCTCCGGCGTGCCCAGGGCGGCGATCAGGGGGGCGGTCACGGCGGACGTGGCCAGCAGGGGCGAGGGCAGGAGCACCCGCCCGGTCTCCTCGCAGGCCAGGGCCAGCTCCAGCAGGCCGCAGCCGGCCCCTCCGTACCGCCGCTCGACGGCCAGACCGGGCAGTCCCGGCCGCTCGGCGAGCCGCCGCCACAGGTCCGTGTCATGACCGGCCGGCGTCAGCACCGCCGCCCTGACCGCGTCCATGCCCGCATGCTTGGCCAGCACCTCGCGCAACGTACGGCGGATCTCTTCCTGTTCGTCACTGAACGCGGCGTCCATCGACAGAGCCACCTCCTGACTGACGGAGCGTCATATTAGGGAGATCCGCCCCGCTTTCCCAGACCGCGCCCACGTGTATCTGATGTACCGTCAGTTCCATGACTCCAGGCACGCGCAAGGTCGCTGTCGTCGGCGTCGCCCTCTCGGACTGCGGTCGCCTCGACGCGGTCACGCCCTACGCACTCCACGCCCAGGCCGCCCGCCGCGCCCTCGACGACTCCGGGCTCGACAGATCCGTGATCGACGGCTTCGCCTCCGCCGGGCTCGGCACGCTCGCGCCCGTCGAGGTCGCGGAATACCTGGGGCTGCGGCCCTCCTGGGTGGACTCGACCTCGGTCGGCGGGGCGACCTGGGAGGTCATGGCCGCGCACGCCGTCGACGCCATCGCCCAGGGGCACGCCGAGGCCGTGCTCCTGGTCTACGGCTCCACCGCCCGCGCCGACGTCAAGGCCGGCCGGCGCACTGCCGCCCTGTCCTTCGGCACCCGCGGCCCGGCCCAGTTCGAGGCACCGTACGGGCACACCCTCATCGCCAAGTACGCGATGGCCGCCCGCCGCCATATGCACCAGTACGGCACCACCCTGGAACAGTTGGCGGACATCGCCGTTCAAACCCGCGCCAACGCCTTTCACAACCCGTACGCCCTGTACCGCTCCCCCCTCACGGTCGACGACGTCCTCGGCGGCCCGATGGTCGCCGACCCCTTCACCACGTTGCACTGCTGCGTACGTTCCGACGGAGGCTGCGCCGTCCTGCTGGCCGCCGAGGAGTACGTACCGGACACGGCGAAGCCGCCGGTGTGGGTGCTGGGCACCGGAACCGCCGTCTCGCACGCGACGATGTCCGCCTGGGAGGACTTCACCGTCACCCCGGCCGCGCTCTCCGGCCGGAAGGCCTTCGCACGGGCGGGCGTCACACCCCAGGAGATCGAGGTGGCGGAGCTCTACGACGCCTTCACCTATATGACCCTCGTGACCTTGGAGGACCTGGGCTTCTGCGCCAAGGGCGAGGGCGGCGCGTTCGCGGCGAAGGGCAGGCTGACCACTGACGGCGAGCTGCCCGTCAACACGGACGGCGGCGGCCTCTCCGCCTGCCACCCCGGCATGCGCGGCCTGTTCCTCCTGGTCGAGGCCGTACGGCAGCTGCGCGGCGAGGCGGAGGAGGGCCGCCAGGTGCGCAGGGCCCACGGCCGCCTTCCCCGGCTCGCCGTCGCCTCCGGGACGGGGGGCTGGTTCTGCTCGTCAGGGACGGTCGTCCTCGGCCGCGACTGACGCGCCCGTGCCCGTGCCCGGCCAACGGGCTACCCGCCCGCCCCCTCCGGCCGGAAGACCGGCACCACCACTCCGGTATCGGGCAGGCGCCGGTAGGCGACTCTCAGCCGCATGCCGATCCTCAGCTCCCCCTCGGGGCAGTCGATCATCTCGGTCGTCATGCGCGGCCCCTCGTCCAGGTCGACCACGGCGGCCGTGTACGGCAGGCGCGAGCCGAAGGGCGGGAGGTCGTTCCGGTGGACGACGGACCAGGTATAGAGCGTCGCACCCCCGCCTGCCTCCTCCCAGCCGGCGTCCGCGCTCCAGCAATACGGACAGAACTCCCGTGGGTAGTGGTGCGCCCGTCCGCACCCGGGGGCACGGCAGCGGCGTATCAGCAGCCGCCCTTCGGCCGCGGCGTCCCAGTAGGGGCGCGTGAAGTCGTCGATCTCCGGCACGTCGGCCCTGGTCGGTCGCGTCAAGGGGCCCTCCTCCCCGCTCCGTTTCCGATCGTTTCGGCGCACACCCTGTTCCTGATGAACCATCAGCTCAGTAATCTGACTTACCGTCAGCTTATCGGCCATTGAGCAGGAGTGGGCGAGAACGATGCTCGGATCGACTCACGGCACCCTCACCACCACCTCCCGTCCCGCCCGGGTGGCGGCCTGCGGCCGGCACCCGGGCCCTGCTGTCCATGGCACGACCGCCACCGCCGAGGACACCGACGTCAGCGGACGCCCTCTCTCCTCGGACGTCCCCGACCTCGACCGGCTCTTCCGACCGGAGACCATGGCCGTCATCGGCGCCTCCGAGACCGAGGGCAGGCCCAACACCGCCATCACCCGGCAGCTCATTGACTGGGCCGAGCGCGTCGGCGCCCGCGTCCACCCCGTTCACCCCACCCGTACGACCGTGTTCGGCCTCCCCTGCCACGCCTCCGTCCGCGACCTCCCCGAGCGGATCGACCTCGCCGTCCTGCTCGTCGGCGACCCGGTCCCCGTACTCGAGGAACTCAAGGAGATCCGGGCCGGGTTCGCCGTCGTCTTCGCCTCCGGCTTCGCCGAGACGGGCGCCGAGGGTGCCACCGCCCAGGCCCGGCTCACCGCCGCGCTCCAGGGCACCGGCACCCGCCTGCTCGGCCCGAACACCAACCTGAACGCCTTCGAGCGCTTCCGCGACGACCTCGACGGCCCCGCCATCGCCCTGATCACCCAGTCAGGCCACCAGGGCCGGCCGGTCTTCGCCCTCCAGGAACTGGGCATCCGGCTCTCGCACTGGGCGCCGACCGGCAACGAAGCGGATCTGGAATGCGCCGACTTCCTCTCCTACTTCGCCACCCGGCCCGAGGTCGGGGCCGTCGCCGCCTATGTGGAAGGCCTCAAGGACGGCCGCGCGTTCCTGCTCGCCGCCGACCGGGCCGCCCGCCACAAGGTGCCCGTGGTCATGGTCAAGGTCGGCCGGACCGAGACGGGCGCCCGCACCGCCGCCACCCACACCGGCAAGCTCACCGGCGCGGACGACGTGGTGGACGCGGCCATGCGGCAGTACGGCGTGATCCGCGTGAACGGCCTGGACGAGCTCCAGGACACCGCGGCCCTGCTCGCCCGCGCCCGCCCGCCCCGCGCCCAGGGCGTCGCCGTGTATTCGATCTCCGGTGGCACGGGAGCCCACTTCGCGGACCTCGCCTCCGCGGCCGGCCTCGACCTCCCCGTCCTGTCCGCCGGGAAGCAGAGCGAGCTCCACCAGTGGATCCCCGACTACCTGAGCGTGGCCAACCCCGTCGACAACGGCGGCCACCCGGTCGGCGACTGGCGTGGCCGGAAGATCATCGACGCGATCCTCGCCGACCCGTCCATCGGTGTGCTCGTCTGCCCGATCACCGGCCCCTTCCCGCCCCTGAGCGACCGCCTCGCACGGGACCTCGTGGACGCGGCGGAGAAGACCGACAAACTCGTGTGCGTGGTGTGGGGTTCGCCCGTCGGCACCGAGAACGCCTATCGCACCACCCTCCTCGGCTCCTCGCGCGTGGCCACCTTCCGCACGTTCGCCAACTGCGTCACCGCCGTCCGCGCCTACCTCGACCACCACCGCTTCACCAGCGGCTACCGCTCCCCCTTCGACGACGCCCCGCGCACCCTGTCCCCGTCCGCCCGCAAGGCGCGGGCACTGCTGCGCCCGGGCGAGCAGCTGAGCGAGCACGCGGCGAAGCAGCTCCTGCGCGCGTACGGCATACGCGTACCCCGGGAACAGCTGGTGACCAGCGCCGCCGCGGCCGTCCGGGCGGCCGGCCAGATCGGCTATCCCGTGGTCATGAAGGCCTCGGGGCCGCGGCTCGCCCACAAGTCGGAGCTCGGTCTGGTGCGGATCGGGCTGACCTCGGCCAGTCAGGTCCGCGACACCTACCGGGAGCTGACCGAGATCGCCCGCTACGAGGAACTGCCGCTGGACGGGGTGCTCGTCTGCCAACTCGTCGGCCAAGGTGTCGAGATGACCGTCGGCATCACGCACGACTCCCTCTTCGGCCCCACCGTGACGGTGGGCCTGGGCGGCGTCCTGGTGGAGGTCCTGGACGACACCGCCGTACGCGTGCCGCCGTTCGGCGAGGACCACGCGCGGGCGATGCTCGGCGAACTGCGCGGACGCGCCCTGCTGGACGGCGTCCGAGGGGCTCCCCCGACCGATGTGGACGCCCTTGTCGAGACCGTTCTGCGCGTCCAGCGCATGGCCCTGGAGCTGGGCAACGGCCTCGCCGGGCTGGACATCAACCCGCTCGTGGTGCTGGAGCGCGGCCAGGGCGCCGTGGCTCTCGACGCGCTGACCGTCTGCCGCTGAGGCACCGGGCACACCCGCCGCACCCCGCGCGGCCGGGCCGCGCCCGGCCGCCCGTAGGACAAGGAGCTCCCCCATGACGCTCTCCCCCCGTGAGTCATCCCCCGGGCCCGGTGGACGCGACGAGCCGGACGGGTCCGCCGCGTCCACCGGATCCGCTGAGTCATTGGTACTGCACACCACTGACAACGGGGTGGCGTGGCTGACCCTCAACCGGCCCCACGCACTCAACGCCATCACCCCTGACCAGCGCGAAAACCTGATTTCCCAATTCGGCCGGGCCTCGTCCGACCCGGCCGTCCGGGCCGTGGTCCTCACCGGCGCCGGCGCGGGCTTCTGCTCGGGCGCCGACCTGCGGGCGGTGCCGGGAGCGGCTCTCACCGACCGCGCCCCCGGCGATGTGGCCCGGACGATCCGGGACGGCGCCCAGCGGCTGATCGGGGCGGTGCTGGACTGCGAGAAGCCCGTGATCGCCGCCGTGAACGGCACGGCCGCCGGGCTCGGCGCGCATCTCGCGTTCGCCTGCGACCTGGTCCTGGCCGCGGAGTCGGCCCGCTTCCTCGAGGTGTTCGTCCGCCGGGGCCTGGTCCCCGACGGCGGCGGCGCGTATCTGCTGACCCGCCTCGTGGGCCCGCGCCGGGCGAAGGAGCTGATGTTCTTCGGCGACGCGCTCTCCGCCACCGAGGCGGAACGTTTCGGCCTGGTCAACCGCGTCGTCGCGGACAAGGAGCTGGACGAGACGGCACGGGCCTGGGCCCAGCGGCTGGCCGACGGCCCGACCCGTGCCCTCGCCCTGACGAAACAGCTGGTCAACGCCTCGCTCGACGCCGATCGCGGCACGGCGTTCGCCGCCGAGGCGGCGGCGCAGGAGATCAACTCCACGACGGCGGACGCGGCCGAGGGCGTCGTCGCCTTCCTCGAACGCCGGAGCCCCGCCTTCCGGGGGCGGTGACCGCCATGGGCGCCGGGTCCCGCGCACGGGGTACCGATCTCACACACCATCAGTTTCAATGGAGGCCATGATGGGACACGCCGGTATGGCGGACGTCGCCCTGCGGTATCTGCGATCGGCCGGCTCACCCGCCCCGGTCGCCCCACGCCTTCCCCCGCTCCCCCGCCCGGCACTGCGGGCCGTACGAGCGGACGAGCCTCCTCCGCCGAACCCGGAGGCGTTCCGGACGGTGCTGGGGCATTTCGCCAGCGGAGTCACCGTGATCACGGCGCCCGGAGCGGACGGCGAGCCTCCGGCCGGCTTCGCCTGTCAGTCGTTCGCCTCACTGTCCCTCGACCCGCCCCTGGTCGTCTTCATGGTCGGCCGTACGTCCACGACCTGGCCCCGCGTGGCCCGCGCGGGCGTCTTCTGCGTCAACATCCTGGGCTCCGGACAAGGAGCGCTCTGCCGGGGTTTCGCGGTCAGCGGGGCACAAACGGCCGACAAGTTCGCCGGAGTTCCCCACACCCCTGCTCCGGCGACCGGTTCGCCCAGGATCCAGGACGTGCCCGCCTGGGTGGACTGTGCGATCCACACGGTGCACACGGCCGGGGACCACCTCATCGTCGTGGGGCGCGTGGCGGCCCTGGGGACGGACGAGAACGCGGCGAGCGCCGGCCCCCTGCTGTTCCACCGGGGCGGCTTCGGCGCCTTCGACGCGTTCGGGACGTACGACGAAGCGGCGTCCCGCCCCTGACGGGCACGTCCGTCCGGTCGCGCCCCCTCCGGTCACTTCTTCCTGTGCTTGACCATCTTCGTCAGTACGTAGCGCTTGCCGGAGCCCGGCTTGCCGATCTCGTGGAAGATCCGCGGCTCCTTCTCCGTACCGATGACGCTCCAGTCCCGGGACAGTTCGCAGGAGCTGATCCGCATGGAGACGCCCTGCACCCGGCCGCCGTCCTTGACCGGCGTCCAGGTGCCGGAACCGTCGCAGTCTTTCGGCCGGTCCTTGCCCGTGCCGTCCCAGGTGAAGTTGTCGAGCCCCTCGGCGATCGCGTTGCCGTCCGAGTCCAGCTTGACCGTGCCGCCACGGCCGTCCGTCCAGGTGCCGGCGAGGTCCGACTTGGTCAGGCGCGGCGGCTCGTACACGCTCACCAGGCCCGTGCCGTACGCCCCGGCGCCGAGCACGCCGACGACCAGCCAGGCCAGCAGGCCGTCACGCGTCACCCGGCGGGCCACGCTGCCGGAGCGGCTCTCGCGAGCGCGACGAGCGGCCGCCCGGCCGGCCAGAGCGGCAGGCACCAGCACGACCGTGAGGGCGCCCCACCAGATCGGATAGCTGAGCGGCCACGCGAGGGAGAGGCTGCCGAGCGCGGCCACACCACCGAACACCGCGACGGCCGCCGCGGCGACGGCGGCCGTGGCCCCGGCGGTCCACAGCGCGCCGGCGCTCCGCTCCCGCGCGCGTGCCGTCCGCCGGGCCAGCGTCAGCGCGGGCATGACGACGGCGGCCGTGACGAAACCACTGAGCAGCACGATCAGCAGCAGGGCGCCGAGGGCCACGGCGGCGATCAGGACGGGGCCCTTGGGGAGCCCGTCGTGCTCCCGGGAGAGAAGGACGAGCACACCGGCCGTCGCGGCGACGACGGTCTCCGCGCAGAGCGCGGCCATCGAGGCGCAGAACGCCGCGCCGAACCCGTCGTCGCGCGCCGTCCGGTGCGGCGCCGCGCAGCACGGCGCGGACGCGGCGTCCGTCGCCTCGTCCGGTATCTCTTCCGCTATCGGGTGCGGCTCAGCCTGCTGTGTCATGTCAGCCCCTCTCTCCAAGAATGATTCCCCCAGAGGCCGCGAGGTTCCGTTCCCGCCGGTCCGGGACCACACCCGTCCCGCCGATCCACCGGCAAGGGGCCCGGGCACACCACCGCGCCCGCGGCGGCCGACGACGGACCATTCTTACCGAATAGTCCGTCTTGACCTGAATCCGGGCCCGCTCGGCACAAAAGGCACAGGCCAACCCCACACTCAGGCGACGGCCCGCGCAAGACCCGCGGCGGGGATCACATGGAGGACGACCGGCTCACCGGTCGAAGGAGAGGACGCCCCGGGCCACCGTACGGTTGTTCATGTCGTCCATGGCCTGCGCGAACTCCTCGACGGGGTAGATCCGGCTGACGAGTTCGTCGAGCATCAGGCGGCCCTCCCGGTACAGCCGGGCGTAGAGGGCGATGTCGTGCTGCGGCCGGGACGAGCCGTAGCGGCAGCCCAGGATCGACTTGTCCAGATAGAGGGACGAGACCGGGAACGCCGCCTCCGCTCCGATGGGCGGCACTCCCAGGAGGACCGCCTGGCCATGCCGTCCGAGGAGGTCCACCGCCTGCCGGACGAGCCGGACGTCGCCTACGCATTCGAAGGCGTGGTCGGCGCCGGCGGGCAGGACCTCCCGGACGGCGGCGAGGACGTCGCGACCGGCGGAGGCGTCGACGAAGTGCGTGGCGCCGAGGAGCCGGGCCGCCTTCTCCTTCGCGGGATTCGCGTCGACGGCGACGATCGGGGCGGCACCGGCGATCCGCGCGCCTTGCAGCACGTTGAGGCCGACCCCGCCCGCCCCGATGACGAGGACGGACTCGCCCTGGCCCACACGCGCGCGGTTGAGGACCGCGCCGACACCGGTCAGGACGCCGCAGCCGAGGAGGGCCGCCGGGGCCGGCGGGACATCGGCGGGGATCCTGACGGCCTGGACGGCCTTGACGACCGTCCGCTCGGCGAAGACGGAGGTGGCCGCGAAGTGGAACAGCTTCTCCTCGTTCCGCCGGAAGGGCCTGCCGGGCCTGCCGAAGGCCGCCCGGCACATGGCGGGCCGTCCCCGGTCGCAGTCGGCGCAGGCGCCGCAGGAGGCCAGAGTGGACAGGGCGACGTGATCGCCGGGTGAGACGTGTGCGACGCCCGGCCCGACGGTCTCGACCACGCCCGCGCCCTCGTGCCCGAGGACCACGGGGACGGGATGCGGGATGGTGCCGTCGACGACCGCGAGATCGCTGTGGCAGAGGCCGGCCGCGGTCACGGCGACGAGCACCTCGCCGGGCCCCGGGTCCCGTACCTCCAGGTCGTCGACGAAGCGGGGCCGCTCGCCGTCGAAGATGACGCCTCTCATCGGTGGTGGTCCTCTCCGGGGTAGGGCTCAGGACGGCCAGACGACCGACTGGAGTTCGCTGTACGCGTCGAGGGCGAACGAGCCGCCGTCGCGGCCGATCCCGCTCTCCTTGAATCCCCCGAAGGGAGTCTCGGGGTGCCGCTGGACGGTGTTCACGCCGACGTTTCCGCTGCGGAGCCGGGCGGCGAGGGCCCAGGCGCGGCCGGTGTCGGCGCTGAAGACATAGTCGTGGAGGCCGTACGCGGTGCCGTTGGCGATACGGACCGCCTCGTCCTCGTCGTCGAAGACGAGCACGGCCACGACGGGGCCGAAGATCTCCTCGCGGGCGACGGCCATGTCGGGGGTGACGTCCGTGATGAGGGTGGGGGCGACGTAGAAGCCCGGGCGGACGGCGGGGCGCGTGCCTCCGACGAGGATGCGGGCGCCCTGGTCACGGGCCTCGGCGATGTGGGCCTCGACGCGGTCGCGCTGCTCGGCGGAGATCAACGGGCCCACGGCCGTGGAGTTATCCACAGGGTCCCCGACGATCAGCGACCCGGCGTAGCGTGTGAGACCGGCGACGACCCGCTCGTGCCGCGACCGGTGGACGAGTACGCGGGTCGGCGCCGTGCAGATCTGCCCGCTGTGGAAGGACCAGACCGAACCGACCGCCCCGACCGCCGACTTGATCACCGCCTCGTCGGCGTCCTCCAGGACGATGGCCGCGCCCTTGCCGCCCAGCTCCATCAGGGTGCGCTTCATCGACCTCCCCGCGGCCTCGGCGATCTTCTTTCCCACCGCGCTGGAACCGGTGAAGCTGATCATGTCGACGCCGGGGTGCGCCACGAGCGCCTCCCCTGCTCCCGCGCCCGAGCCGGTGACCACGTTGAACACCCCGTCGGGAAGCCCGGCCTCGCGGCACAACGGGCCCAGCTCCAGGCAGCAGAGCGGGTCCTGCGGCGCCGGCTTCGCGACGACCGTGTTGCCCATGGCCAGGGCGGGCGCCGCCTTGCCCGCGAGATTCACGAGAGGGAAGTTGTAGGAGGTGATACAGCCGACGACGCCCACGGGGCGGCGTACCGCGGCGGCGCCGAGCAGGCCGCCGGGTGCGAGGGGGCTCGCCCTGACGGGGCGCGGTGCGAGGGGGACGACGCGCGATTCCGTCGCGCCCCGCGCGTACCGGTGGAAGCGTTCGGCGGCGGTGGGAAGTTGCATGGTCGAGGTGACGCGTGTCGTCGCGCCGGTCTCGGCCTGGAGGAGGGGCGCGAGCTCCTCGCTCCGCTCGGTGATCAGATCAGCGATCCGGTCCAGTACGGCCGCGCGTTCGCGCGGATCCGTACGGGACCAGCCGTCCTGCGCGGCCCGCGCGGCGGCCACGGCGTCGGCGACTTCGGCGGGAGTCGACTCCGGGGCCTCCCCGACGACCTTCTCGGTCGCCGGATTGACAACTGGATAGTGCCCTTTTTCCGGCGCGCGCCAGGCGCCGGCGATCCAGTGCCCGTACGCCGTCATGTCCGTGCCTCCTTGGGCAGACCGAGTACGCGCTCCGCGATGATGTTGCGCTGGATCTCGTCCGAGCCGCCGTAGATGGTGTCGGCTCGGCTGAAGAGGAACAGGCGTTGCAGGGTGTCCAGCCGGTACGGGCTGTGGGCGCTCCAGGGGTCCGGCCCCAGGGTGGCGGGGGCGCCGCGCACCCGCATCGCCAGTTCACCGAGCCGCTGGTGCCAGCCGCCCCACAGCAGCTTGGCGACGCTGGGCGCCCCGGGGGTGTCCGCGGCCCCAAGGG
Organism: Streptomyces hesseae; assembly: GCF_031845785.1. Classification (NCBI taxonomy): domain Bacteria; kingdom Bacillati; phylum Actinomycetota; class Actinomycetes; order Kitasatosporales; family Streptomycetaceae; genus Streptomyces; species Streptomyces hesseae. The sequence continues at coordinate 250,674 of NZ_JAVRFI010000003.1, forward strand.
TCCGCAGGGCGTTCCAGCGCATCACCTGGAGTTCGGCCCATTGCCGTACGAGCCGGTCCCGTACCGCCGGCTCCTCTGCGGCGCCGGACTCCACGGCCAGGCTGACCACCCGTGCCAGTTCGGCCGCGAAGCCGATCTGCTGGACGAGGGTGGAGACCCCGCGTTCCCTGGCGAGGAGTCCCAGGGCGACCCGCCAGCCGTCGCCCTCGCCGCCGACGAGGTGCTCTGCGCGGGCCTCGGCGCCGTCGAAGAACACTTCGTTGAAGTCGGCGGTCCCGGTCAGCTGGCGGATCGGCCGGACCTCGACGCGGCCGGGCTGGTCCATCGGCACGAGGAGGAAGGAGAGTCCGTGATGGCGATGTGAGCCCTCGGTGGTGCGGGCGAGGACGAAGCACCAGTCGGCGTCGTGGGCGAGCGAGGTCCAGATCTTCTGCCCGTCGATCCGGTAGACGCGGCCGCCGTCGGCGCGTGTGGCGGTGGTCCGGACACCGGCGAGGTCCGAGCCCGCGCCGGGCTCGCTGTAGCCCTGGCACCAGATCTCCTCGCCCCGGGCGATGGCGGGGAGGAAGCGGACGCACTGGGCGTCGTCGCCGTGGGCGAGGAGAGTGGGTGCCAGGAGGTTCTCGCCGAGGTGGCCGAGGCGGGCGGGCGCCCCGGCGCGGGCGTACTCCTCGGCCCAGACGACCTGGCCGGTGAGGGAGGCCGTGCGGTTGCCGTGGGTGCCGCGGTGGGGACTCCAGCCGAGGCCGATCCAGCCGTCGGCGCCGAGTTCGCGCTCCCACGCGCGGCCGGGCGCGGGGCGTCCGTCATCGTCCTGGTGCCGGGCCGTATGTTCCGGCAGGTGCTCGGCCAGCCAGGTCCGGGCTTCCTGGCGGAAGGCCTCGTCCTCCGGCCCGAATGCGAAGTCCATGGCGCTGTGCCTCTCCCTTCGCGGTCTGTCGCGTCACGCGTTGGGGCGCCGGCCGGAGGCGGCCGCGTCGGCCATCGCCCGGAGCCGCTCCAGCAGGGGCATCGGATCGGTGCCGACGGTCTCCGGGAGGATCTCGGCGATCCGTTCGGGGGTCCAGCGGCCCTCGGCGTAGGCGGCGCGCAGTTCGCGCGGCTGGGCCCAGACAGCGATCTTGGGTCCGGCGACGGTGTAGACCTGGCCGGTGACGCCCTGTTCCCGGGCGCGGTCGCCGAGCAGGTAGACGACCAGGGGGGCCACGTCCTCGGGCTCGCCGATCTCCTTGAGTTCCATGGGGACGCCGGCGGACATCCGGGTGCGGGCCACGGGAGCGACGCAGTTGGCGGTGACGCCGTACTTGTGCAGCCCCAGGGCGGCGCTGCGGACGAGGGAGATGATCCCGCCCTTGGCCGAGGCGTAGTTGGCCTGGGACACGCTTCCCTGATGGTTGCCGCTGGTGAATCCGATGAGGGTGCCGGCGCGCTGTTGGCGCATCACGGCGGAGGCGGCGCGGAAGACGGTGAAGGTGCCCTTCAGATGGGTGGCGATGACCGGGTCCCATTCCTCCTCGGTCATATTGAAGATCATGCGCTCGCGGAGGATGCCCGCTCCGCATACGACGCCGTCGAGACGGCCGTATCGGGTGATCGCCGTGTCCACGATCCGCCGGCCGCCGGCCATCGTGGAGATGTCGTCCGCGACGGCCGTGGCCTCGCCCCCGAGGGCCTCGATCTCCTTGGCGACAGCGGTGGCGATCTCGCTCGAGGGCTCCTCGCCCGCCACGGACACCCCGTAGTCATTGACGACGACCCGGGCTCCCTCGGCGGCGCACGCCAGGGCGACCGCCCTGCCGATCCCGCGTCCGGCGCCGGTGACGGCGATCACCTTGCCGGCCAAGAAGTTCCCCACGGCGTGGCCCCCTCCCACAGTTTCTGACGGTCCGTTAGATTTTTGGGCAGCACGGGCGTGAGCACAAGCCCCGCGGCCCGAGCCGCGGCGGAGCCGCACAGGCGCCATCCGGGAGGACTTCCATGCCGTTGCCGTCCGAGTTCTACGAACTGGCCAAGCGTGTTAACAACTGGGGTCGTTGGGGCGAGGGTGACGAGATAGGCACGCTCAACCTCATCACCGACGCCGTGGTGCGCGAGGCCGCCGCGACCGTGGCCGGCGGCAGGCGGGTCCCGCTCGCGCTGCCCTTGCACCAGGACGGCGTACAGACGGGGGTGATCCCGGGCAGGATCAACCCGCTGCACACCATGGTGGCGATCAACGTGGAGCTGTTCGGGCCGGGCACGGTCGCCACCAGCGACGACATCGTGACCATGGGGCTACAGGCCGGTACGCACTGGGACGGGCTCTCGCACGCCTCCCACGGCGGGAAGCTCTACAACGGCCGCCCGGCGGACTCGATCACCGCCCAGAGCCGCTCGGCCTTCCACGGCGTGGAGAAGCCCGGGCACATCGTCTCGCGCGGCGTACTGCTCGACGTCGCCCGAGCCAGGGGCGTGGACCGACTCGACGGCGACCACGCCGTCACGCCGGAGGACCTGGAGGCGGCGGAGGAACTGGCCCGGGTCACGGTCCGGCCGGGAGACATCGTGCTCGTCAGGACGGGACAGATCCAACGCTTCCTGGCCGGCGACAAACACGCGTACGCCCACCCCTCCCCCGGTCTGTCGATCCGCACGCCCGAGTGGTTCCACGCCCGTGATGTGGCCGCCGTCGCCAATGACACCCTCACGTTCGAGATCTTCCCGCCGGAGATCACGGACCTCTGGATGCCCGTACACGCGCTCGATCTGGTGGAGATGGGCATGCCGCAGGGCCAGAACTGGAATCTGGAGGAGCTCTCCACCGTGTGCGCGGAAGAGCGGCGCTACGCCTTTTTCCTGGCGGCCATGCCGGAGCCGTTCGTCGGCGGGACGGGAACACCCGTGGCGCCTGTGGCGATCTTCTGACAACGGCCCCGGGGCCCGGCAGGATCCCGGGGCAACGGGTGGGCGGCGGCGCACAGATGCGCACCCCGAGCACGGCACCGTGCGCCGCCAACCAGCTCCGGCGCCTCAGCCCTGTCGTCGCGCCGGATCGCGACCCGCACTCGTCAAGGCAGCCCAGGACAGCCGGACCTCTCGACGTCCCCTCGCAACGAATCGCTGCATCCAAGGGTGATCACGTGACCACTTCACGTCAACACCTGGTCTGGACTTTGTCGACTACGCCCGATTTGTCGCGGCGTGTTGTGGCTCGAAAGCACTACTCCAGCACGGCCCGCCGCGGTCGACCTCGCACCAGACGCGCTTGCCGGCGCCCTCGCGCTGCCAGCCCCAGCGGTCGGCGAGCCCGTCCACCAACTCCAGACCCCTGCCGCCCGTGTCGCCACCCTCGGCCCATCGCCGCGTCGGCGGCCGGGCGCTGATGTCGGCCACCTCGACCCGGACCGTGCCGGGCCGGGCCTCCGGCGCGGGGCCTGCGGGGCTCACGGCGCCGGGGAGGAGCATCCGCAGGACGGCCGGACAGCCGGTGTGCACCACGGCGTTGGTGACCAGCTCCGAGATCAGCAGGATCAGCGTCTCGGCCAGCGGTTCGTCGAGCCCTATCCCGCACCCGACGAGCCGAGACCGCGCCCACCTACGGGCCCGCCCCACTTCCGAGGGGTCGGCCCCCACCTCGATCTGCACCTGAAGCACCTGCACCGCTCACACCATCCGAACCGGCGGACACAACGCCTCGCTGCCCGATGGGATCACTGAGCGTGACCCCCTTCGGCGACAGCATGGTTGACATACAGTCACCCCGACAAGCGCTTCGGGCATATTCCGGCGCAAGGGGGCATGCATACTGCATACTGTGCTGCGCGCGCTTGAGGGCCTCGGACACCGGGGCATTCTCACCTCCGGGCCGACAGGGACGAAGGGCGCTTCCCCACCCGGTACCGCTTCTTCGGCGGGACCGGATTTATTGCACCCCTGAACCACTCGCATCTCACGGAGAGTACCGGAAACCCGGCGCGACTCCATACGGTGACGAGTTACGCGAAGAACACAACTCGATATCGACGCAGCGTGATCACCCCGGGCGGTAAGGGCGGCTTTTCGGCTGTGCCGATTACCCGGCGTTATTCGAATGGTTCGCGATTTCCGTCGGGCAATTCTCCGGGCGGGTCGAGCAGGGCCCGGGTCAGCGCCTCCTCGGCCTCGTCGGCCGACTGCCACTGCGTCCGCCGCAGCCAGGCCCGTTTCAGATGGGGGTGAACGTCCGCCTCCCAGGTGAAACCCATACCGCCATGCACTTGCAAACAGTCGCGGGCATTACGGATCGCGGCCTCGTCCGCCAGCAGTTTGGCTCCGGCGATATCACTTTCGGTAGCCAGGAGTGACGCGGCATATACGCTTACGCGTGCGAGTTCCGTACGGGCGAGCATTTGTGCGCACAGGTGCTGCACGGCTTGGAACGCGCCGATCGGGCGGCCGAACTGTCTGCGGGACTTCGCGTGGGAGACGGCCATGTCCAGGGTGCGGCCGGCGCTGCCGAGTTGCTGGGCGGCGGTCAGCAACGCCGCCTCCTGGCAGAGGCGGACGGTGTCGCCGTCGGCGCCCACGAGCGGCAGTTCCCGCACGTCCTTGGGCAGCCGCTCCACATGGTGCAGCGGCGTCGTGGGGTCCACCGACCACAGCGGACGGCCCTGTAGTGCCTGCGGACCGCGAGCGCCCGTCACCTCCAGCACCCGGGGGCGGTCGCCTCCCATGACGAGGTCCATGACGAGCACGGCGTCGGCGACGGAGAGGTGCTCGACCATGCCGGGTCCCTCCAGGGCCGTCACCACGGTCTCGCCCTCGGCCGCGCCGGGAATCAGCCCGGCCGCCAAGTGGGTGGCGATGAGCGGGCCCGGGAGCAGATGACGGCCCGCCTCCTCGAAGAGGAACACCGCCTCGGGCAGGCCGAGCCCGGCTCCACCATCCTTCTCCGAGAGCCTCAGGGAGAAGAATCCACACTCTCCCAACTCCCGCCACAGAGAGCGGTCGAGAGCGTCTCCCGGCACTTCGGCATCGACGGACTCCCGGAGTTTCTCCCGGGGGAATCGCGCCGCCAGGAGCGTCCGCATGCCCGCGACCAGAGCGCGCTGATCGTGACTCGGCCGGAAGTCCATGCCCTTAGGTCACCGCCCCTTGGGAAGGCCGAGAACGCGCTCGGCGATGATGTTCTGCTGGATCTGGGAGGTACCGGCGGCGATGGTGTAGGCGAGGGATGTGAGGCGCCCGATGGTCCATTCGTGATCGGCGTCCAGCGAGAGCGGGCCCAGAACGTCGGCGGCCGCTTCGTAGAGCTCCTGCCGCGCCTGGGAATAGCGCAGTTTGAAGACCGAGGCTCCGGCACCGGGCACCCCGTCGCCGCCCGCGCGGAGCGACGCTTCCGCCTCGCTCGTATTCCACTGGACGAGTCGCCACAGCGCGCCGAATTCGGCGTTGAGACGGCCCAGCCGGCGCCGTAGGACGGGATCGTCCCAGCGCCCGTTCTCCCGTGCCGTGTGGGCCAGTTGTACGAGGGTGCGGCGGCAGGCGACGACTTCCCCCGCGAAGGCGGTGCCGCGCTCGTAGGAGAGCGTGACCATGGTGACGCGCCAGCCGTCGTTCTCGGCGCCGACCCGATGGGAGAGCGGCACGCGCGCCCCGTCGAGGAACACCTCGGCGAACTCCGCCGGCCCGGCGAGGGTCCGCAGCGGGCGGACCGTCACCCCGGGGGCGCCCATGCGCAGGGCGAGCCAGGTCAGGCCCCGGCGGCCGGAGTCCGGGGGGCCGGTGCGGACAAGCAGTTCGCACCAGTCGGCGACCTCGGCGTGCGAGGTCCAGATCTTGCTGCCGGTGACGACATAGGCGTCGCCGTCACGGACCGCGCGGGTGCGCAGGGAGGCCAGGTCGGAGCCCGCGTCCGGCTCCGAGAAGCCCTGGCACCACACCTCCTCGCCGCGCAGGATGGGTGGGAGCCACCGGGCTCGCTGGGCGGCGGTCCCCTCGGTCGCGATGGTGGGGCCCGCGTGCAGGAGGCCGACGAAGTTGGCGCCGACATAGGGAGCGCCCGCCCGTTCGGTCTCCTCCAGGAAGATCAGGTGCTTGCCGGGGAGCGCGCCCCCGCCACCGGCGTCGGCGGGCCAGTGCAGACCGGCGTACCCGGCGTCGTACAGCGCCCGTTGCCAGGCGCAGTCGTAGGTGCGACGGGCGGGCCAGTCGTCCGGTGACGGCTTGGGGGGCAGCTTGGGCAGCGTCGCGTCCAGCCAGGCGCGGAGCCCCTGGCGGAACTCCTCCTCTTCCGCGGTGTGGCCGAGGTCCACCGGCTCAGCTCCCCGGCTCGTCGAGATCCAGGCGCGGGTCCAGGTCCGGGTCCATGCCCAGGCCCGGGTCCAGGTCCAGGTCCAGGTCCAGGCCGAGCATGCGGATGGCGTTGCCCCGCATCAGCTTGTGGACGGTCTCCTCGTCCAGACCCTTCACATGGTCGAGCGCCACTTCCTTGGTGTGCGGCCACGTCGAATCGACGTGGGGATAGTCGGTCTCGAAGGTGGCGTTGTCGCGGCCGATCGCGTCGAGTGAGTCGATGCCGTGCCGGTCGCGGAAGAAGCAGCAGTAGATCTGCCGGTAGTAGTACATCGATGGAGGCTCGGGGATCAGGTCGCGGACGCCGCCCCAGGCGCGGTGCTCCCGCCAGACGTCGTCGGCGCGTTCCAGGGCGTAGGGGATCCAGCCCATCTGCCCCTCGCTGTAGGCGAGTTTGAGGCGGGGGAAGCGGACGAGGACGCCGCTGAAGAGGAAGTCCGACATCGAGGCCATGGCGTTGTTGAAGGACAGCGTGGCCTGAACGGCCGGCGGCGCGTCGGGGGAGGCGGCGGGCATCTGGGAGGAGGACCCGATGTGCATGCACACCACCGTCCCCGTCTCCTCGCAGGCGGCGAAGAAGGGGTCCCAGTAGCCGGAGTGGATCGAGGGCAGCCCGAGGTACGTCGGGAGCTCGCTGAAGGTCACGGCCCGCACGCCGCGCGCCGCATTGCGCCGGATCTCGGCCACGGCCAGTTCCACGTCCCACAGCGGGATCAGGCACAGCGGGATCAGCCGGCCGCCGCTGTCGCCACACCACTCCTCGACCATCCAGTCGTTGTAGGCCCGCACACAGGCCAGCGCGACCTCCTTGTCCCGCGCCTCCGCGAACGTCTGCCCGCAAAAACGCGGGAAGGTCGGGAAGCACAGGGACGCCTCGACGTGGCCCAGGTCCATGTCCGCCAGCCGGGCCTTCGGATCCCAGCAGCCCCGGCGCATCTGTTCCCGCGTGATGCCCTCCAGGGTCATCTCGTCCCGCGAGAAGCCGACAGCGGCGATGTTGCGCTTGTACGGGAAGCGGAGGTCCTCGTAGACCCACCAGTCGGCCGGGGGGCCGTCCGGGTCCATGGTGACGCGGTAGGCACCCCCGACGTACTCCAGCTCCCCGATCCCGGCGGTCAGGGGGCGCGGCCCGCGGTCGCGGTACTTCGCCGGCAGCCAGGTCTCGAAGAGATGGGCCGGCTCGATCACATGGTCGTCGACGCTGACGATGCGCGGCAGCTCCATGGGTGCCCCTTCGCCGTATCCGACACCGTATCTGACACTCCGTCAGTCATCAGGAGGCTAGCCCTCGCCCTCTGGACCGACAAGAAGCGACGGCCTACGCTCCGGCGCAGATATGACATACCGTCAGATCGGAGTGGGCTCTCATGCGGAACGGTACCGACGCCCGGGAACTGGCGGACTCCCGCACACTCTGGGAGCTCCTCGAGCACCGCGCGGAGCTCACCCCGGACGCCCTCGCGCTCGTCCAGGCGGACGAGCCCGCCCGGGAGTCACGGGACGGAGCACCCGGCGGCGACCGGCGGGTGACCTTCGGCGGGCTGCGCTCCCGCGCCGAGCGCGTGGCCGCCTGGCTCCACACCTTCGGCGTGGGGCCGGGGAGCCGGGTCACCTGGCAGCTGCCCACCCGTGTCGAAACCGTCGTCCTGACCTTCGCCCTGGCCAGGCTGGGCGCCGTCCAGAGCCCGCTCGTCCCCGCCTGCCGCGACCACGAGGCCGGGCACGCGCTCAGGTCCACCGGAGCCGAATACTTCGCCGTCCCCGGGCTGTGGCGGGGCTTCGACCACACGCCGATGGCCCACCGCGTCGCCCTGACGCTGCCCACGCCGCCCCTGGTGTTCCTGGCCCACGACGCCCTTCCGGAGGCCGACCCGGCGATTCTCCCGCCCCCTCCGGCCGACGGCACGGCCGTCCGCTGGATCTTCTGGACGTCCGGCACCACGGCGGAGCCCAAGGGCGTCCTCCACACGGACCGCGCCCTCATCGCCGCCGGCGGCTGCCTCGCCGACGCGCTCCGCCTCACCTCCGACGACGTGGGCTCCATGGCCTTCCCCTACGCGCACGTGGCCGGGCCCGACTACACCGTCGCGATGCTCCTGCGCGGCTTCCCCGCACTGCTCGTGGAGCACTTCTCCCTGCCCGGTTCGCTCGCCGCCTACCGGCGCCACGGCGTCAGCGTGGCGGGCGGCTCGACCGCGTTCTACGCGATGTTCCTCGCCGAGCAGCGCAAGAACCCCGCCCGCAGGCTGCTCCCCACGCTCCGGCTCATGGCCGGCGGCGGGGCGCCCCGGCCGCCCGCGCTCCACCACGATGTGGTCCGCGAGCTGGGCTGCCGGCTCGCCCACGGATACGGGATGACCGAGGTACCGATGATCACCATGGGGTGCCCCGACGACCCGGAGGAGAAGCTGGCCACCACGGAGGGACGGCCGCCCGCCGGCATGGAAGTCCGGGTCGTCGGCCGGGACGGCGCGCCCGTACCCACCGGTACGGACGGGGAGATACGGCTGCGCGGCGAGGCCGTCTGCCAGGGCTATCTCGACCCGGTCCAGACGGCCGAGGCGTTCGACGAGGACGGCTTCCTCCGCACCGGGGACCTCGGCCGGCTCACCGAGGACGGCCATCTCGTGCTCACCGGCCGGGTGAAGGACATCATCATCCGCAAGGGCGAGAACATCTCCGCGCAGGAGGTCGAGCGGTTCCTCCACGACCACCCCGGCGTCGAGGACGCCGCCGTCATCGGCCTGCCGGACGCGCTGCGCGGGGAGCGTGTCTGCGCCGTGGTCCAGCAGCCGTCGGGGGCCCGGCCGCTGACCCTCGAAGCCGTCACGGCCCATCTGCGCGCCGCCGGTCTGGCGGTGCACAAACTGCCCGAACAGTTGGAGCTCGTCGACGCGCTGCCCCGCGACGACACCCTGCGCAAGGTCCTCAAACAGACGCTGCGCGAGCGCTTCGCCGACTGAGCGACTCGGCTCCCGGCCCCGACCCCGGGACCGAGCCCGGACCCGGGACCGTCACGCGGTCAGCCGCCCGTCCGGTAGGTGGCCATGGCCTGCTCGAAGAAGGTGTCCACCGACCGCTGTTCGTCCATCGGGCCACGCACCTGGAGCAGGTGGTAGCGGTCCCCCAGGACCATCGCGGCGTTGCGTACGTAGATCTGGCGGCCGCCACTGTCGTTCCAGTGGAACGTGCCCTCCGCCGTCGCCGTACCGCCGACGTCGACGCGCCGCAGGCCGGAGGAGCCCGACCAGGACGAGGCGCGGTACGGGGCCAGCTCGGGCTCCTTGTCCTGCTGGTAGGCCATGGGGTCGCCGCCGAACTCGGCCACCGTGTCCCGGCCCGGGACCACGATCAGCTCGTAGTCCCCGCCGGCGTAGACGACCTGGCCGCGCTCGTTCTCGCCACGCCGCTGCCAGTCCTCGGCGACGGCCACGGCGAAGCCCTTGGGGTCCTTGCGCAGGGCGAACCCCTTGGCAGCGCCCGCACCGGCCCCCGCGCCGTCGTCGGCCCGGCCGTCCCGGGCGCCGTCGGTGGAGGCCCGGCCCGCCGTCCCGGAAGGGGCGGATCCGCCCGGGGCCGCGCTCAGGGCACCGGCCGCGCCCGTGCGGTCCACCGGGGCACGCCCCGTGTCCTCCTCCGCGCGCGGCATGAACAGCACCGCGTACAGCACGGCCCCGATGAGGGCGAGCAGAATCAGGCCCAGCAGCAGCCTTCCCAACCGCAGCGGTGAGGCGGCCGCTGTGGGAACGCGCTCCTCCCGCAGATGCCCTGTGGTGTGGAGGCCGCTCCGCTCCTGCGCGCGGGGCTCCGCGTGCCGTTCCGCGCCCGTCCGCTTGTGCCGCCCGTGGGCACTCGCCGGGGCCTGCCCGGCCGCCGCGCCCCGGTCGGACGCGCGGCCGCGCCGCCTGCGGACCAGCTCGCCACGCCGGCGGACGACCGGGAGCCGGCGCGGATCGCCGGGGGCGGGGGCCCCGATCGACGGCACGGTGACGGTCCGGCTGCCGAGCTCGGGCTCCGGCGCCGAACGGATGAGCGAACGGAGCCAGCCGCGGAGCTCCTCGAACTCGGGCCGTTCGGCCGGGTCCTTGCGCATCAGCGACTCGACGACCGGGCGCAGCGCGCCGCACTCCTCGGCGTACGCGGGTGGTTCCGAGCAGACGACCTGGACGAGCTCGGCCGTGCTCTCCTCGGGGTAGGGCGCGTGGCCCTGGACGACGCGGAAGAGCAGGGCGCCCAGGGCCCATAGATCGGCGGCGGGGCCGACGGGGGGCGCGAGCTGCCAGTTCTCCTGCACCGGCCAGGCCTGTTCGGGCGCCCAACGCTCGGTGACGGCGCCCACCACGACCATCCGCGCCTGCCGGGCGCGCTCGGCGGCGAGCGCGTCGGCCGGTCCCTTGGGGTGACCCCAGCCGGTCGAGGACCGGCCCGCCGGGGCCGACCCCGGCCCTCCGGCGGTCACGGCGGGCTGAGCGCCCCGGTCCGGTACAGCGGGGTTGCCCTGACCCGACGCGGCGGACTGCTTGCCCTGCCCCGGTACGCCGGGCCTGCCCTGCCCCGGAGCGGCGGGCCGCCCGCCCTGAGCCGGTACGCCGGGCTTGCCACCCTGCCCCAGTCCACCGGCCGCGCCCTGCCCCGGTGCCGCAGGACCGGGCACAGCGCCCGGGCCCGACCCACCGCGTACCAGGCCGTTCGCGTTCCAGGAGCGGGTGGTCCCGGGGGCGGGAGCGGCGCCGCTGGACGCGCTGCCGCCGCCCCAGGTGGAGGCGCCGGCGACCGGGTGGGCGGTGCCCTCGACCGCCGCGCGCGCGGCGGCGCGGGCCGCCGCGTGGTAGGCGGCGATCGCCCCGGCGCGGGCCGCGCGGGCGTTCCGCGTCTCGTCCCGTTCGTCCTTCGTGCCCTGGACCGCCGCACCGCCCGCCACCGCACCGCCCGCCGCCGCACCGCCCGCCGCGGCGCCGCCCTGCCGGGGCACGCCCCCGACGCGCGCGCCCGTGCCGCCGCGCGCTCCGCTCCCCGGCGGCCCGTACGGCGACGGGCGCGACCGGTCCGTCGTCTCCGGGACCGGGTCGTAGCCGCACAGCGCCTCCTCGGCCGCGCCGGCGGCCAGGCCGGTGAGGATGGCACGGCCGTCGTCGCAGATGAGGACAGTCCGGGCGGTGATGTTGCGGTGGGTCCAGCCCTGGGCGTGCAGGGCGCGCAGGGCGGTGAGGACGTCGGCGGCAACCTCGGCCGCGCGGTGCGGGGAGAGCGTGCGCTCGGCGAGCAGGGCGGCCAGAGGACGGGCGGAGACGAACTCGCTGACGATCCAGAGGCTGCCCGCCTCGGCGAAGACGTGGAAGACCTGGTCGAGCCGGGGGTGGTCCGGGATCTGCGCGGCGGCGGTGGCGGCCGTCAGCGCGCGGCGCACCGCCGGGTCGCCGGAAGCCGGGGCCGTACGTCGCGCACCCGCGCCCACGGTCCCCGCCCCGGCCGGTACCCGGGCGGCGCCGGGACCGTGGGGGCCGTCGCCCCCGAGAACCTCGGCGTCGACGACCTCCGGCAGCGGAATCTGCCGGACCAGGACCTCCTGGCCGCTGTAGGTGTCGAACGCCCGTGTCTCCACGAGTTCGAACGCCTCGGACGGGGGCAACGGCAGACGGTAACGGTCGGCGAGCACCCGGCCCGCGTAGTCGTCCACGACGCCTCCCCACTCGTGCGATCCGCCGTCGCGCGGTCCGCCCCGACCGCACCGACCGGCCGTCAAAACCGGTCGTTCAGCGGTGCCTTGCGGCGTATCGCGACTGCGTACGGTCCACGACGACTCACGATACGTGCCGAACCCGCCCCTTAGGGCGCGTACGGCTCAGTACGTCCCTACCAGTCCCCACCAGTCCGGCCCGGTATGCGCACGTGTCCCTACCGTCCCGGAAGACCACATGGCGTCGCGATGGCGTCGCGCGAACGGGCCCGCGTCAGTTCGCGCGCGAGAAGCCGTCCAGCACGTCCCGGCCGTCCAGGGCGGCGTACACCGGAGCGGTCGAGACGATCGCGGCCTTCTTGTGCTTGGTGGACGAACCGTCCTTGCCGTTGTCGTCCTTGTTGCCGCTCACGGCGATGGCGATCACCGTGCCGATGACGGCGAGGACGACCACGACCGCCGCGACGAGCAGCACGCGGCGCGGTACGACGTCCATGAGCGAGGCCCGGCCGTAGGTCGTGCCCCGCGCGTCACGGGTGCCCCTGGCACCGGCCGCGACGCTGCCGACCCGCAGCCTGACCGGCTGCCCGGCGCCCTCGGGCTCGGCGGTGACCGACGTGCCCGTGTCCGCGTCCCGCAGGGGCCGGAAGGCGCCCCGTGCCGGCACGGACGGCGAGCCGGACCGCGCGGCGCCGGACACGCCCCCGGACCGGGAGGACGGCGTCGACGACGCCGACGACGAACGCGAACCCGACACGGCGGAAGACGAGGTACTCGAAGAGCCCGCGGACGGCCGGGCGTCGTCGTAGCCGTACCCGCCGCCGTGGCCCTTCTTCGACCGCGCCGGACCCGCCGCGCGAACCGGCTTCTCCGGTATGGACGGCACGGCGATGGCCTGGGTGGCATCGAGGTCGGGCTGGGGCTCGGGCGGCTTGGGCAGCCGCTCGTCCGGGGCGTTGACGGCGGCCGTCAGCAACGCCCGCGCCCCCGCCTCGTCCAGACGCTTCTGCGGGTCCTTGGCCAGCAGCCCGTACATGACGTCCGCCAGCGGGCCGGCGTTGCGCGGCGGGCCGAGGGGTTCGGTCATGACGGCCGTGAGGGTGGCGATGGCCGAGCCCTTGTCGTACGGCGGGGCGCCCTCGACGGCCGCGTACAGCAGGCCGCCCAGCGACCACAGGTCGGCGGGCGGGCCGGGCTTCTGGCCGCGGGCGCGCTCGGGGGATATGTACGAGGGGGCGCCGACGAGCATGCCCGTCGAGGTGACCGAGGGGTCGCCCTCGACCTGCGCGATGCCGAAGTCGGTGAGGACGACCCGGCCGTCGTCCGCGATGAGGACGTTGGAGGGCTTCACGTCGCGGTGGAGGATGCCCTCGCGGTGCGCGGCGCGCAGCACGTCGAGGATGGCGAGCCCGACCTCGGCGGCCCGGCGCCACTTCAGCGGACCGTCCTCGCGGATGACGTCGGCGAGCGAGCGGCCCTCGATGAGCTCCATGACGATCCACGGGCGGTCGTCCTCGTGCACGACGTCGTAGACGGTGACCGCGCCGGCGCTGCGGATCCGGGCGATGGCCTTGGCCTCGCGCAGCGTGCGCGTGATCAGCCGGCGCTTCTCGTCCTCGTCGATGTTGGACGGAAAGCGCAGCTCCTTGACCGCGACCACTCGGCCCAGGGTCTCGTCCGTCGCCCGCCAGACCGTGCCCATGCCACCGCGCCCGAGGACGTCCCCGAGGCGGTATCGCCCGGCAAGGAGGCGCCCTGCCGTGCCCTGCGTCTGCTCCGCCTCCGACATGCGTCCCCTCTGGCAATCAGCTCTGCGACCAACCGACCCTGGCAGAGGGACCATTGTCTCTCATCCGCGGACCAGCGGAAGGCCAGGGTCCGAGAGCCCTGGTGAGAAGCGTGTGCCGACGCGCACCATCAACCCCCGTCGCACGGCGGACGGAGCCTTCCGTACCGCGCCGGGACGGTGTCGAGGACGACGGGATGCGGTGGCGTCGTCGCCCGCTCCCCTGAACAGGACCTGTCACTCCCACAGGACTCGGTTCGGCGACGGGCGGTTCCCGAAGCTGCCGGGCTGTCACACACCGCTCATAAGCGCACCTCTCATGGACGCGCCCCGTACCGGTGACCGGCGGTGGCGTATTTCGGAGGACATCGACGGACATCATGACCCCGACAACCCCGGACGGGCCGTCAGACCGGCTGGATGTCCGGCGCGCCCAGCCGGGCCGCGTCCGCCGTCAGGTCGTCGGGCTGCCGCTGCGACTCGCGCTCGGCCTCCACGCGTTTCTCGTAGTGCTCGACCTCCTTGTCGACCTGGGCCGCGTCCCAGCCCAGCACGGGCGCGATCAGCTCGGCGGCCTCGCGGGCGCTGCGCGTGCCGCGGTCGAAGGTCTCGATCGAGATCCGGGTCCGCCGGGTGAGGACGTCGTCGAGATGGCGCGCCCCCTCGTGGGAGGCGGCGTAGACGACCTCCGCCCGCAGATAGTCCTCGGCACCGGTCAGCGGTTCGCCCATCGCCGGGTCGGCGATGACATAGGACAGCACCTCGTCCACCAGCGAGCCATAGCGATTGAGCAGGTGTTCGACCCGGGCGACGTGCAGCCCCGTGCGCCGGGCGAGCTGGGCGCGCCCGTTCCACAGGGCCTTGTACCCCTCGGCGCCGACGAGCGGGACGTCCTCGGTGACGCAGTCGGCCACCCGCTGGGCGAGCCCGTGCACCGCCTCGTCGACGGCGTCCTTCGCCATCACCCGGTACGTGGTGTACTTGCCGCCCGCCACGACCACCAGCCCCGGCACCGGGTGGGCCACCGTATGCTCGCGCGAGAGCTTGCTGGTCGCGTCCGACTCGCCGGCGAGGAGGGGGCGCAGCCCGGCGTAGACGCCCTGGACGTCGTCGCGGCTGAGCGGCACGGCGAGCACCGAGTTCACATGCTCCAGCAGATAGTCGATGTCGGCGCTGGAGGCGGCCGGGTGGGCCTTGTCCAGGTCCCAGTCGGTGTCCGTCGTCCCGATGATCCAGTGCCGGCCCCACGGGATGACGAAGAGCACGCTCTTCTCGGTGCGCAGGATGAGCCCGGTGGTGGAGTGGATCCGGTCCTTGGGGACGACCAGGTGGATGCCCTTGGACGCCCTCACATGGAACTGGCCGCGCTCGGCGATGAGCTGCTGGGTGTCGTCCGTCCACACCCCGGTGGCGTTGACGATCTGCCGGGCGCGGATCTCGAACTCGCCGCCCTGCTCCAGGTCGCGCACCCGGGCGCCGACCACGCGCTCGCCCTCGCGCAGGAAGCCCACGACCCGCGCCCGGTTGGCGACGTCGGCGCCGTAGGCGGCGGCGGTGCGCACGAGGGTGGTGACGTAGCGCGCGTCGTCCATCTGGGCGTCGTAGTACTGGAGGGCGCCGACCAGCGCGTCCTTGCGCAGGCAGGGCGCGACCCGCAGGGCCTTGCGGCGGGTGAGGTGGCGGTGGGCGGGCAGCCCCCTGCCGTGGCCCGAGGAGAGGGACATGGTGTCGTAGAGGGCCACGCCCGCGCCGGCGTAGACCCGCTCCCAGCCCCTGTGCTGGAGCGGGTAGAGGAAGGGCACCGGTCTGACCAGGTGCGGGGCCAGCCGCTCGAGCAGCAGCCCGCGCTCCTTGAGGGCCTCGCGCACCAGGGCGAAGTCGAGCATCTCCAGATAGCGCAGCCCGCCGTGGATGAGCTTGCTGGACCTGCTGGACGTGCCGGCCGCCCAGTCCCGCGCCTCGACGAGGCCGGTCATCAGTCCGCGGGTCGCCGCGTCCAGGGCGGTGCCCGCGCCGACGACGCCCGCGCCGACCACGAGGATGTCCAGTTCCCGCTCCGCCATTCGGGCGAGAGCCTCGCCTCGCTCGGCCGGGCCGAGTGTCGCTGTCCTCACCACTGCCTCCCGCCTGGCCGATCCCGCCGCCGCTGCCGGTGGCCGCGCGGACGGAGCCGAGACCGTACGTCGTGACGCGTCCTTCTTCGATGCTGCCCCAGATCGGCCGCTCCGGCCGGGCCACGGACGGACGCGCCTCGACGCGGACCCGGTCGCGCCGCGGCCCGGCCCCGGACGCACGGCGACGCGGCCCCACCGGGAGAGACTCAGAAATACCGGATAACAGTCATATATCCGCCTAAGCTGATGTACCGGGCCGTTTCGCCGGCAACCCACCGGCCGCCGGCCATCGCCTCCGGACGTCGCCTCCGGGAAGGACCGCATCCCGCCATGCCCGCCATGCCCGCAGATCTCGCCGTCATCGGCCTCGGTCACCTCGGGCTCCCCCTCGCCCAGGCCGCCACCGCCGCCGCCATCCCCACCGTCGGCTACGACACCGACGCCCGCACCGTCGCCGAGCTCCGCGCCGGACGGCTGCCCCCGGAAGGCGCCGACGGCATCACCGCGAGCCTGATCCGTCGCATGGTCTCCGCCGGTTTCCGCGCCACCACCGAGGACGCCGAGCTCGGCAGGGTCCGTACGGCCGTGATCTGCGCCCCCACCCGGCTGGGCGAGGACCGGGCGCTCGACCTGAGCGCCGTCGTCGCGGCGGCCCGCGCCCTGGCGGCCCGGCTCCGGCCGCACACCACCGTGATCCTGGAGTCCGCCGTCTACCCCGGCACCACCGAGGACCTGCTGCGCCCCCTCCTGGAGTCCGGCTCCGGGCTGCGCGCCGGCCAGGACTTCCACCTCGCCTACTCCCCCAGCCGCCTCGACCCCGGCAACCGCCGGTACGGCCTGGCCAACACCCCCAAGGTCATCGGCGGCCTCACCCCCGCCTGCACCGAGGCCGCCGCCGCCTTCTACGGACGGATCTGCGAGAAGGTCGTCCGCGCGCGGGGCCCCCGCGAGGCCGAGGCCGTCAAGGTCCTGGAGACCAACTACCGGCACGTCAACATCGCGCTCGCCAACGAGATGGCCGTCTTCTGCCACGACATCGGCGTCGACCTCTGGGAC
Source organism: Streptomyces hesseae (assembly GCF_031845785.1). Lineage (NCBI taxonomy): Bacteria > Bacillati > Actinomycetota > Actinomycetes > Kitasatosporales > Streptomycetaceae > Streptomyces > Streptomyces hesseae. Next base: position 267,619 of record NZ_JAVRFI010000003.1, read on the forward strand.
GTCCTGCGCTGCGCGGAGACCAAGCCCTTCGGCTTCCAGTCCTTCCGCCCCGGCCCCGGGGTCGGCGGCCACGGCGTCCCCATCGACCCCAACTACCTCTCCTACAAGGGCCGCAGCCTCGGCTATCCCCTGCGCATGGTGGAGCTGGCGCAGGAGGTCAACGGACGGATGCCGCGCTACGTCATCCAGCGCTGCGCCACGCTCCTCAACGAGCACGGCAAATCCGCGCGCGGCGCCCGGGTGCTGCTGCTGGGCGTCAGCTACAAGGCCGACGTCGGCGACCAGGAGGGCTCACCGGCGCGCGAGATCGCGTCCCGGCTGATGGAGATGGGCGCCCTGCTCAGCTATCACGACCCCTACGCCGCCCAGTGGCGGGTCATGGGCCAGCCGGTACCGCGCGCCGACTGCCTCTACGAGGCGGCGGCCGACGCCGATCTGACGGTGCTTCTCCAGCACCACCGCACGTACGACCTCCAGGGGCTCGCGGTCAAGGCCCAGCTGCTGCTGGACACCCGGGGCGCGAGCCCCACCGGAGCGGCGCACCGGCTGTGACACGTGCCCCGGGGGCAGGCCCGGCCACAGCCGGCCCCGCCACAGCCGGCCCTGCTACAGCCGGCCCGACAGCAGGCGCGGCTGGGCGTCCAGCACCGTGCGCATCGAGGCGAAGTTCTCCACGCAGCGGCCGGTGCCGACCGCGACGCAGTCGAGCGGCTCGTCCGCGACGAGCACGGGGATGTCGAGCTCCTGGCTCAGCCGGACGTCCAGGCCGCGCAGCAGCGCGCCACCGCCGGTGAGCACGATGCCCCGCTCCATGATGTCGCCGGAGAGCTCCGGCGGGGTCTCGTCGAGCGTCTGGCGCACCGCCATCACGATGGCGTCCACCGGCTCGGTGAGCGCGTGGCGGATCTCGTCGGCCGTCAGATCCAGCGTCTTGGGCAGACCGCTGACCTGGTCCCGGCCGCGCACCGTCAGCCGGTCGCCGGGGCGCAGGCCCTGGGTCTCCTCCGGGTCGCCGCCGCCCGCGTCCGAGTAGCCGGTCGGGGAGGCCGAGCCGATGGTCAGCTTGATCTCCTCGGCGGTGCGCTCACCGATGGCGAGGGCGTACTCCTTCTTGACGTAGGAGATGATCGCCGTGTCCATGGCGTCGCCCGCCGTGCGCACCGAGCGCGCGGTGACGATCCCGCCCAGCGAGATCACCGCGACCTCGGTGGTGCCGCCGCCGATGTCGACGACCATGCAGCCGGTCGGCTCGCTGACCGGCAGCCCCGCGCCGATCGCGGCCGCCATGGGCTCCTCGACCAGGTGCACCTGACGGGCCCCGGCCTGCGACGCGGCCTCGATGACCGCCCGTCGCTCCACGCCCGTGATGCCCGAGGGCACGCAGACCACGACGCGCGGGCGGGAGAAGCGGCGGTTGCCCATGACCTTCTTGATGAAGTGCCGCATCATCCGCTCGGCTATCTCGAAGTCCGCGATGACGCCGTCCCGCATCGGGCGGATGGCGACGATGTTCGAGGGCGTACGGCCGATGGTCTCCTTGGCCTCGGAACCGACCGACAGCACACTGCCGTCCTCGGCGTTGACCGCGACGACCGAGGGCTCGTTGAGCACCACTCCCTTCCCTCGCACATACACCAGCGTGTTCGCGGTGCCGAGGTCGATACCCATGTCCCTGCCGCTGAACGACTTGCTTTGCGCCATAAGTCGCCAGTATTCCCTAAGATCGAATGCTTATACGGCACTAACGGCGGCGGCAGGCCATGCGAAAGGCCCGGCCTGCCGAAGCAGACCGGGCCTTTCGGGAAGACGAAGCGTCAGCGCTTGTCGTGCTGCGACGGCGCGACCGTCACCTCGACGCGCTGGAACTCCTTGAGCTCGCTGTAGCCCGTGGTGGCCATCGCCCGGCGCAGCGCGCCGAAGAAGTTCATCGAACCGTCCGGGGTGTGCGAGGGGCCGAGGAGGATCTCCTCGGTGGAACCCACGGTGCCCAGGTTCATGCGCTTGCCGCGCGGCACGTCCTCGTGGACGGCCTCCATGCCCCAGTGGAAGCCACGGCCGGGGGCGTCGGTGGCGCGGGCCAGCGGGGAGCCCATCATCACGGCGTCGGCGCCACAGGCGATGGCCTTCGGCAGGTCGCCGGACCAGCCCACGCCGCCGTCGGCGATGACGTGGACGTAGCGGCCGCCGGACTCGTCCATGTAGTCCCGGCGGGCGGCGGCCACGTCGGCCACGGCGGTCGCCATCGGGACCTGGATGCCCAGGACGTTACGGGTGGTGTGCGCGGCGCCGCCGCCGAAGCCGACGAGGACACCGGCCGCGCCCGTGCGCATCAGGTGGAGGGCGGCGGTGTAGGTGGCGCAGCCGCCCACGATCACCGGGACGTCGAGCTCGTAGATGAACTGCTTGAGGTTCAGCGGCTCGGCGGCGCCGGAGACGTGCTCGGCGGAGACGGTCGTACCGCGGATCACGAAGATGTCCACGCCGGCGTCGACGACGGCCTTGGAGAACTGCGCGGTGCGCTGCGGGGAGAGCGCGGCGGCGGTCACGACACCGGAGTCGCGGACCTCCTTGATGCGCTGCCCGATCAGCTCCTCCTTGATCGGAGCGGCGTAGATCTCCTGGAGGCGCTTGGTCGCGGCGGTCTCGTCCAGCTCGGCGATCTCGGCCAGCAGCGACTCGGGGTCCTCGTAGCGGGTCCACAGGCCCTCGAGGTTGAGCACGCCCAGGCCGCCCAGCTCGCCGATGCGGATGGCGGTCTCGGGCGAGACGACCGAGTCCATGGGGGCGGCCAGGAACGGCAGCTCGAAGCGGTAGGCGTCGATCTGCCAGGCGATCGAGACCTCCTTCGGGTCGCGGGTACGGCGACTCGGGACGACGGCGATGTCGTCGAACGCGTACGCCCGGCGGCCGCGCTTGCCGCGCCCGATCTCGATCTCAGTCACGTGTGTGGCCTTTCACTTTCCTTGGCGCTCCGTCTGCCGCATACCAGTATCCCCGACGCGGCGGAGCCCGCGGCCTTATCGGTCGCGGGCTCCGACGGACTTCTGTGCGAAACTCCGACTACTACTGGAAGCAGTAGTCCAACGCGTCAGCGACGCGAGTAGTTCGGCGCCTCGACCGTCATCTGGATGTCGTGCGGGTGGCTCTCCTTGAGACCCGCGGACGTGATCCGCACGAAGCGGCCCTTGTCCTTGAGCTCCTGGATGTCGGCCGAGCCGACGTAGCCCATGGAGGCCCGCAGGCCGCCGACGAGCTGGTGGGCGACCGAGGAGAGCGGGCCGCGGTAGGGCACCTGACCCTCGATGCCCTCGGGCACCAGCTTGTCCTCGGAGAGGACGTTGTCCTGGAAGTAGCGGTCCTTGGAGAAGGACCGCGCCTGGCCGCGGGACTGCATGGCGCCCAGCGAGCCCATGCCGCGGTAGGACTTGAACTGCTTGCCGTTGATGAAGACCATCTCGCCCGGCGACTCCTCGCAGCCCGCGAGCAGCGAGCCGAGCATCACCGTGTCGGCGCCGGCGGCGATGGCCTTGGCGATGTCGCCCGAGTACTGGAGGCCGCCGTCGCCGATCAGCGGGACGTCCGCCGCGTGGCACGCCTGGGCGGCCTCGTAGATCGCGGTGACCTGCGGGACGCCGATGCCGGCGACGACGCGGGTGGTGCAGATCGAGCCCGGGCCGACACCGACCTTGACGCCGTCCACGCCCGCGTCGATCAGGGCCTGGGCGCCGTCGCGGGTGGCGACGTTGCCGCCGACGACGTCGACGCTGATGTTGGACTTGATCTTGGCGATCATGTCGAGGATGCCCCGGCTGTGGCCGTGGGCGCTGTCGACGACCAGGAAGTCCGCGCCGGCCTCGACGAGCGCCTGGGCGCGCTCGAAGGCCTCGGCGCCGACGCCCACCGCGGCGCCGACGACCAGGCGGCCCTCGGCGTCCTTGGCGGCGTTCGGGTACTTCTCCGCCTTGACGAAGTCCTTGACCGTGATGAGGCCCTTGAGCACACCGGCGTCGTCCACCAGCGGCAGCTTCTCGATCTTGTGGCGGCGCAGCAGCTCGATGGCGTCCTCGCCGGAGATGCCGACCTTGCCGGTGACCAGCGGCATCGGGGTCATGACCTCGCGCACCGCGCGGCCGCGGTCCATCTCGAAGGCCATGTCACGGTTGGTGACGATGCCCAGCAGCTTGCCCGCCGGGTCGGTGACCGGCACACCGCTGATGCGGAACCGGGCGCACAGCGCGTCGGCCTCGGCCAGCGTGGCGTCCGGGCGGACGGTGATCGGGTCGGAGACCATGCCGGACTCCGAGCGCTTGACGAGGTCGACCTGGTTGGCCTGGTCCTCGATCGAGAGGTTGCGGTGGAGGACGCCCGCGCCGCCCTGGCGGGCCATGGCGATGGCCATGCGCGCCTCGGTCACCTTGTCCATGGCGGCGGACAGCAGCGGGATGTTCACCCGTACGTTGCGCGAGACCCGGGAAGCGGTGCTCACACCGTTCGGCAGGACCTCGGAGGCGCCCGGCAGCAGCAGGACGTCGTCGTATGTCAGACCGAGCATCGCGAATTTTCCGGGCATTCCGTCGACGTTGTCAGTCATGACACCTTCCCAAATGGTCTTGCCCCAGCGAGGACTACCATGCTAACGGCCGTGGCGGGTGTCCCATTCCACGAGCTCTGAGGCTCACGTCACTTGGATATTCCTACGAAAGCACCTTCGGTCGGCGCGTCCGTGTGGTGTGCGCACCCCGGTGGGCCGGGACGCGCACACCCCGCGCTCACTGTTCCGCGAGCGCCCTGAGCCTGCTGAGCGCGCGGTGCTGGGCGACCCGGACGGCGCCGGGTGACATTCCCAGCATCTGTCCGGTCTCCTCGGCCGTCAGCCCGACGGCGACGCGCAGCAGCACGAGCTCGCGCTGGTTCTCCGGAAGGTTGGCGAGCAGCTTCTTCGCCCACTCGGCATCGCTGCTGAGCAGCGCCCGCTCCTCGGGCCCGAGCGAGTCGTCGGGCTGTTCCGGCATCTCGTCGGAGGGCACCGCCGTACTGCCCGGGTGGCGCATGGCGGCGCGCTGGAGATCGGCGACCTTGTGCGCGGCGATGGCCACGACGAAGGCCTCGAAGGGGCGCCCGGTGTCGCGGTACCGCGGCAGGGCGCACAGAACGGCGAGACAGACCTCCTGGGCGAGGTCGTCCACGAAATGGCGGGCGTCGCCCGGCAGCCGCGACAGGCGCGTACGGCAGTAGCGCAGGGCGAGAGGGTGCACCAGGGCGAGCAGATCGTGGGTGGCCTGCCGGTCGCCCTCCACCGCACGGGCGACGAGCGCGCCAATGGCGGTGGTGTCGTCGTCGCGCATCGGTCCATGGTGCCCCGGCGCCGGATTCTCCGTGGCACCGCCCTCGTGGTTGTGCATCGAACCGTTACGCGTCGGTGTCCTCGCACTCACGTCTAGCGCCTCCCCCTTTCGGGTATGCCCGCCCCAGCACTCACGACTCCACCGATAGCTTGCACCCGTGCCATAGGGCACGTGGCAGGGCTTGTCCGTCATGAGGTCTCTTCTGGCCGAGCGAGAAACCTCGGCCTCCGCCGGGGAGGAGTCACACCTCAAGGATGCGGCATCCCTCGAGCTTTCGGCGTCGGGCCGTCGACGCGGCGAGGTCGCGGCGCGCACCACAGGGGTCGCGGTGGGCACCGCCCGCCGGGGTGGCGCGCACCGCGACCTCGAGACGCTGCGCGCCACACCGCCTCAGCGGACCAGGCCCCAGCGGAAGCCGAGGGCCACCGCGTGCGCCCGGTCCGAGGCGCCCAGCTTCTTGAAAAGCCGCCGCGCGTGGGTCTTCACCGTGTCCTCGGAGAGGAAGAGCTCCCGGCCGATCTCCGCGTTGGAGCGGCCGTGGCTCATGCCCTCCAGCACCTGGATCTCCCGCGCGGTGAGCGTGGGCGCGGCGCCCATCTCCGCCGAGCGCAGCCGCCGGGGGGCGAGCCGCCAGGTCGGGTCGGCGAGCGCCTGGGTCACGGTGGCGCGCAGCTCGGCGCGCGAGGCGTCCTTGTGCAGATAGCCGCGCGCCCCGGCGGCGACCGCGAGAGCGACCCCGTCGAGGTCCTCGGCGACCGTGAGCATGATGATGCGGGCGCCGGGGTCGGCGGAGAGCAGCCGGCGCACGGTCTCCACACCACCGAGTCCGGGCATGCGTACGTCCATCAGAATGAGGTCCGAACGATCGGCGCCCCAGCGGCGGAGGACTTCCTCGCCGTTGGCCGCCGTCGTCACGCGCTCGACGCCGGGCACGGTCGCCACCGCGCGACGGAGCGCTTCTCGGGCAAGCGGGGAGTCGTCGCAGACGAGGACGGATGTCATGGCCGCCCTCCGCAGCTGATGCGCGTCACCTTGAGCCTCCAGAGGCTGGTACTGGTCGTCACCTTGCGCGATTGACGGCACCGGGCCCTGCCACCCGCCCGACTGCTTCATGCGTCAACCGCCTCCGCACTCTCAACGACGGTCACCCGAAAGAGTTACGGGCTCGGTCGGCCATGTTCGGCACTCTACGTGAGGGCGCGGACACGGAGCAGGGCGCACGGGGGGCGCCCGGCCCACCAGCCAAGCTATGCCCCATTTGCCCAGTCGGACCCGCATTTCTTCCCATTTACCGGCATCTGTGGCTAGATTCAACAAGAGTCATATTTTCATCTGCTCACACGACAGTCACGACGGATGTACGGACACGGGCACTGCATCGGACAGATCGTTTCGAGGGGATAAGCAATGGCAGATTTCTCCCGCCTTCCCGGTCCCAACGCCGACCTGTGGGACTGGCAGCTCCTGGCGGCGTGCCGAGGGGTCGACAGCTCGTTGTTCTTCCACCCCGAGGGCGAGCGCGGTGCGGCGCGCAGCGCCCGTGAGACCTCCGCGAAGGAGGTGTGCATGCGCTGCCCCGTACGCGCCGAGTGCGCGGCGCACGCGCTGGCGGTGCGGGAGCCCTACGGCGTCTGGGGCGGTCTGACCGAGGACGAGCGCGAGGAGCTCATGGGGCGTGCGAGGCACCGGCCCATCTCGGCGAGCGGCGCGGGCGCCGGCGCGATGACCGCGTGAGCGCCTGCGGCTGCGCTTCCGCGCACGACCGCGCCCCTGCACGCCCCATGCGCCCGGCGCCGGTACTCAGCGGGTCGCGGCCGCCGCGAGGCGGTCCAGCATGGCCCCGACCGCCGGCACCCTGGCCAGGTCCGGGAGGGTGAGGGCGACGATCTCCCGTTGCACGACCGGCTCCACCGGCACCGTCCGCGCCCCCTTGGGCCGTACCGACTCCAGCGCCAGCTCGGGCATGACCGCGACCCCGAGCCCGGCCCCGACCAGGCCGAAGACCGCCGGGTAGTCGTCCGTCGCGAAGTCGATGCGCGGGGTGAAGCCCGCGCTCTCGCACACCTCCACCAGATGTCGCCGGCAGCGCGGGCAGCCCGCGATCCACGGCTCGTCCTCCAGCTCGGCGATCCCTATCCGCTCCGCCCCGGCAAGCCGGTGCCCCTCGGGCACCACGCCGATGAGGCGGTCGGTCAGCAACGGCCGGACGACGAGGTCGTCCCACTCCGCGCCGGCCGCCGGGTCCGCGCCGCGCACATCGGGGTAGCGGAAGGCGAGCGCGATCTCGCAGTCGCCCTCGCGCAGCATCTCCACCGAGCGCGGCGGCTCCGCCTCGACCAGGGAGATCTGGGTGCCCGGGTGGGCGGCGCGCATCTCGGCGAGCGCGGTCGGCACGAGCGTGGAGCTGCCGCTGGGGAAGGACACCAGCCGCACCCGCCCGGCCCGCAGCCCGGCGATGGCCGCGATCTCCTCCTCGGCGGCGGTCAGCCCGGCCAGGATCCCCGTGGCGTGGCGGACCAGGGCCTCGCCCGCCTCGGTCAGCCGCATCTCCCGCCCCGTACGGACCAGCAGCGGCGTGCGCGCCGACTGCTCCAGGGCCTTCATCTGCTGACTGACGGCGGGCTGGGTGCAGCCGAGCTCCCGGGCCGCGGCCGAGAACGAACCGGTGGCGGCCACCGCGCGCAGCACCCTCAGATGACGTGCCTCGATCATAGAACCGAGCATAAGGCCACCTTGGGGTCGATGCGAAATATTCGCTCGACGCTTTGAGGGCGCGCCGCTTAGGCTCGTTCCATGGATCGCGCCACGGCTTCCCCCATGCGTCTGCTCTCCCTCAACGTCGGCCGGGCCCGGACCTCGGGCGATCGCCCGGGCCATGAGGGCGCCTTCGCCGACGGGCTCGCGAGCGGCATCGACAAGCGCCCCGTCCCCGGCCCGGTCGCCGTGGCCGCCCCCGGCCCGAAGGGCACGGCGGGCAGCGGCCTCGCGGGCGACGCGGTGGTCTCCCTGCGCCATCACGGCGGTGACGACCAGGCGGTCTACGCCTTCGCCCGGGAGGACCTCGACGGCTGGGAGCGCGCGCTGGGCCGCCCGCTGCCCCACGGCGCCTTCGGGGAGAACCTCACCACCCTCGGGGTCGACGTCAACGGCGCGCGCATCGGAGAGCGTTGGCGCATAGGTACGGATCTGCTGCTGGAGGTCACCTCTCCGCGCATCCCCTGCCGCGTCTTCGCCGACTGGCTGGGCGAGTCGGGCTGGATCCGCCGCTTCACCCAGGAAGCCGCGCCCGGGGCGTATCTGCGTGTCATCGAGCCCGGAGAGATCCGCGCGGGCGACACCATCACCGTCGTCCACCGCCCCGCGCACGAGGTGACCGTCTCCTACGCCTTCCGCGCGCTGACGACGGATCAGGCGCTGCGGGCCGGTCTCCTCGCGGCGGGCGACGCGCTCCACCCCGAGCTGCTGGAGAAGGCCCTGGCGTACAGGGAACGTCAGAATCGCGCCGACGCGCGACCCGAGGGACGGGCCGAGGAGGGGGAAGGCAGCCGGGAGGGTGTGCCGGGCACTAACGTTCCCGTATGACGACTGCACTGATCACGGGAGCCACCGCGGGCATCGGCGCGGCCTTCGCCCGGCGGCTGGCGGCCGACGGACACAATCTGGTCATCGTGGCCCGCGATGAGAAGCGGCTGAGCGAACAGGCGACGGAGCTCCACGACCGCCACCGCGTGGAGGTGGAGGTGCTCCGCGCCGACCTGTCGCGGGAGGAGGACATCGCGGCGGTCGAGGCCCGGCTCTCGGATCGCAAGAACCCGGTCGACCTGCTGGTCAACAACGCGGGCTTCGGCAACAAGGGCCGCTATCTCGAGGTCCCGATGGCCGACGAGCTGACGATGCTCAAGGTGCACTGCGAGGCGGTGCTGCGGCTGACCTCGGCCGCGGCGGCCGGCATGCGGGAGCGCAGGCGCGGCGGTGTGGTCAACGTGGCCTCGGTCGCCGCGTTCGTCCCCCGGGGGACGTACGGGGCGAGCAAGGCGTGGGTGGTGCAGTTCACCCAGGGCGCCGCGCGGGATCTGGCGGGCAGCGGGGTGCGGATGATGGCGCTCTGCCCCGGCTTCGTCCGCACCGAGTTCCACCAGCGGGCCGGCATGGGGACGGACAACGTGCCCGGCTGGATGTGGCTGGACGCCGACAAGCTGGTCGACGCGGCGCTGAAGGACCTCGCCCGGGGGAAGGCACTGTCCATTCCCGACCCGCGCTACAAGGCGCTGACCGGTCTGCTGAAGCTGGCGCCCCGCCGCGCGGTCTCGCGCGCCGGCTCGTCGACGGGCCGCCGCTACGGGCCCAACTGACGGCACCACAACGGACCGGGGCCCGGCCTCCCACGAGGGAGGCCGGGCCCCGGCCGTATCACCCGAATGGGCGAAGGGTGCGTCAGTGGGCGTGGCCGTGACCGTGACCGGCCTCGGCGGGCTCCTCTTCCTTCTTCTCGACGACCAGGGTCTCGGTCGTGAGCAGCAGGGAGGCGATGGACGCGGCGTTCTCCAGGGCGGAGCGGGTGACCTTGACCGGGTCGATGACACCGGCCTTCACCAGGTCGCCGTACTCGCCGGTCGCGGCGTTGAAGCCCTGGCCCTTGTCGAGCTCCGCCACCTTGGAGGTGATGACGTAGCCCTCGAGGCCGGCGTTCTCGGCGATCCAGCGCAGCGGCTCGACGGCGGCGCGGCGGACGACGGAGACACCGGTGGCCTCGTCGCCCTCCTTGCCCAGGTTGTCCTCGAGGACCTTGACGGCGTGGACCAGAGCGGAGCCACCACCGGAGACGATGCCCTCCTCGACCGCGGCGCGGGTCGCGGAGATGGCGTCCTCCAGACGGTGCTTGCGCTCCTTGAGCTCGACCTCGGTGGCCGCACCCACGCGGATGACGCAGACGCCACCGGCGAGCTTGGCGAGGCGCTCCTGGAGCTTCTCGCGGTCCCAGTCCGAGTCGGTGGACTCGATCTCGGCCTTGATCTGGGCGACGCGGCCCGCGACGTCCTCGGAGTTGCCGCCACCGTCGACGATGGTGGTGTCGTCCTTGGTGATGGTCACGCGGCGGGCGGTGCCCAGCACGTCCAGACCGGCCTGGTCGAGCTTGAGGCCGACCTCCTCGGCGATGACGGTGGCACCGGTGAGGGTGGCCATGTCGCCCAGCATCGCCTTGCGGCGGTCGCCGAAGCCCGGGGCCTTGACGGCCACGGCGTTGAAGGTGCCACGGATCTTGTTGACGACCAGGGTCGACAGGGCCTCGCCCTCGACGTCCTCGGCGATGATCAGCAGCGGCTTGGAGCCACCCGCCTGGATGATCTTCTCCAGCAGCGGGAGGAGGTCCTGGATGGAGGAGATCTTGCCCTGGTGGATCAGGATGTACGGGTCGTCGAGGACGGCCTCCATACGCTCCTGGTCGGTGACCATGTACGGCGAGAGGTAACCCTTGTCGAAGGCCATGCCCTCGGTGAAGTCCAGCTCCAGGCCGAAGGTGTTGGACTCCTCGACGGTGATGACACCGTCCTTGCCGACCTTGTCCATGGCCTCGGCGATCAGCTCGCCGACCTGCTTGTCCTGCGCGGACAGCGCGGCGACGGCGGCGATGTCGGCCTTGTCCTCGATCGGACGGGCGGTGGCCAGGAGCTCCTCGGAGACGGCCTTGACGGCGGCGTCGATGCCCTTCTTCAGGGAGGCCGGGGAGGCGCCGGCGGCGACGTTGCGCAGACCCTCGCGGACCAGCGCCTGGGCCAGCACGGTGGCGGTGGTGGTGCCGTCACCCGCGATGTCGTTGGTCTTGGTCGCCACCTCCTTGACGAGCTGGGCGCCCAGGTTCTCGTACGCGTCGTCGAGCTCGACCTCGCGCGCGATGGTGACACCGTCGTTGGTGATGGTGGGGGCGCCGAACTTCTTGTCGATGACGACGTTGCGGCCCTTGGGACCGATCGTCACCTTCACGGTGTCGGCGAGCTTGTTGACGCCGCGCTCAAGGGCGCGACGGGCGTCCTCGTCGAACTTCAGGGTCTTGGCCATGGGGTACGTATCCTTCGCCGGGTCTCAAAACGAACCGCGCCCCCGGCGCCCGGCTGTGCAGGCACGGGAACCAGGGGCACTGTTCACAAGCTTCGAAGGCTCAGGGAGCCTCGGGTGAACTACTTCTCGATGATCGCGAGAACGTCGCGAGCCGAGAGGACGAGGTACTCGTCACCGTTGTACTTCACCTCGGTGCCGCCGTACTTGCTGTAGAGCACGACGTCGCCGACCTTCACGTCGAGCGGCAGGCGCTCGCCGTTCTCGAAGCGGCCCGGGCCAACGGCCAGGACAGCGCCCTCCTGGGGCTTCTCCTTGGCGGTGTCCGGAATGACCAGGCCGGAGGCCGTGGTCTGCTCTGCGTCGAGCGGCTGGACCACGATGCGGTCCTCGAGCGGCTTGATGGCAACCTTGGAGCTGGCGGTCGTCACGATCCGACCTCCCCCTTCGGAGATCTCACGGGGTTAACTGTCTGAGGTGGCGACCAGGAGGCCCGTCGTCGCGGGTGCCGGAACCTGCCCGTCGCTGTGTTTGGCACTCACCGGTGGAGAGTGCCAACGGAGCCGAGACTATGACGCGGTTAGCACTCGGTCAAGCGGAGTGCCAATTCGGCGTGCGGCGAGCTTTGATCTACCCCGTGGACGGAGCGGTACTCCTGCGGTCCGGTCCGGCCCTTCAGAGGTAGTCCTCCAGCCGGGCCACCGTGAAGCCCTGCGCCTGGATGCTGCGCAGCATGTTGGTCACCATCCTGGTCATCGTGGTGCCCTTGAGCTCCTGGGGCCCGCGGAAGTGGGCCAGGACGATGTCGCCGGGCCGGAGCCCGCCGCCCTCCGCGTAGCGCATGTCGTTGATCTGCATCGTCGCCTCCCACAGCACGACCGCGCGCACCCCGCAGCCGGCCGCGGCGGTGAGCGTGGCGTCGTTGTAGTTGCCGTAGGGCGGGCGGAAGAGGGCCGGGCGGCCGCCGAACCGCTTCGCCAGGGCGTCCTGCTGCCCGCAGATCTCGCGCTTCTGCGCCTCGGCGGAGAGAGTGCGCAGATTGGGGTGGGAGAGGGTGTGGTTGTCGATGCCGTTGCCGAGGGCGCGGAGCTTCTCGAAGTAGCCGTAGCCGGCGCCCGCGCGGGCGATGTCGTCCGTCAGGAACATCGTGAACGGCACCTTGAGGTCCGCCGCCATCCTGAGGAACTCCGGGTCCTTCTCGGCCCCGTCGTCGAAGGTCACGAAGACGACCTTGTCCTGGGTGGGCACGCGCCGGATCACCTGCGGCGTCGCGCCCGGCCGGAACCCGTCGGTGAGCTTCTTCGCGGGCGGGGCCGGGGGCGGGGCCAGCGGCTTGTCCAGGCCCCAGCGGCGGTACGCGTCGGGTGCCGCCGGGGAGGCGGGGGCGGAGGAGGGCGCGGTGGGCGTCCCGGCCGCCTTGTGCGGCTTCTCCGGGCCGCCGGAGGACGAGCCGGAGCATCCGGCGAGGACGCCGGTCAGCAGCAGGGCGGCGGAGGCGAGGGCGGCGGCGCGTATTCGGCCGGAAACAGACGTGCTCACATACACGATTCTTGTTCACTCGTTCGAGGACCGCACGGGCCCCCTCACCCTCCTCCCGCTGCCCGCGCCACGGGAGGTGGCGCGAGAATGAGACACGTGCCCGCACCGAACGCCCCCGCCACCGATGCCTTCGTCGCCCTTCTGACCGACGAGGGCCGCGCCCTCCTCGACGAGCTGCGCGACTTCGACCCCGCCCAGGAGCTCGCCACGGCGACCCGGCTGCGCCGCGACCACCCCGCCGAGCTGGTGTCGGCGGCCATCGGCCAGGCCCGGCTGCGGCAGCGCGCGGTCGCCAAGTTCGGCGCCGAGGACGCGTACCGCATGTTCTTCACCCCGAACGGCGTCGAGCAGGCCACACGGGCCGGCGTCGCCGCCTACCGGGCCCGGCGCTTCGAAGCCCTCGGCGTGCGCCGGCTGGCCGACCTGTGCTGTGGCATCGGCGGCGACGCGATCGCGCTGGCCCGCGCCGGCATCGAGGTGCTCGCCGTCGACCGCGACCCGCTGACCTGCGAGGTCGCCCGCGCCAACGCCGCCGCCCTGGGCCTGTCCGAGCTGATCGAGGTGCGCTGCGCGGATGTCGCCGAGATCGACACCTCGTCCTACGACGCCGTCTTCGTCGACCCCGCGCGGCGCGGCGGCCGGGGCCGGATCTTCGACCCGGAGGCGTACTCGCCCCCGCTGTCCTGGGCGATCGAGGCGGCCCGTACGGCCCCCCACGCGGCCCTGAAGATCGCCCCTGGGGTGCCCCACGAGGCGGTGCCCGAGGACGCGGAGGCCGAGTGGATCTCGGATGGCGGCGATGTGAAGGAGGCCGTGCTGTGGTTCGGCACGGACGCCGGCACGCGCCGGGCGACCCTGCTGCCGGGCGGCGCGTCCCTGGTGGGCCGGGGCCTGCCGGACCCGGCCGTACGGCCCGTGGGCCGCTACCTCTACGAACCGGACGGCGCGGTCATCCGCGCGCACCTGGTGGCGGAGGCCGCTGCGGAGCTGGGCGACAGCGGTCCGGACGGCGGCCTGATCGACGAGACGATCGCGTATGTGACGAGCGACGAGCTGCGGCCGACGGACTACGCCACGGCGTACGAGATCACGGATGTGCTGCCGTTCAACCTGAAGAAGCTCAAGGCGATCGTGCGGGAGCGCGGCATCGGGATCGCCGTCATCAAGAAGCGCGGATCGGCGGTGGAGCCGGAGGAACTGCGCAAGAAGCTCAAGCTCTCCGGCCCCCACTCGTGCGTCATCGTGCTGACGCGAGTGGCGGGGGCGCCGGCCATGCTGCTGGGGCAGCCGGTCCGGGCGTAGCCCCGCCGCCTCACTCGTAGAGGTTCTGCTTGCTCAGCTCGTGGACGTGGTCGTGGTCATGCGCGTGCCCATGACCATGGCCGTGCTCGTGGTCGTGGTCATGGCCCTCCTCGCCCGGCACGTGCGTCTCCGTCACCGGCAGCGACGAGTCCGCCGACAGGTCCCACGACGAGGCGGCGCGGCCCCGGGCGACCATCTCGGCGCCCAGCGCGGCCACCATCGCGCCGTTGTCGGTGCACAGCTTCGGCCGCGGCACGCGCAGGGTGATGCCCGCGTCCTCGCAGCGGCGCTGGGCCATGGCGCGCAGGCGGGTGTTGGCGGCGACGCCGCCGCCGATCATCAGGTGGTCCACGCCATGGTCCTTGCAGGCGCGGACGGCCTTGCGGGTCAGGACGTCGACGACCGCCTCCTGGAAGGAGGCCGCGACGTCCGCGACCGGCACGTTCTCGCCGGCCGCGCGCTTGGCCTCGATCCAGCGGGCGACGGCGGTCTTCAGGCCGGAGAAGGAGAAGTCGTATATGGGGTCGCGGGGGCCGGTCAGGCCGCGCGGGAAGCGGATGGCGTCGGGGTTGCCCTCGCGGGCGTAGCGGTCGATGACCGGGCCGCCGGGGAAGCCCAGGTTCAGCACCCGGGCGATCTTGTCGAAGGCCTCGCCCGCCGCGTCGTCGATGGTCGAGCCGAGCGGCCGGACGTCCGAGGTGATGTCGGGCGCCAGCAGCAGGGACGAGTGGCCGCCGCTCACCAGCAGGGCCATCGTGGGCTCGGGCAGGGCGCCGTGCTCCAGCTGGTCCACGCAGATGTGCGAGGCGAGGTGGTTGACGCCGTAGAGGGGCTTGCCCAGCGCGTAGGCGTACGCCTTCGCCGCGGAGACGCCGACGAGCAGGGCGCCCGCGAGGCCGGGGCCGGCGGTGACCGCGATGCCGTCGAGGTCCTTCGCGCTGACGCCCGCCTCCTTCAGCGCGCGCTGGATGGTCGGGACCATCGCCTCCAGGTGCGCCCGGCTGGCGACCTCAGGGACGACGCCGCCGAAGCGGGCGTGCTCGTCGACGCTGGACGCGACCGCGTCGGCGAGCAGCGTGTGGCCGCGGACGATACCGACGCCGGTCTCGTCGCACGAGGTTTCGATGCCGAGGACGAGGGGTTCGTCAGTCTTGCGAGCCATGGGACATTCCTTGCACTGCGGACAGGGGATCGGAGAGGCGCATCACGAGCGCGTCGATGTTGCCGGGCTGGTAGTAGCCGCGGCGCACACCCAGGGGCTCGAAGCCGAAGCGTTCGTAGAGGCGCTGGGCGCGGGTGTTGTCGACGCGCACTTCGAGCAGCACCTCACGGCACTCGAAGGCGTTCGCGGTGGTGAGGAGCTCGGTCAGCAGCCGGGCGCCGAGGCCCGTGCTCCAGTACTCCCTGGCCACGGCGATGGTCTGCACGTCGCCGGTGCCGTCGACGGCGGCGAGGCCCGCGTAGCCGACGACCCTGGCCGCCCCGGCCTCGTCGACGACCTCCGCGACGACGTAGCGGCGGTTGGCGTTGGCCCCGCGCGCGTGGGCGAGCTCCGACCAGAACAGGCCCTTGGACCAGGCGTCGTGCGGGAACAGCGCGCGCTCCAGCTCCAGCACGGGCGCGATGTCCCACCAGCGCATCTCACGGACGCGGACGGTGGCGGCGGCTGCGGCGGCGGCCGCTTCTGCTGGCCCGGTCACTGCGGGGTGACCACCTTGTAGTTGGCCGGCACCTGGGCGTCGGGGCGGCGCAGGTACAGCGGCTGGTCCGGCAGGAACTCCCCGCCCGTGCGGAGCTTCTCGGCGGCCAGCGCCGCCAGCGAGGCCGCCGACTGGTGCTGCGGCAGCTCCTCGCGTACGTCCGAGAAGGCGTCCCGGTAGAGCACCGCGCCCGCGCCGACGGCGGTCAGGCCCGCGAGTCTCTCGGTGAGCTCGGCGGGGCGGTCCACGGCGGGCTCGGTGATCCGGGTCCGGGCGTCGGCGTAGCGCGCCCAGTAGACCTCCTTGCGGCGGGCGTCCGTCGCCACGACGAACTCCCCCGTGAGCCCCTGCTGCCCGGCGGCGTACGCGATGCCGTCCAGCGTGCACAGGCCGTGGACGGGAACGGACAGGGTGGCGCCGAAGGTGGCGGCCGTGACGATGCCGACGCGCAGACCGGTGTACGGGCCGGGGCCCACGCCCACGACGATCCCGGTGACGGCGTCGAGCTCGGTGCCCGCCTCGCGGAGGACACGGTCGACGGCGGGCAGCAGCAGTTCCCCGTGCCGACGGGCGTCCACCTGGGTCGACTCGGCGACGACGGACTCGCCGTCGTGGAGGGCGACGGTGACGGCGGGGGTGGCGGTATCCAGAGCGAGCAGCAGCACGTGACAAGCCTACGGCGCACCATGGGGCGGGCGGCGCGCGCATGGGCCCCGAGCCGGGGGCGCGGCGGGGGCGCGGGCGGGTGCTACGGTCAGCCGCATGGCCGTACGAAGCCGCGGTACGGCCGCTCCGTACGGGCCGGCACGCCGGCGCCGGGACGACGGCGGGACAGCGGCGACAGCACACAGCAGCACAGCAGCACGCGGGACGAAAGGTGCGCAGCGTGGCACGTAGCAGCTCGGGGATCATCGTGGCCACGCTCACCGTGGCGGCCCTGGCCGGGGTCGGTTTCCTGGCCGTCCAGGCCGAGGCCGCGCCCGACCACCCCGCCACGCACGCCTCGGGCCAGACCGCCGGCAAGGCGAAGGACGGGGATCAGGGCAAGGACAAGGCCACCGGCGCCACCGGGCAGGAGCAGGGCAAGGCGCCGAACGCGATCCCGGAGAACTCCGGCACCGGCCTGCGCGTCGTCTACGGGCTCGCGCAGAAGCGGGTGTGGCTGGTGGGCTCGGACGGCAAGGCCACCCGTACGTTCGAGGTGGCGCCCAGCACTGTGAGCCCGCCCCCGGGCAGCTACGCGGTCACTTCACGCGCGCCCACGGTCACCGGCTCGGACGGCATCCCCATCGAGCACGTGGTGCGCTTCCACCGGGACGCCGCCGGGGTCGTCTTCGGCTTCAGCGCGGCCGTGGACGGCTCCTCGCCCAAGCCGGACGCCACGAAGAAGACGGGCGGGATCCGCGAGCAGCCGGCCGACGGGCGGGCGATGTGGGAGTTCGCGGTGAACAACACGCCGGTCGTCGTCGTTCCGTAGCCCAGGTCTTTCCGTAGCTCTTTCAGGCGGCGTCGCGCGCGGCGTCGCCCTCGTCGTCATCCGCATGCCCGGTGGTGGTGGGCTCCGGCGCCTTCGGGGGCGTGGAGACGGCGTCGGCGGCGGCACAGTACGCCAGGAGGTCGCGCACCGACAGGGGGCGCTCCTCGGCGGCGGTGGGCGTGGGCTCGGGCTCGTTGGCCGACATGAATGCCTCCTGGGGCGGCTCGGGCCGGTCGGAGGCGCCACGGCCCACCTTCTACTTAGGTAGACCTAACCGACCCTCCTGCCCTCCATGTGACCACGCCCGGTGTCGCGCGCGCAACATCTTGCCGACGGCTTGTCGGAACGAATGCCGTCCACTACCCCAGGGGTGCGAGGTCCACGCCCGCCCAGCGGGCGCCGACGCCGGTGACGGTCACGCTGCGTACGTCGTCGGCGTCCTCGTCGCCCTCGGCGGGGGCGTCCGCGCCCACCGCGCGCTCGATCACGACCCGCAGGCGGTCCTCGGACAGCTCCTCGACCTTGCCGTCGCCCCACTCCACGACGATCACCGACTCCGGCAGCGAGACGTCGAGGTCCAGGTCCTCCATCTCGTCCAGCCCGCCGGACAGCCGGTAGGCGTCGACGTGGACGAGGGCCGGGCCGTCGCCCAGCGGCGGGTGCACCCGGGCGATGACGAAGGTCGGGGACGTGACGGCGCCGCGCACACCGAGCCCCGCGCCGAGCCCCCGGGTCAGCGTCGTCTTGCCGGCGCCCAGCTCCCCGGAGAGCAGCACGAGATCACCGGGCCGCAGCAGCGCGGCGAGCCGGCGGCCCAACTCCCGCATGTCGTCGGCGGACTTGACGGTGAGACGTGCGGCGTTCGGCGCGGAGGTGTCTTGCGGGGTGCTCATATCCGCCGATGGTAACCGCCACGCGTTGTGGGCAATCGTTCCGCAGGGCGGAACGGGTGGGCACAACGCCGAACGACGGCGTCAGCCACCCCGCCCCGACCACCGTGCGGGGCACAGGTCGCTATTCGGGTGCGGCCCGGTGGGCGGCTTGTGCCCACCCGTTCCGCCCAGCGGAACGATTGCCCACAAGCCGCGCGAGATGCGCCGACACCAGCTCCGGAACCTCGAGCATCACCAGATGCCCCGCCCCCGGCACGATCACCAGCTCCGCCTCCGGCAGTGCCTCCCCGATGGCCCGGCTGTGGTCGCTCGGCGTGACCATGTCCTTCTCGCCCGCCAGGACCAGCAACGGCCGGCCCGCGAACGCCGCCAGCGCCGCCACCTTCTCGTGCTCCGCGAAGGCCGGATAGAACTCGGCGACCACGTCCACCGGCGTCGCCTCGATCAGCCGCTCGGCGAACCGCGCCACCGCGGGGTCGACGTCCCGCGACCCGAACGAGTAGCGCTTGATGATCCCGCCGATGAGCTCGGCGGCCACCCGCCGCCCCTTCTCCACCAGGTCGGTCTGGGTCAGCATCAGCCTGAACGCGCCCGGCAGGACCGTCCGCCGCAGCACGTTCATCCCCACCGGCGGCAGGCCGTACGTCACCTCGCCCATCCGGCCCGAGGACGTGCCGACGAACGCGGCGGCGACCACGCGCTCGGCGATCAGCTCCGGGTAGTGGGCGGCGAGGGCCATCGTGGTCATACCGCCCATCGAGTGCCCCACCAACACCAGCGGCCCCTCGGGGGCGGCGGCGTCAATGACGGCCTTCAGATCGCGGCCGAGGAGGTCGATGCTGACCGGCTCGCCCGCCTCGCGCTGACCCTTGCCGCGCGCGGAGCGGCCGTGGCTGCGCTGGTCCCAGTAGACGGCGCGCACGCCCGCGGCGCGCAGGGCGGCGCGCTGGAAGTGCCAGGAGTCCTGGCTGAGGCAGTAGCCGTGGCTGAAGACGACGGTGAGCGGCGGTTCCGGGCGGCGCCCGAAGAAACCCCTGGCCCGGCCGGGCTCGGCTTCCGGCTCGTCGACCTCGTAGTAGATCTCGGTGCCGTCCTCGGCGAGGGCCGTGCCCGGGGTGCCTCGCAGCGTCCCGTACGGGCCGGACGAGTCGAGGGCCAGCCGCGCCTTGCGGCGCATGCCGCGCCCGACGGTCAGCCGTTCCACGGCGACCCCGACCGCGGCTCCGGCGGCGACGACCCCGACGGCCGCGCCCGCGATGCCCGCACCCCGCCGCCAGGCGGCGCCGCCCAGAACCTCCACGGCCCCCGCCGCCACCGTGCCCGTACTGTCGCCGCCGCCCTCGCTCATGTCAGGCCCCCGTGTCCTCGAACGTGTCCTCGACGTCGTTGTCTCCGACATAGACGCGCGGCACACGCGCGGAGATGCGTGTGACGACTTCATAGGCGATGGTTCCGGTCGCCCGCGCCCAGTCCTCGGCGGTCGGCTCGCCCTCGTCGCCGGGGCCGAAAAGCACCGCCTCGTCGCCGGGGGCCGCGCTGTCGCCGCCCAGGTCGACCACGAACTGGTCCATCGCGACCCGCCCGGCCACCGTGCGCCACTTGCCGCCCACCAGCACCGGGCCGGTGCCGGAGCCGGAGCGGGGGATGCCGTCCGCGTAGCCGACGGGGACGAGCGCGAGGGTCGTCTCACCGGGGGTGGTGTACAGGTGGCCGTACGAGACGCCGTGCCCGCCCGGCACCCGCTTCACCGAGGCGAGGGACGCGGAGAGGGTCATCACCGGCCGGATCCCCAGCTCCTCGGGGGTGCCCAGCTCGGGGCTCGGGGATATCCCGTACATCGCCACGCCGGTGCGGACGAGGTCGAAGTGGGCCTCGGGGAGGGTGAGGGTGGCCGGGGAGTTGGCGATGTGCCGGACCTCGGGGGTCAGGCCCTGGGCCTCCGCGTAGGCGATGGCGTCCTTGAAGACGTTCAGCTGGGCCCGGATGGAGGGGTGGCCCGGCTCGTCGGCGCAGGCGAAGTGCGACCAGATGCCGGTGACCTTGATCAGCACGGCCGTCTCGGCGTCGCGCGCGGCGGCGACGAGCTTCTCCCAGTCGCCGGGCTGGCAGCCGTTGCGGCCGAGACCGGTGTCGATCTTCAGCTGGACGCGGGCGACACGGCCGCTCGCGCGGGCGGCGGCGGTGACCTCCTCCAGCGCCCACAGGGCGCTGACGGAGACGTCGATGTCGGCCTCCAGGGCCTCCCGCCACGGGTCGCCGGGCGTCCACAGCCAGCACATCAGCCGGCCGGTGTCACCGGCGGCACGCAGGGCGAGCGCCTCGTGCGGCGTGGCCGTGCCGAGCCACTCGGCCCCGGCCTGACGGGCGGCCCTGGCGCAGGGCACCGCGCCGTGGCCGTAGGCGTTCGCCTTGACGACGGCCATCAGCTGCGCCCGGGGGGCGCGGGCGCGCAGAGCGCGTACGTTGGCCCGCAGGGCGGCCAGGTCGACCACGGCTCGGGCGCGCATCGGTGTCTCAGTCATCGCAGCCAGTCTCTCAGGCCAGGGCCGCGGTGTGGGCGCCGACCGGTTTACGGGCCGTCGCGCCCGCACCCGAAACGGGCGCCCCGCCGCCGCGCGCATGGCAGGCTGACCCCCATGAGGACTGCCCACAGCGTGGACACCGTACGAACCGCCGAGCGCGCCCTCATGGCCGAGCTCCCCGAAGGCACGCTCATGCAGCGCGCGGCGGCGGGCCTGGCCGCCGCCTGCGCCGACCTCCTGGGCCGCCGCGTCTACGGCGCCCGCGTCGCCCTGCTCGTCGGCAGCGGCGACAACGGCGGCGACGCCCTCTACGCCGGCGCCCGCCTGGCCCGCCGCGGCGCAGGAGTGACGGCCGTGCTGCTCACCCCCGACCGCGCCCACGCCGGCGGCCTGCGGGCGCTCCGGAGCGCCGGCGGCCGGGTGACCACGGCCGACGGAGCCGACGGAGAAGCCGGGGTACGGGCCGTCCGCCGCGCCGACCTCGTCGTCGACGGCATCGTCGGCATCGGCGGCAAGGGCGCCCTGCGGGAGCCCGCCCAGGAGCTCGTCGCGGCGGCCGAGGGCGCCCTGATCGTCGCCGTCGACCTGCCGAGCGGCGTCGACGCCGACACCGGCGAGGTCCCGGGCGCTGCGGTGCGCGCCGACGCGACCGTCACTTTCGGCACCTACAAGCCGGGCCTGCTCATCGACCCCGCCCGCGAGCACGCGGGCGCGCTGCGCCCGGTCGACATCGGCCTGGGCCCATGGCTGCCGTCCGAGCCGGACGCCGAGGCCCTCCAGCACGCGGACGTGGCCGGTCTGCTCCCCCGCCCCGAGGCGGAGAGCGACAAATACCGCCGCGGCGTCGTGGGAATCGTGGCCGGATCGGCCCGCTACCCGGGCGCGGCCGTGCTCGCCGTGGCGGGCGCGCTCGCCGGCGGCGCGGGCGCCGTGCGCTACGCGGGCCCGGCGGCCGACGCCGTGATCGCCCGCTTCCCGGAGACGCTGGTGACGACGGGCCCGCCCGCGAAGGCCGGGCGGGTGCAGGCCTGGGTGATCGGCCCGGGCCTCGGGGACGGCCCCGAGGCGCGTCAGGCCCTGGTGGACGTCCTGACGTCCGACGTGCCGGTCCTCGTGGACGCCGACGGCCTGCGGCTGCTCGACCCGCAGGCCGTACGCGCGCGCTCGGCGGAAACCCTGCTGACCCCGCACGCGGGAGAGGCGGCCGCGCTCCTCGGCCTGTCCCGGGAGGAGGTCGAGGCGTCCCGCCTGTCGTCCGTACGGGCACTGGCGGACCGCTTCGGGGCGACGGCCCTGCTCAAGGGCTCGACCACACTCGTCGCCGACGGCACCCACGCCGTGCGGGTCAACCCGACGGGCACGCCCTGGCTGGCCACCGCCGGCAGCGGGGACGTCCTGTCCGGCCTGACCGGCTCCCTCCTCGCGGCCGGCCTGAGCACCCGCGACGCGGCCTCGGTGGGGGCGTACCTCCATGGCCTGGCGGCGCGCGAGCTGGGGAACGCGCCGATCACATCGCTGGCCGTGGCGGAGGAGCTGCGGCGGGTGTGGCTGGACGTCAGTCGCTGACGTCCCGCGGCCACACGCCCGACCTCACCTCGCCCGACCTCACCCGGGGCCGGCCGCCCAGCCGCCGGAGCGCGGCGGCGTGGTCGTCCGACTTCACCACGAACTCCAGCTCCCCCTCCCCCACGTCCTCGTACGCCAACCGCCCGATCACCGCCTCCGCGTAGTGGTCCGTGTCGAACCGGTCCCACGACCACGCCAGCTGGGCCCGCACCCGCAGCGACGGATGCGTCGCGTAGCGGGCCAGCAGGGGGATGGCCCGGTCGTCGCCGAGCATCGTGGCCGTCACGACCACCGCGTGCGCCACCTCGTCCGGCAGTCCCTCGGGCCCCGGCAGCAGGTCCAGTACGGCGCTGCCCGCCCCGACGAGCGCCCGCGCGGCCTCGACGGTGCGCGGCGGGACGAGTTCCGCCGCCGCGTGCTCGACCCGGGCCCGTACGTCCGGGGCGATCTCCGGCGCCTGTTCCAGGCAGGCCGCGGCCAGCAGGTGGAGCCGGTGCCGGTGGGCCTCATCCTTGTCGCCCCGCTCCAGCAGCATCCCCAGCAGCTCCGCGCGGGCGCGCGGCGGGGCGTGGCCGACCGCCATGCGCAGGACGTCCTCCCACTGGTCGTCGTGGGCGTGGTTGACGAGCAGGTCGAAGTCCCAGTCGTCGACGGCGGCCCGGGCGCCCAGGTAGTCCTGGAAGGTGCGGTGGATGAAGTCCAGCGTCCCGCTGGTCGGCTGCCGCAGCACACCGCTGCGGACGACCAGGTGGCGCAGGATCTCCTCCGCGCTGCCGCGCGCGGCCACGGCCGGCATCGCGGGCAGGGCGCGTTCGAGAATCTCCACCGCCTTGTGCCACTCGATCTCCGAACGGCCGTTCCTGATCAGCCAGTAGGCGATCTTCTGGAGGAGGGCGGTCTGCGCCTGTTCCAGTTCCGGGCCCTCCAGGCCGACCGCGATCTCGCGCTCGCGGTCCCGCCGGATCAGCAGCAGGTCCAGGGCGGCGCGGTAGAGCTCCATGCGGCCGTGCGGCAGATGGCCGCGCCGGGAGCGGTTGAGGGCGCAGATCATCGCGCACATCAGCGGGTTGGTGGCCAGCCGGCCGAGGTCCCGTTTGGCGACCACGGCGGCGCTCAGCGACTCGCCGAACGCCCGTAACCGCTCGTCCTCGCGCTGACCTGCCGCGTTGTGCCACCGCTCGATGAAGGCGAGGACGTCGGCGCGGCTCATCGGGAGGAGTTCCAGCTCCGCGAAGCCCGCGTCCGCGAGCCAGCCCTCGCGGACCGCAGAGGGACGGGTCGTGATCACATAGCGCGCCTCGGGGTAGGCGGCCAGGAGGTCCTTCACCCAGGCCAGGGTGCGGCGCCGGTCCGCCTCGGGGACCTCGTCCACGCCGTCGATCAGCAGCAGCGCCGTGCCCTCGTCCAGCCGCCGGGTCGCCCAGCCGCGCGCCGCGGGCAGCCCCGCGAGCGGCGCGGCCACGGCGGCCAGGAAGTCCTCCGGGCGGGGCAGCTCGCCCCTGCGGATGAGGGTGCGCAGGGGCAGTGTCAGCGGTACGCAGCCGCTCAAGTGGCCCAGGCCGGGCGGCAGGTCGCCACGTGCGGTGATCGTGGCCAGCCACTGCAACAGCGTCGTCTTCCCGGACCCGGCGGCGCCACGCAGCAGCACCCGTTTGTGCCCGGCCAGCGCCTCCTCGGCCCGCCGCGGGGAGGGCAGGGGACCGCCCCCGGCGTCACGGGAGGCGCCGGTCAGCTCCAGGCTGAGATACGCCGCGTCGAGCGGCCACGTCTCCGCCTCCCCGTCGCCCAGCGTCAGCCCGATGATGGTCAGCTCGCCGGACTTGCCGACGATGTAGTCCCGCAGCCGGCGCTCGAACGCCTCGGTCTCCAGCTGCCGGGGCGAGGCGAGCGAGCGCGATGTGGGCTTGTGCCCGGCGATCAGGCACTCCTGGAGGAAACGGAACTCCTGCCAGAGCGCCTCGGACGGCGTCACCGTCAGCCGCCCGTGCCGCCAGCCGGCGGGGTCGGCGCAGACGACCCCGGCGAGCGCCCCGTCCACGAAGACGGCGGCGCCCGACATCCCGGCCCAGGGCGAGCCGCCGTCGCCGGGCGGCGCCGGCGCGCCGTGGTCGCTGTCGAGGACGTACCGCCCGCTGAGGAGATTGCTCCCGGGCTTCAGCGTGCCCACGATCTGCTCGGTGTCGAGCGCGTCCGCCCCGTCCCGCTGGACCTGCGGATAGCCGATGGCCTGCGCCCCCGGCCAGACCCGCAGATCGTACGAACGCCCCCAGACCAGCGGCTCGAAGTCCGGGAGCGCCTGTTCCGTCACGACGTCACGCTCGGCCACCAGCAGCGCCACGTCGCAGCGCCGCCGGTCGTCCCGTGCCCACACCACCCGGCAGCGCACCCTGCCGACGCCGCCGGGGACGACGACCGTGGGGGCGTCGCAGTCCGCGACCACATGCGCGGCGGTCAGGATCAGGTCCGGCGTCAGGAGGTAACCGCTTCCCTGACTCCGCCCGAACACCGCCGCGATGCGTTCCCTCGCCGGGTGCACGCCCGAACCGCCCCCTCCGCCCCTGGCCTGACGAGAACCTGACGATACGCCAGGGGTCGGAGCGGAGGCGGGGGAACGGCTGGTTTACCCGGCCCTACGCGTCGTACGCCCGCAGCGCGGCGATCAGCCACTTCACCGCCGGGCCCATCCGCGGCTCGGGCCAGCCGTTGATCGCGGAGACGAGCTGCCAGTACCGCTCGTAGCCCGACTCGTCGCCGATCTCCAGCCGCTCCAGCAGCCAGGCCCGGAACCCGGGCCCGTCCGCCCGGCCGGCCTGCTCCGCGCAGGCGCGCGTCAGCTCGTCGACGACCGGCCGCGCGGCGGGCGAGTCCGGCCCGGTCCCGGCCTCCCGGGCCGCGTCGGTACGCGTCCGGATCAGCTCGGCGAGCTGCCATCCCGCGTGCGGGTCCAGCTCCCCGGCCTCGTCGCGGGCCCGCACCTGGTCGGCCGCCGCCCTGCGGATGGCAGCACGGAATCCGTCGTCCTGGACGAGCCCGGCCAGCTCGATCCAGGCGTCGACCTGCTCGGGCGTGGGGTCGTCCGGCAGCATCGGCATCGCGTCGCGCAGCATGGCCAGGAAGTCCGGGCCGACGTCGATGCCCTCGAAGGCGTTGTCGATGAAGTCGCCTATCAGACGGTGGCGTTCCCGCTCGGACAGTTGGGCGAGTTTGTGCATGGTCTCCAGCTCCTCGGGTGTCGACCCGCGTACGGCCACGGCCCGCAGCACGGCCCGGTGCATCCGCAGGGTGCGGATCTGCCGGTCCAGGGCATCGGCGTGCACGGCCGCGATCTGGGCCACGGAGACCTCCCGCCCCAGCACGCGCTGGACGGCGGAGAGCCCGACGCCGAGTTCGCGCAGCGTGCGGACGAGGCCGAGCCGGGCCAGGGCGTCCGGTCCGTAGAGCCGGTAGCCCGCGGGTGTGCGGTCGGTCGGCGGCACCACTCCCGCGTCGGACCAGAACCGGATGGTCTTGACCGTCAGGCCGGTCAGCCGGGCCAGTTCGCCGATGGAGTAGCGGGTGGTGTCGTCGTCCATGCCCGCCACCTTGGTGTCTCCCGTCGCTGGAGGGTCAACTCGCCTACTCTCATCCTGCCGGGAACCGGAGAGGAGGCCTCGCGTCCACCTCGGCAAACGCCTCGCCACGGCCCCGCTCACCGCGATCCACCACAGCTCCCTCCCCCGCGCCCGGCAGACGGCCGAACTGATCGCCGGGCAGCTCGGCGGTGTCCCGCTGCGGAGCACGGAGAAGGCGGGGGACCACGTCCCGTACGTGCCGCAACGGGACGAGCTGCCGCCGGAGTTCGCGGACGTCCTGCTCAGCCGCTTCGCGGACTTCACGGAGGAGGAGCTGCGGCGGGGCCCGGCCCTGGCCCGCGAGGCGCTGGCGGAATTCACGGGCCCGGTGGAGGGCGACGAGCCGCGCCACGAACTCGTGGTCACCCACAACTTCCTCGTGGCCTGGTTCGTCCGCGCCGCGCACGACGCCCCGGACTGGCGCTGGATGGGCATGAACCAGGGCAACGCGTCACTGACGGTGATCCGTTACGCCCCGGACCGCCCGTCGACGGTCCTGATCCACAACGACATGGGCCACCTGCCCGAGGAGCTGCGGTGGACGGGGTTCCCGCCGGAACTACGGGTGTGAGGTCCGACACCCTTGACCTCAAGCCGACTTGAGGTACCAAGATCGCATCACAGCAGCACAGGGGGCACGAGAACGAGCCCGGCCCGGACGCGCCACGGGGGTGCGAGTCCGGGCCGGGGCCTCGACACCGCGTTCCTCTCAACCCCGAGCCCTCGCGGACGCGGATTCCCGTTGGATGATCATCCCCCACCGCTCACGCGACTGACTGGAACCGCCACATGATCGGCCAAATAGTGACGCTCGTCGGCGTCCTCGTCGGCGCCCTGACCTCCTACCTCGCCGCGACCACAGCCGAGCGCACCCGGCACCGGCGCACCATGGCGACGCGCTGGGACGAGCGCAAACTCGACACGTACATCGAGTACGCCTCCTGCGTAAAAGAGATACACGCCGCCGCGAAGCGAGCTTTGCAGGCAGAGCAAGGGACGGATACGCACCGGGAGTTCCTCACCGCGATGGAGGAGGCGGAACGGAAGCGGTCCGTACTCTTCGAGACGCTGATCCTGCTGGCCGCGCCGGCGGCGATCGAGGCCGCCAACGCGGTCAACCGCGTCCTGTGGAAGATCGAGATCGCGACCCGCGATCACGACACCACGCCCGTGGAAGGCGACCTGATGGCCCTGCTGACCGCCTACCACGCGCAGGCGCGGCTCGATCTGGGCATCCCCCACACCGAAGCCTGGCCCTTCTGACCCTTCCGACCCGCCGCACACGCCGCACACGCCCCCGGATGGGCCCGCGTCACTTCTCCGCGATCACCACCGCCGACGCCACCCCCGCGTCGTGGCTCAGCGAGATGTGCCAGCTGCGCACCCCCATCGCCTCCGCCCGTGCCGCGACCGTGCCCGTGACGACGAGGGAGGGCTGGCCGCTGGCCGCCGTGACGACCTCGGCGTCGGTCCAGAGCAGCCCGGGCGGCGCCCCCAATGCCTTGGCCAAAGCCTCCTTCGCGGCGAAGCGGGCCGCCAGCGAGGCGATGCCGCGCCGTTCACCGCTCGGCAGGTACAGCTCGCGCTCCACGAACAAACGGTCCGCCATCCCCGGCGTCCGCTGGAGCGCGGCGTCGAAGCGGCCGATCTCCGCGACGTCGATCCCGACTCCCACGATCATTCGACGGTCACCGACTTCGCGAGGTTGCGCGGCTGGTCGACCTCGTTGCCGCGGGCCGTGGCGAGCTCGCAGGCGAAGACCTGGAGCGGGACGGTCGCGACGAGCGGCTGGAGCAGCACCGGCGTGGCCGGGACCTCGATCAGATGGTCCGCGTAGGGGTGTACGGCCGTATCGCCGCGCTCGGCGATGACGATCGTGCGGGCGCCCCGGGCCCGGATCTCCTGGATATTGGAGACGATCTTGTCGTGGAGGACGGATCGGCCACGCGGCGAGGGGACGACCACGACGACCGGGACGTCCTTCTCGATCAGCGCGATCGGGCCGTGCTTGAGCTCGCCCGCCGCGAAGCCCTCGGCGTGCATATAGGCGAGCTCCTTGAGCTTCAGCGCCCCCTCCAGGGCCACGGGGTAGCCCACGTGGCGGCCGAGGAAGAGGACCGTGTTCTTGTCGGCGAGGGAGCGGGCCAGCTCACGGACCGGCTCCATGGTCTCCAGGACCTCCTCCACCTCGCCCGCGATCTCCGACAGGTCGCGGATCACGGAGAGGATCTCGTCGCCCCACTTCGTGCCCCGCACCTGGCCGAGGTACAGCGCCACCAGGTAGCAGGCGACGAGCTGGGTCAGGAAGGCCTTCGTCGAGGCGACGGCGACCTCCGGCCCGGCGTGGGTGTAGAGGACGGCGTCCGACTCCCTCGGGATCGTCGAACCGTTGGTGTTGCAGATGGCGAGCACCTTCGCGCCCTGTTCGCGCGCGTGCCGCAGGGCCATCAGGGTGTCCATGGTCTCGCCGGACTGGCTGATGGCGATCACCAGCGTGCGCTGGTCGAGGATCGGGTCGCGGTAGCGGAACTCGCTGGCCAGCTCCGTCTCGCAGGGGATGCGGGTCCAGTGCTCGATGGCGTACTTGGCGATGAGACCCGCGTGGTACGCCGTGCCGCACGCCACGATGACGACCTTGTCGACCTCCCGCAGCACGGAGGCGGGGATGCGGACCTCGTCGAGCGAGAGCCTGCCGGAGGCGTCGATGCGGCCCAGCAGCGTGTCGGCGACGGCCTTCGGCTGCTCGGCGATCTCCTTGAGCATGAAGTAGTCGTAGCCGCCCTTCTCGGCGGCCGAGGCGTCCCAGTCGACGTGATAGGCGCGGGTGTTCCCCTCGGCCGGGGCGCCGTCGAAGCCGGTGACGAGGACGCCGTCGCGGCGCAGTTCGACGACCTGGTCCTGGCCGAGCTCGATGGCCTCCCGGGTGTGGGCGATGAAGGCGGAGACGTCGGAGGCGAGGAAGTTCTCGCCGTCGCCGACGCCCACCACCAGCGGGGAGTTGCGCCGGGCGCCCACCACCACGTCCGGGTCGTCGGCGTGGACG
The DNA here is from genome assembly GCF_031845785.1 of Streptomyces hesseae. Lineage (NCBI taxonomy): Bacteria > Bacillati > Actinomycetota > Actinomycetes > Kitasatosporales > Streptomycetaceae > Streptomyces > Streptomyces hesseae. The sequence continues at coordinate 296,671 of NZ_JAVRFI010000003.1, forward strand.
GCGACGAGCGTGAAGGCGCCCTCCAGCCGCCGGCAGACCTGGCGCATGGACTCGGCCAGGTCGCCGCAGGAGGAGAAGGACTCCGCCAGCAGATGGGAGACGACCTCGGTGTCCGTCTCGGAGCCGAGGTCGTGGCCGCGCTCGGCCAGCTCGGCCCGGAGCTCCGCGAAGTTCTCGATGATGCCGTTGTGGACGACGGCGACGCGGCCCGCGTTGTCCAGGTGCGGGTGGGCGTTGGCGTCGGTGGGGCCGCCATGGGTGGCCCAGCGCGTGTGGCCGATCCCGGTCGAGCCGGAGGGGAGGGGGCGGTCGGCCAGCTCCTTCTCCAGGTTCGCGAGCTTGCCCGCCTTCTTCGCCGAGGCCAGCCCGCCGTCGGCCAGGACCGCCACCCCGGCCGAGTCATAGCCGCGGTACTCAAGCCGCCGCAGCCCCGCCAATACGACATCGAGGGCGCACTGCCCTCCCACATAGCCAACGATTCCGCACATGGACGGAAGCGTACGGCCCCGGTGTCAGCGCCCGTGGGTCAACGCCCGCGCTCGATCCGGTCGATGGCGTCCTGGACCAGCTCCAGATACTCGACCTCCTCGCAGCGCGGTTTGCTGCCGAGAACGTACCGGTCGAGGCAGTCGTCGAGGTCCTGGCCGAGGTCCTCGTCCGGCAGCTGGGCGGTCAGATCGCCGCGCACCCGGTCGGCGAAGGCGTCGCGCGGGGCCACGGCCCCGGCGGCGGGCGCGCCGACGGGCGCGTGGACGCTACGGCGGGGGCGTACGACACGTCGTACGCCCCTCCTGGCACGGCGGAGCACGAGCTGGAGAACGAACAACGGAACCCCTCGCGTGGGGAGAGGGACAGGGGGCTGGACGCTATTCCTGACTCGCGGGTAAGTACAGACCCCAGCGCAAACTTCACCCACCGGCACCACATCACCCCCACCGGTCACGGTGTGAACGCCACCCGGAGGTGATCGTCCCGTCACCGACGCGCACAATGGGCCCGTGCCGACCACGACCGACCAGCCGCAGCACCGACGCCGCGCGGACTCCTCCCCCTTCGTCGACCTCACCCGCACGGAGTGGAGCGCGCTGCGCGAGAACACCCCGCTGTCGCTGACCGCCGAGGAGGTCGAGCGGCTGCGCGGCCTGGGCGACGTCATCGACCTGGACGAGGTCCGGGACATCTACCTCCCGCTCTCCCGCCTGCTCAACCTCTACGTGGGCGCCACGGGCAGCCTGCGCGGCGCGCTCAACACCTTCCTGGGGGAAAAGGGGGCGCAGCGCGGCACGCCGTTCGTCATAGGCGTGGCGGGCAGCGTGGCGGTGGGGAAGTCGACCACGGCCCGGCTCCTGCGGGAGCTGCTGGCCCGCTGGCCCGAGCACCCGCGGGTGGAGCTGGTCACGACGGACGGCTTCCTGCTGCCCAACGCCGAGCTCCAGCGTCGGGGCCTGATGTCGCGGAAAGGTTTCCCCGAGTCCTACGACCGCCGGGCGCTGACCCGCTTCGTCGCGGATGTGAAGGCCGGGAAGGACGAGGTGTCAGCGCCCGTCTACTCCCATCTGATCTACGACATCGTGCCGGACGAGCGGCTGACCGTGCACCGGCCGGACATCCTGATCATCGAGGGCCTCAACGTCCTCCAGCCGGCGCGCCCCGGCGAGGACGGCCGCACCCGGGTGAGCCTGGCCGACTTCTTCGACTTCAGCGTGTACGTGGACGCCCGCGCGGAGGACATCGAGCGCTGGTACTACGACCGCTTCAGGAAGCTGCGCGCCACGGCCTTCCACGACCCCGACTCGTACTTCCGCCGGTACACCCAGGTGGCGGAGGACGAGGCGCTGGACTACGCGCGGCGCAACTGGCGGACGATCAACAAGCCGAACCTGCTCGAGAACGTGGCGCCGACGCGGGGCAGGTCGAACCTGATCCTGCGGAAGGGGCCGGACCACAAGGTGCAGCGGCTGTCGCTGCGCAAGCTGTAGCGAAAACGCCGGGCGGGCCGACGAAAGTCGGCCCGCCCGGCGTTCGAGGACCTGGGGAACTAGCCCAGCGTCGTCTTCACGACATCCGCGAGGTGCTCCGCGACCTTCCGCGCCTGCTCGTGGTCCGCGGCCTCGACCATGACGCGCACCAGCGGCTCCGTGCCGGACGAGCGCAGCAGCACCCGGCCCGTCGTGCCCAGCTCGCGCTCGGCGGCGTTGACGGCGGCGGCCAGCTCCTGCGAGGTGCCGACGCGGGCCTTGTCGACGTTCCGGACGTTGATGAGGACCTGCGGCAGGCGCTCCATGACGCCGGCGAGGTCGGCCAGCGAGCGGCCGGTGGCGGCGACGCGGGCGGCCAGCATCAGACCGGTGAGGGTGCCGTCGCCCGTCGTGGCGTGGTCCAGGACGATGACGTGGCCGGACTGCTCGCCGCCCAGGGCGAAGCCGCCCGCCTTCATCTCCTCCAGGACGTAGCGGTCGCCGACGGCGGTCTGGACGAGCTGGACGCCCTCGCGCTCCATGGCGAGCTTGAAGCCCAGGTTGGACATGACGGTGGCGACGACGGTGTTCTTGCGCAGCGAGTCCGCCTCGCGCATCGCCAGGGCCAGGACGGCGAGGATCTGGTCGCCGTCGACCTCGTTGCCCTTGTGGTCCACGGCCAGGCAGCGGTCGGCGTCACCGTCGTGGGCGACGCCCAGGGCGGCGCCGTGCTCGACGACGGCGGCGCGCAGCTTGTCCAGGTGGGTGGAGCCGCACTCGTGGTTGATGTTGAGGCCGTCGGGCTCGGTGCCGATGGTGATGACCTCGGCGCCGGCTCGCGAGAAGGCCTCGGGGGAGACCCGGGAGGCCGCGCCGTGGGCGCCGTCGATGACGACCTTGATGCCGTCGAGGCGGTTGGGCAGGACGCCGATGAGGTGGGCGACGTAGTTGTCGAAGCCCTGGTCGTAGTCCTTGACGCGGCCGACGCCGGCGCCGGTGGGCCGGTCCCAGGGCTCGCCGGAGGCGTGGGCGCGGTAGGTCCGCTCGATGCGGTCCTCGAGCTCGTCGGCGAGCTTGTGGCCGCCGCGGGCGAAGAACTTGATGCCGTTGTCGGGCATGGCGTTGTGGCTGGCGGAGAGCATCACGCCGAGGTCGGCGCCGAGCGCGCCGGTCAGGTAGGCGACGGCCGGCGTGGGCAGCACGCCCACCCGCAGCACGTCGACGCCCGCGCTGGCGAGACCGGCCACCACTGCGGCCTCCAGGAACTCCCCGGACGCCCGCGGATCACGGCCGACCACCGCCATCGGGCGATGTCCTTCGAACGTGCCCGCCTCGGCGAGCACATGCGCCGCCGCCACCGACAGTCCGAGCGCGAGCTCGGCCGTCAGATCGGCGTTGGCAACGCCGCGCACACCGTCCGTACCGAAGAGTCGTCCCACTGGTGTCCTCCGAAAAACGCGGGAGTGCGGGGCCCGGTACGAGCCCCCTTGCTTGAGGTGTCGAGTCCTGGACCGGGGCGGCGCCTCCGGTAATCAGATATACGCCGCATCCGGCGCATTTACGCCTGCGCCGCCTGCACGGCATCAACGCCGTATTTCGCCCCGGGCCGACAATGGCCGAACGCCCCGGCGGCACGGAACCGTGTCGCCGGGGCGTTCGAGCAATGCAGCAAAGCCGTTGTTTAGCGCTTGCTGTACTGCGGAGCCTTGCGGGCCTTCTTGAGACCGGCCTTCTTGCGCTCGACCGCACGGTCGTCGCGCTTGAGGAAGCCGGCCTTCTTCAGCGGGCCGCGGTTGTTGTCCACGTCCGCCTCGTTCAGCGCGCGGGCCACGCCGAGGCGCAGGGCACCGGCCTGACCGGAGACGCCGCCACCCGCGATGCGGGCGATGACGTCGTAGCGGCCGTCGAGCTCGAGCACCTTGAAGGGCTCGTTGACTTCCTGCTGGTGCACCTTGTTGGGGAAGTAGTCCTCAAGGGTGCGACCGTTGATCTTCCACTTGCCGGTGCCCGGAACGATCCGGACACGGGCAATGGCGTTCTTACGACGGCCCAGGCCGGCGGCCGGCTGCGGGTCGCCGAAGCGGGACGCGAGGGACTCGGAGGTGTACTCCGACTCAACAACCTCGGTCTCGGTGGTGTACTCCTCGACGCCCTCGACCGGCATCTCGGCAGTGGTCTCAGCCACGATTCTCCTCAGACTTTCTGGTTCGGCGGTGGCCGGGACTTAGCCCTGCTTGACCTGGGTGATCTCGAACGGAACCGGCTGCTGCGCAGCGTGCGGGTGCTCGGAGCCCGAGTACACCTTCAGCTTCGAGAGCATCTGACGGCCGAGGGTGTTCTTGGGCAGCATGCCCTTGATCGCCTTCTCGACGGCCTTCTCGGGGTTCTTGTCGAGCAGCTCGTCGTAACGGACGGAGCGCAGACCACCCGGGAAGCCAGAGTGGCGGTACGCCATCTTCTGGGTCTTCTTGTTACCGGACAGGTGCACCTTGTCGGCGTTGATGATGACGACGAAGTCACCCATGTCCATGTGCGGGGCGTACACAGTCTTGTGCTTGCCGCGCAGCAGGGAGGCAGCCTGAGAGGCCAGACGGCCCAGGACGACGTCCTGCGCGTCGATGATGTGCCACTGGCGCTGGACATCGCCGGGCTTGGGGCTGAACGTACGCACGGTCGTAGCCTTCGCTTCTTCAGTGAGTGGGTCCTGACACAGTCCCCCAGGGAGACCACGCAGCAGAGGCCGCACAACGGGGACGCAACCCGCGTGCATGCCGCTGGCGATCAGCCCGGCGGACCAGCGTAAGGGCCCCTCGCGTGAGAACGACCAAGCCAATACGCATAACGAACTCGTAGAGTACCGGGACCCCACCGTCGGGGTCAAAACACACAGTCCGACCGGTGCCCCGCCCGGCCACCGGGCTAGCGAGCCCGGGCCACCCGGGCCTCGTCCCACACCGGCTCCGGCACCTCCCGCACCCGCCCGTCCGCCCCGAAGACGACGAAGCGATCGAACGCGCGAGCGAACCAGCGGTCGTGGGTGACGGCCAGGACCGTCCCCTCATAGGCCTCCAGCCCCGCCTGGAGGGCTTCCGCGCTCTCCAGGTCGAGGTTGTCCGTCGGCTCGTCCAGCAGCAGCGCCGTGGTGCCGGAGAGCTCCAGGAGCAGGATCTGGAAGCGGGCCTGCTGACCGCCGGAGAGCTTCTCGAAGGCCTGGTCGCCCTGCTGCTCCAGCTCGTACCGGCGCAGCACCGACATGGCGCCGCCCCGGTCCTTGGAGTGCTCGGTCCACAGGATGTCGACGAGCGTGCGGCCCATGAGCTCGGGGTGGGCGTGGGTCTGGGCGAAGTGCCCGGGGACGACGCGGGCGCCCAGCTTCCAGGCGCCCGTGTGCGCCACGTCCTCCCCGGCCAGGAGGCGGAGGAAGTGGGACTTGCCCGAGCCGTTGCTGCCCAGCACCGCGACCCGCTCCCCGTAGAAGACCTCCAGGTCGAAGGGGTTCATCAGGCCGGTCAGCTCCAGCCCGGCGCAGGTCACGGACCGGACGCCGGTGCGCCCGCCGCGCAGCCGCATCCGGATGTCCTGCTCGCGCGGGGGCTCCGGCGGCGGGCCCGCCTCCTCGAACTTCCGCAGCCGGGTCTGGGCGGCGGCGTAGCGGGAGGCCAGCTCATGGCTGACCGACGCCGCCTGCCGCAGCGAGATCACCAGCTTCTTCAGCTGGGCGTGCTTCTCGTCCCAGCGGCGGCGCAGCTCCTCGAAGCGGGCGAAGCGCTCCTTGCGGGCCTCGTGGTACGTGCCGAAGCCGCCGCCGTGCACCCAGACGTCACTGCCGGCCGGGCCGGGCTCGACGCTGATGATCTTCTCGGCGGACCGGGCCAGCAGCTCGCGGTCGTGGGAGACGAAGAGGACGGTCTTCTTGGTCTCGCGCAGCCGCTCCTCCAGCCAGCGCTTGCCGGGGACGTCCAGATAGTTGTCCGGCTCGTCCAGCAGCAGGACCTCGTCCGGGCCGCGCAGCAGGGCCTCCAGGACGAGCCGCTTCTGCTCGCCGCCGGAGAGGGTGCGCACCTGGCGCCACTGGGCCTTCTCGTAGGAAACGCCGAGGGCGGCCATGGTGCACATGTCCCACGTGGTCTCGGCCTCGTAGCCCCGGGCCTCGGCCCAGTCGCTGAGCGCCTGGGCGTAGGCCATCTGCGCGGCCTCGTCGTCCCGCTCCATGATCGCGAGCTCGGCCTCGTCGACCGCCCGCGCGGCCTGCCGGATGCCCGGCTGGTCGACGGAGACCAGCAGGTCGCGGACCGTACGGTCGTCCCGGACGGAGCCCACGAACTGCGGCATCACGCCCAGGCCGCCGGAGACGGTGACCGAGCCGCCGTGCGGCTTGAGCTCGCCGGAGATCAGCCGCAGCAGGGTGGTCTTGCCGGCGCCGTTGGCCCCGACGAGGGCCACCGCGGCCCCTTCCCCCACCCGGAAGGACACGTCGTCGAGCAACCGCCTCCCGTCGGGGAGGTCGTACTCGAGGTGTGCCGCTTCCACATGTCCCATGGGGTGATTCTCGCGGCTCCCGGGGCGGTGACCAACCGGTTTACGATGCACGCCATGAGCTTTGGGCAGGGTGGGCCGTACGGGGCCCAGGGGGATTCCGGGCCGCGCGCCACGCCTTGGGGGGCGCCGCCCCAGCAGCCCGGGCAGCCGGGACAACCGGCTCAGGCCCTGCCGCCGCAGGCACCGCCGGTGCACCCTGGACCCCAGCCGCCCCTGGCGCAGCCGCCGCACCAAACGCCTCCGCAGTGGCCGGCACAGCAGCCGTACCCGGCCGCCCAGCAGCCCCCTCACGCCCAGCCGCAGGCGCACCCGCAGGGCGGCACGCCCGACTGGGCCGCGATGGCCGACACCGCCGACCGGGACCGCCGCCGCAAGTGGCTGCTGATCGGCGGCGGCGTCCTGGCCACGGCCGCGGTGGCCGCGATCGTCGCCACGGCCGTGGTGCTGTCCGACAAGGGCGACAAGAACCTGCCCGCCGCCGAGAAGCTGCCCAGCGCCTCGTCCGGCTCCCCCGAGCCGACGTTCTCCAAGGCCGCGACCCCGCCGCCCAACCCGCGCGAGTTCATATCCAGCCAGGAGAAGGACACCGCGCCGCTCACCGTCAAGACCCTCTTCCCGCACTCCAGGCCGTCGCTGGACAAGCGCGTCTACCAACGGGCCGCCCAGGACACCGCCACCGACTGCGCCTCCGTCGCCCAGGGCGGGCTGGGCCAGGTCCTCGCCGACAACGGCTGCCGCCAGGTGCTGCGCTCCACCTACGTACGGGACGGGGTCGCCGTCACCGTCGGCGTCGCCGTCTTCGACACCAAGGCCGCCGCCGACAAGGCCAAGGAGCAGTCCACCGGCAACATCGCCCCCCTCACCGGTGAGGACGCGGCGTCCTTCTGCCAGGGCACGGCCTGCCGGCTGAGCGCCAACGCCGAGGGCCGCTACGCGTACTTCACCATCGCCGGCTTCACCAACGGCTCCGCCGTCACATCGGAGGACACCAAGGCCCTCCAGGCCGGCCGGGACGTGGCGGGCTACACCTTCCGCCGCATCATGGCCCGCGCCAACGCCCAGGCGGCCGCGGCGGCCTCGCCCAAGCCGTCGGGACAGCCGTCGGGAAAGCCCTCGGCCAAGCCGCAGGCCTGATCCGGGCACCCGAGCCGCCCCGCCCCGCCTCGCTCCGGGGCGTCGCTCCAGGACGTCACTCCTGGACCTCGCCGTCCCCCTCCTCGGCGCCCTCGCCGCCCTCCGCCGGGTCGCCGTCCGCGGGGGCCGCGGTGGGCGGGCGCTCCGCCCGCAGCAGCCGCTCGACCTTCGCGACCTGCGCCGCCACCAGCGCCGGCGGGATCTCCACCGCCCCGGGGTCGGACAGGTGCGTGGCGAAGAACATCGACAGGGTGGACCCGCTGCGCACCACCGTCACCAGACTCGGCGCCCCCTCGGCCGCGTTGACCATGCGGTACGCCAGCGCCTCCGCCCCCAGCCGGGGCGCGGGCAGCGCCGCCACCGCCTCGAACCACTGGGGCTGCCCCTCCCCCGTACGCATCGCGAAGCCCCCGGCGCAGTCGGACACGGCCCGGCGCAGCTCCCGCAGCGTGACGCGCGCCCCGTCGTCCGCGTACGTCGAGACCCGGACCGTCCCCAGCAGCCCCTGGAAGCCGTGCTCCCGCGAGGACTTGGAGAACGTCCGTACGAGCGAGGCCACGGGTGCGGGCTCCTGTCGCGGCCCCAGGGCCAGCACCAGCGGCCGGCAGTCGAGCCGGCCCGTGCTGGGCAGTCCGTGCCCGGCGGTGCCCTCGGAGGCCCGTTCGAGAACGAAGCCGGGCACCTCCCGCGACTCCAGCGCCACATGTTTGAGCTGATCGGCGCTGAACACCCGTACGACCGCAGGCGCTTCGGCGCCCCGGACCTCGTCCTTGCCCTCGCCCGGCCTGCCCCCACCGACACCGGAGCAGCCGGTCAGCAACAGCAGGGCCGCCAACACCCCTACGGGGGAGGCCGTCAGCTTCCGTTTACCCTTCACCCTCAGCACGTCCATCCTCATGACGTCCGCCCTGCCCTCCAGTTCGCGGCGCCCGCCGAGCGGCGCCCCTCATGGTTCCTTGCGACGTGACCCAGGCCACAATGTAGGCTGCGCAGGCAACGGAAGCCCCGCCCTACGGTCTCACCGGCGGTTCGAGCCGCACAGAGCTCCGGCCGGCCGGGCCGAACTCCAAGCGAAGAGCCGGACACCACCCGCCATGAAGATCTCTTTCCTTTTGCAGAACGCCTATGGCATCGGCGGAACCATCCGCTCCACTTTCAATGTGGCGGGCGCCCTCGCCGCCCGGCACGACGTGGAGATCGTGTCCGTCATCCGCAGCGGTGAGAAGCCCCGGCTGACCCTCCACCCCGGGGTACGGCTGATCAACCTCATCGACCAGCGCCCCGACAAGGGCTCCGACGTCGACAACGCCCTCCTCACCCAGGACAGCCACTACATCCCGCCCGTCGAGGCCAAGGGCGCGCACTTCAGCGCGCTCACCGACCAGCGGGTCGCCGAGCACCTCGGCGCGACCGACGCGGACGTCGTCATCGCCACCCGCCCCGGACTCGTCATGTACCTCGCCGAGTTCGGCCAGGACCGCTATCTGCGGATCGGCCAGGAGCACCGGATCTACGGCACCCACGAGGCCGCCATCCGCGCCTACCAGGACGCGTCCATCCCCCACCTCGACGCCCACACCACGGTCTCCGAGGCCGACGCCGTCACCCACCGGGAGCAACTCCCGGGCATCAAAACAAAGATCGCATGCATCCCCAACGGCTGCCCGCCGTCCGAGGTCGAAACAGCCGACCCCGACAGCAAGTTGGTCGTCGCCGCAGGACGGCTCATCCCCGTCAAGCGCTACGACCTGCTGATCGCCGCCTGGGCCACCGTCGCCGCCGCGCACCCCGACTGGAAGCTGCGCCTCTACGGACGCGGCCCCGAACAGGCCAAAATCCGCGCCCAGATCGACAGACTCGGTCTCAATGAGTCACTTACGCTCATGGGCGCCCACTCCCCCATCGAAACCGAATGGGCCAAGGGCTCCATCGCCGCCGTGACCTCCCGCGAGGAGTCCTTCGGCATGACGATCGTCGAGGCCATGGGCTGCGGCGTCCCCGTCGTCGCCACCGACTGCCCGCACGGCCCCGGCGAGATCATCAGCGACGGCGAGGACGGCCTGCTCGTCCCCGTCGGCGACAGCGACGCCATCGCCAAGGGCCTGCTCAAACTGATCGAGGACGACGAACTCCGCCGCACCATGGGCGCCGCCGCCCGGATCTCCGCCCGGCGCTACGCGCCCGAACGCATCGCCGACGCCTATCTGGAGCTCATCGACAGCCTCGGCGGCCCCCACCGCACCGCCGACGCGCAGGCCACCGCCACGAAACCGGCCCGGCCGCCGCTCACCCGGCGCCTGCGCCGGACCGTCGGCAGGCTCGTACGACCACTGCGCCGCCAACCGGCTCCCCCGCGCGAGAAGAAGGTCCTCAAGGACATCGTCGTCCGCAAACCGCTGCGCCCGCTCGCCTCCTGTCGCGTCAACTCCGAGGGAGACATCGTCGTTTCGGTGGACCCGAAGGGCGTCAGCGGGGAAAACCTCTCCCTGACCGTCACACGGCGCAAGGAGAACAAGCCGTTCGCGGCCCCCCTGAAGCCCCCGGCCGAGGCGGGCGCCCCCTGGACCGCCGTCCTGAAGCGGTCCGAACTCCGCCTGGGCGAGGGCCGCTGGGACCTCCACGTGCTCCGCGCCGACGACCGCGCCCGCCGCCGCGTGACCGCCCATCTCCCCGAAGGCCGCCGCCTGTTGACCCTGGACCCGCTGCCGGGCGCCCCCTTCACCTGGTGGATCCCCTACGCCACCGTCGACGGCTACCTCGCCCTCCGCGCCTGGCACCGCGACGGCCACGCGGAGGCGCGCGCACTGAAGACGACGGAAGGCACGCTCACGGTCGAAGGCACGCTGTACGGCGCGGAGTTCACCGACGGGACAGCACCTCTGCTGGTCGGCACCCCACGCGGCGATGCGGCGTCGGAGGTGACAGCGGAAATCGAGGTCCTGGACGCCACGGCCTTCAGGGCGACGCTGCCGTACGAGCGGCTGCGCGAGGCGCGCGGCGGAGAGGAAGCCGCCACATGGGACCTGGCGCTACGGGTGGCGCCGGACGCGGCGCCGATCCGGATCGGCCGGCTGGTGGGGGACATCGTCGACCGGAACAAGACGGACATCTATCCGGTGGTGGCGGGGGTACGGCCGTATTTCACGGTGACGAGTGACCTGGCGGTGAATCTCCCCTGACGCAAACGCCGGACGGGCTGACAACGTCAGCCCGTCCGGCGTTTGAGGACAAAGCACAGCAGCCCGTCCGGCGATTGAGGACAACGCCCTAGCAGCAACCCGCCCCGGGCAGCGTCCTCTTGTTGCGCGCCGCGAGATTCCGCGCGGCCAGCTCCGAGTCCGCCGGATACCCGACCTCCTCCAAGGTCAAGCCGTGCGGCCGCACCACATGCACCGCCGAATCCCGCACACCGGCCGCGAGCACCTGCCCCGGCCAGTCCACCCCTCGGTGCCCGTCGCCGACGAACAGCAGCGCGCCGACCAGCGAGCGCACCATGTTGTGGCAGAAGGCGTCCGCCCGCACGGTCGCCGTCACAACACCCGACGCGTCCCGCTCCCAGCTCAGCTGCTGAAGCGTACGGATGGTCGTCGCACCCTCGCGCTTCTTGCAGTACGCGGCGAAGTCGTGCTCACCCAGCAGCGCGCGCGACGCCGCGTTCATCGCGTCCACGTCGACCGGCCAGTCGTGCCAGAGCACATGACCCCGCAGCAGCGGGTCCACACCGGCCGGGTGGTCGACGACCCGGTAGGCGTACCGCCGCCAGATCGCGGAGAACCGCGCGTTGAACCCGGCCGGGGCCTCGGCCACACGCCAGACCCGTACGTCGTGCGACAACCGCCCGGACAGTCGGCGCAGCAGTTTGTCCTCGTGCTCGGCCCAAACCTCCGCCGGAAGATCGACATGCGCGACCTGGCCCCGGGCGTGGACGCCCGAGTCCGTACGGCCGGCGACCGTCAGCTCGTATGTCTCCTTGGACCGGGTCACGGTCCGGATCGCGGCCTCGAGCTCACCCTGCACGGTGCGCTGGCCCTCGCGCTGCTTGGCCCAGCCGGAGAAGTCCTTGCCGTCGTACGACAGGTCCAGCCGCACCCGTACGAAACCGGGCTCAACCTCGTCACTCACCGAGTGTTTCCTCTCAGAATGCGGGACGGGCCCGCCCCCGGAAAGGGGCGGGCCCGTCACTGACACGTCAGACGCGTCAGGCGTCCTTCGACTCCTCGGCCGGAGCCTCGGCGGCGGCCTCGGACTCCTTGACCGCACGCTTGGTGGCGGCCTCGGCCTCGGCGACGGTCGCCTTCTTGGCGATCTCACCCTCGACCAGCTCGATCACAGCCATCGGGGCGTTGTCGCCACGACGGTTGCCGATCTTGGTGATACGGGTGTAACCACCCGGACGCTCGGCGAAGCGCGGAGCGATCTCGGTGAAGAGGGTGTGGACGATGCCCTTGTCGGTGATCGTCTGCAGCACCTGGCGACGGTTGTGGATGTCGCCCTTCTTCGCCTTGGTGATCAGGCGCTCGGCGACCGGACGCAGGCGGCGGGCCTTGGCCTCGGTCGTCGTGATGCGGCCGTGCTCGAAGAGCGCCTTGGCGAGGTTCGCAAGCAGCAGACGCTCGTGCGCGGCGCTGCCGCCCAGGCGGGCACCCTTGGTGGGACGCGGCATGGTGTTTCTCCTTGGTGTCTGCCCCGGCCGTATCAGGTACCGGAGTCAGTATCCGAGCAGGCGGTCGCCCGTCGGAGACCCCGCGCCCCGAAGGGCGCGGGGAAGGGCGCGATCAGCCGAAGCCGACCGGCACCCGGAGACCGATCAGTACTGCTCGGTCTCCACAAAACCCGCGTCCGCGTCGTCGTCGGCGCCAAAGGCGTCGGCGGCGGCGGTCGGGTCGAATCCGGGCGGGCTGTCCTTGAGGGCCAGGCCCATGCCGGCCAGCTTCGCCTTGACCTCGTCGATCGACTTCGCACCGAAGTTGCGGATGTCGAGCAGGTCGGCCTCGGAACGGGCGACGAGCTCACCCACGGAGTGGATGCCCTCGCGCTTGAGGCAGTTGTAGGACCGAACGGTGAGCTCGAGCTCCTCGATCGGCAGCGCCAGGTCGGCGGCCAGGGCGGCGTCCGTCGGGGACGGGCCCATGTCGATGCCCTCGGCGTCGATGTTGAGCTCACGGGCCAGACCGAACAGCTCGACCAGGGTCTTACCGGCGGACGCCATGGCGTCGCGCGGGCGCATGGCCTGCTTGGTCTCGACGTCGACGATCAGCTTGTCGAAGTCGGTGCGCTGCTCGACACGGGTGGCCTCGACCTTGTAGGTCACCTTGAGAACCGGCGAGTAGATGGAGTCGACCGGGATACGGCCGATCTCCTGGCCCACCTGCTTGTTCTGGACGGCGGAGACGTAGCCGCGACCGCGCTCGACGGTCAGCTCCATCTCCAGCTTGCCCTTGGCGTTCAGGGTCGCCAGAACCAGGTCGGGGTTGTGCACCTCGACGCCGGCCGGCGGGGCGATGTCGGCGGCGGTGACCAGACCCGGGCCCTGCTTGCGCAGGTACATCACGACCGGCTCGTCGTGCTCCGAGGAGACGACCAGCTGCTTGATGTTCAGGATGAGGTCGGTGACGTCCTCCTTGACGCCCGGCACGGTGGTGAACTCGTGCAGGACACCGTCGATGCGGATGGACGTGACCGCCGCACCCGGGATCGAGGAGAGGAGCGTACGACGCAGGGAGTTGCCGAGGGTGTAGCCGAAGCCCGGCTCGAGCGGCTCGATCACGAACCGCGAGCGGAACTCGTCGACGACCTCTTCGGTCAGCGAGGGGCGCTGAGCGATCAGCATGCGATGAATCCTTCAGTCATGGACACCCACTATTTGATGCCCTGAGGTACTACAAGGGTACGGGCGATACGGCCCCGAGGAGCCGTACCGCCCGTGTGCCGTTACGAAGCGGCGCGATGATGATCAGCGGGCCTCGCGGCCCGACGGATCAGACGCGGCGGCGCTTCGGGGGACGGCAGCCGTTGTGCGGGGTCGGGGTGACGTCCTGGATGGAGCCAACCTCGAGGCCGGTCGCCTGGAGCGAACGGATGGCGGTCTCACGACCGGAGCCCGGGCCCTTGACGAAGACGTCAACCTTGCGCATGCCGTGCTCCTGCGCGCGACGGGCAGCCGACTCGGCGGCCATCTGCGCGGCGAACGGAGTGGACTTGCGGGAGCCCTTGAAGCCGACGTGGCCGGCGGAGGCCCAGGAGATCACGTTGCCGGACGGGTCCGTGATCGAAACGATGGTGTTGTTGAACGTGCTCTTGATGTGCGCGTGGCCGTGAGCAACGTTCTTCTTTTCCTTGCGGCGCACCTTCTTGGCAGCGCCCTGACGTCCCTTGGGGGGCATGTCTTACTCCTGAATGGAGAGGGAGGTGGTCGGTCCTACAGCGAAGACCGCTGATGAGCGTCCGCTGTGGACTACTTCTTGCCCGGCTTCTTCTTGCCGGCGATGGCGCGACGCGGGCCCTTACGGGTACGAGCGTTCGTGCTGGTGCGCTGACCGTGAACCGGCAGACCGCGACGGTGACGCAGACCCTGGTAGCAGCCGATCTCGACCTTGCGGCGGATGTCGGCCTGAACCTCACGACGGAGGTCACCCTCGGTCTTGATGTTGGCGTCCACGTACTCGCGGATCTTGACCAGGTCCTCCTCGACCAGGTCACGAACGCGGGTGTTCGGGTTGACACCGGTGGCGGCGAGGGTCTCCTGCGCCAGCGTGCGGCCGATGCCGAAGACGTAAGTGAGTGCGACCTCCACGCGCTTGTCGCGCGGGATGTCAACACCGGAAACGCGTGCCATTGAATGGCTCCTGTTGGTGTTCGGGGGTCTTCCGCAATGCCACTCCATGGCCGCCGTACCAGGTACGGACCAGGTCCCCGGCCCCCGCCGGAGGTGTCACCGACCCCTTGTCGGGGTTAGGTGGGCGCTGCGTATGTACACGTAATGCTCGCGTCGCGCGAAGAAACTACGGAAGTGCAGGTTCTACGATCAGCCCTGGCGCTGCTTGTGGCGCAGGTTGTCGCAGATGACCATGACCCGGCCGTGACGGCGGATCACCTTGCACTTGTCGCACATCTTCTTGACGCTCGGCTTGACCTTCATGGGATGTGAGGTTCTCCGGGTCAGTGCCGTCACCCCGCCGGAAGCGGGGCGGCGACAAGATCTACTTGTACCGGTAGACGATCCGGCCACGCGTCAGGTCGTAGGGAGACAGCTCCACGACGACCCGGTCATCCGGGAGGATACGGATGTAGTGCATCCGCATCTTGCCGCTGATGTGCGCGAGGACCTTGTGACCGTTCTGGAGCTCCACCTTGAACATTGCGTTCGGCAGAGACTCGATCACGGTGCCCTCGATCTCGATGGCACCTTGCTTCTTGGCCACGCTTCGCCTTTCGAATCGGCTACCTTGATCGACTCTCCCATATGCACGCGGGCATGCGGATACACGAGAGCCGACGCGTCAGTCTACGTCAGGGCAACCGGAAAGCCTAATCCAGGGTGGCTGCCCCGCCGTGGAGATCCTTAAGCAAGAGGATCCGGCGCCGCCGTCACGCCGTATTCCGCCAGCTTCGCCCGGCCACCGCCGATCCTCCCGACGCCGCCCTCGCGGGCTCGGCGCCGGGGCGCCTCACAGGCTTCGGGCGGCTGCGCCGGACTCCGTCCGGCGGGTCGTCGGCCCAGGGCCGGAGTGGGCGCCGCCCTACGCCAGCGGGTCCGGCGCCGCCGTCACGCCGTATTCCGCCAGCTTCGCCCTGCCACCGTCCACGGCCGTCAGGACCAGCGGGCCCTGCTCCGTCAGGGCGACGGAGTGCTCCCAGTGGGAGGACCAGCTCTTGTCGTCCGTGAGGACCGTCCAGTCGTCCGCCAGGACGTGGGTCTTCGCCGTGCCCAGGCTCACCATGGGCTCGATCGCGATACAGAAGCCCGGGACCAGCTTCGGGCCCTTGCCGCGCTTGCGGGAGACGTAGTTCAGCAGGTGGGGGTCCATGTGCATCTCGGAGCCGATGCCGTGCCCGCCGTAGTCCTCGATGATCCCGTACTTCCCGGAGGACGGACGGGGCTGGCGGCGGATGTAGCCCTCGATCGCCTTGGAGATGTCCACGAGGCGGTTGCCGTTCCGCACGGCCGCGATGCCGGCCCACATGGATTCCTCGGTCACCCGGGAGAGCTCGATCAGCTCCGGAGCGTGACCGGTGCCCACGAAGGCCGTGAAGGCCGCGTCACCGTGCCAGCCGTCCACGATCGCGCCGGCGTCGATGGAGATGATGTCGCCGTCCTTGAGGACGGTCTTCTCGTCCGGGATGCCATGGACGACGACCTCGTTCACCGAGGTGCAGATCGTGGCGGGGAAACCGCCGTAGCCGAGGAAGTTCGACTTGGCGCCGTGCTCGGCGATCACCTTACGGGCGACCTCGTCCAGGTCCCTGGTGGTGGCACCGGGCACCGCGGCCTCCCGGGTGGCCGCGTGGATGGCGGCGACGACCAGCCCCGCCTCGCGCATCTTCGCGATCTGCTCGGGGGTCTTGATCTCGACCATGACGACGCCTTCCTGGCTGTTCCATCGAAAACTGCATCGAATCGATGCATCGAATACTGCTCGGACAAACACTACGGCCGCGACACCCCGAGGGGCATCGCGGCCGTGGCCGACGGACTCAGGCCTCCCGGGAAGGGAGGGCCTCCATCGCGCGCTGAGTGACCTCGGCGACCTTGCCGAGCGCCGAGATCGTCACCACCAGGCCCTGGGCCTTGTAGTAGTCGATGATCGGCTCGGTCTCGCTGTGGTAGACCTCGAGGCGCTTGCGGACGGTGTCCTCGGAGTCGTCCTCGCGCTGGTACAGCTCGCCGCCGCAGGTGTCGCAGACACCCTCCGCGGCCGGCGGGTTGTAGATCACGTGGAAGATGTGGCTGCTGTCCTTGCGGCACATCCGGCGACCGGCGATCCGCTTGACGACCTCGTCCTCCGGGACCTCCAGGTCCAGGACGGCGTCGAGCCCGAGCCCGTCCGCCTTGAGGATGGTGTCCAGCGCCTCCGCCTGGGCGAGGTTGCGCGGGAAGCCGTCCAGCAGGAAGCCCTCGGCGGCGTCCTCCTGCTCCATGCGGTCCTTGGCCATCCCGATGGTGACCTCGTCCGGCACGAGCTGGCCGGCGCGCATGTATTCCTGGGCCTTCTGGCCGAGGGGCGTGCCCTGGCTGATGTTCGCCCGGAAGAGGTCGCCCGTCGAGATGTGCGGGATCGCGAGATTCTTGGCGAGGTACGCGGCCTGCGTACCCTTGCCGGCGCCGGGCGGCCCGACGAGGACGATTCGCATCAGCGGAGGAACCCTTCGTAGTTGCGCTGCTGAAGCTGGCTCTCGATCTGCTTCACAGTCTCCAGACCGACACCCACGATGATCAGGATGCTGGTTCCACCGAACGGGAAGTTCTGATTTGCGTTCAGTGTGACCAGTGCCACGGTGGGCACCAGCGCGATCAGACCCAGGTACAGCGACCCCGGCCACGTGATGCGGTTCAGCACGTAGCTCAGGTACTCCGCGGTGGGACGGCCAGCCCGGATCCCCGGGATGAATCCACCATACTTCTTCATATTGTCGGCAACTTCTTCGGGGTTGAAGGAGATGGCGACATAGAAGAACGCGAAGAAGACGATCAGCAGGAAGTACGTGGCCATGTAGATCGGGTGGTCACCCTTGACCAGGTTGGCCTGGACCCACTGCGCCCAGTCCGCCTTGGAGCCGGTGAACTGCACCAGCAGCGCCGGGATGTAGAGCAGCGACGAGGCGAAGATGACGGGGATCACACCCGCCTGGTTCACCTTCAGCGGGATGTAGGTGGACGTACCGCCGTAGGAACGGCGGCCGATCATGCGCTTCGCGTACTGGACGGGAATGCGGCGCTGAGCCTGCTCGACGAAGACCACCAGCGCGACCATCGCGAGACCGCACAGGATCACCAGGCTGAACTCCAGCCAGCCACCGAGCAGCTTGCCCTGCATCTTGATGGCCCACAGCGCGCCCGGGAAGCCGGCGGCGATGGACGTGAACATCAGGATGGACATGCCGTTGCCGATGCCGCGGTCGGTGATCAGCTCACCGAGCCACATGATCAGCGAGGTGCCGGCGGTCATCGTGATGACCATGACGACCGTGGTGAAGATCGACTGGTTCGGAACGATCTGGTTCCCGACGGTGCAGTTGCCGAACAGCGCACCGCTACGGGCCGTGGCCACGAGGCCGGTGCCCTGAAGGATGGCGAGGGCGACGGTCAGATAACGCGTGTACTGCGTGATCTTGGTCTGCCCGGACTGGCCCTCCTTCTTGAGGGCTTCGAGTCGCGGAATGACCACGGTGAGCAGTTGGAGGATGATACTGGCCGTGATGTACGGCATGATCCCGAGCGCGAAGATCGTGATCTGAAGCAGCGCACCACCGCTGAACATGTTCACGAGGCCGAAAAGGCCCTGCCCACTCTTGGCCTGGTCCATACACGTCTGGACATTCCGGTAGTCGACCCCCGGCACGGGGATGTGTGCCCCCAGCCGGAAGAGAACCATGATGCCCAGCGTGAAGAGCAGCTTCTTGCGCAGGTCGGGCGTCTTGAACGCCCGGGCGAACGCGGTGAGCACGGTGCCTCCTGCGCCCCCCACGTTGCTGCGTGAGAGGTGACGGTCTTGAGGTTCGACGAATACGTAGAGTCAGCCAAAATCCGCGCGGGCAGAGTCCGCGCGGAAGTTAACAGTGCACGCCACCTTACCGGCGACCATGCCCCCCTTGGAACGACCAACCGGGGATGCCCCTATTGGGACATCCCCGGTTGTCAGATCAACGAACTCAGATGAGCTCGGTGACGGTGCCGCCGGCGGCGGCAATCTTCTCCTGGGCGGAGCCGGAGACGGCGTCGACCGTCACCTGCAGCGCCACGGAGATCTCGCCCTGGCCAAGGACCTTGACGAGCTCGTTCTTGCGAACAGCGCCCTTGGCGACCAGGTCGGCCACCGTAACCTCGCCACCCTGCGGGTAGAGCGCGGCCAGCTTGTCCAGGTTCACGACCTGGAACTGCTTGTGGGCGGGGTTCTTGAAGCCCTTCAGCTTCGGGAGGCGCATGTGGAGGGGCATCTGGCCACCCTCGAAGCGCTCCGGAACCTGGTAACGGGCCTTCGTGCCCTTGGTACCACGACCAGCCGTCTTACCCTTCGACGCCTCACCACGACCGACACGGGTCTTGGCGGTCTTGGCGCCCGGGGCGGGACGGAGGTTGTGGACCTTCAGCGGGTTCTGCTCCGCCATGTCAGTCGACCTCCTCGACCGTCACGAGGTGGCGGACGGTCTGCACCATGCCGCGGATCTCGGGGCGGTCCTCCTTGACAACCACGTCGTTCAGGCGCTTGAGCCCGAGCGAACGCAGGGTGTCGCGGTGGTTCTGCTTGCTGCCGATGTAGGACTTGACCTGCGTGACCTTGAGGCGAGCCATTACGCACCCGCCCCTGCACGCGCCCGCAGCAGTGCGGCGGGGGCGACGTCCTCCAGCGGCAGACCACGACGGGCGGCGATCTCCTCGGGACGGGACAGTCCCTTGAGGGCCTCCACCGTGGCGTGCACGATGTTGATCGGGTTCGAAGAACCGAGCGACTTCGACAGGATGTCGTGGATGCCGGCGCACTCGAGCACCGCGCGCACCGGGCCACCGGCGATAACACCGGTACCGGGGGACGCGGGCTTGAGCAGGACGACACCGGCCGCCTTCTCACCCGTGATCGGGTGCGGAACGGTGCCCTGGATACGGGGGACCTTGAAGAAGTTCTTCTTGGCCTCTTCCACGCCCTTGGCGATGGCAGCCGGAACTTCCTTGGCCTTGCCGTAACCGACACCGACCGTGCCGTCACCGTCGCCCACCACGACCAGCGCGGTGAAGCTGAAGCGGCGACCACCCTTGACAACCTTGGCGACGCGGTTGATCGCGACTACGCGCTCAACGTATGCGGTCTTCTCGGCGGCAGCGCCACCGTCACGGCCCTTCCGGTCCCGCCGCTCGCCGCCACCGGCACCGCTTCCGCGGCGCTGGGGTCCAGCCATTGGAATTACCTCTCTCTGTTACGTCCGCTAGCTCCGGAACCGGGGCTTAGAACTTCAGCCCGGCTTCGCGGGCGGCGTCCGCCAGAGCGGCAATGCGCCCGGCGTACTGGTTGCCACCGCGGTCGAACACGACGGCCTCGACACCGGCGGCCTTGGCACGCTCGGCAACCAGGGCGCCGACCTTCTTGGCCTGGGCGCCCTTGTCGCCCTCGCCACCACGGATCGACGCGTCCAGGTGCGACGCCGACGCCAGGGTGTGACCCTTGATGTCGTCGATGACCTGAGCGGTGATACCGCGGTTGGAACGCGTCACGACGAGGCGCGGGCGCTCGGCCGTACCCGAAATGTTCTTCCGGATGCGGATGTGGCGGCGGGCCTTGGCGGCGCGCTTGTACGCGTCGCCCTTGGCGATCTTCACACCGTATGCCATGGCTTACTTACCCGCCTTTCCGACCTTGCGGCGGATGACTTCGCCCTCGTACTTGACGCCCTTGGCCTTGTACGGGTCGGGCTTCCGCAGCTTGCGGATCTTCGCGGCGACCTCGCCGACCTTCTGCTTGTCGATGCCCTCGACCGAGAACTTGGTCGGAGCCTCAACCTTGAAGGTGATGCCTTCGGGGGCCTCGATCAGGATCGGGTGGCTGTAGCCGAGGGAGAACTCCAGGTTGGAGCCCTTGGCGACAACGCGGTAACCGACACCGCTGATCTCGAGCTTCTTCACGTAGCCCTGGGTCACGCCGGTGATCATGTTCGCCACCAGCGTGCGGGACAGGCCGTGGAGAGCCTTGTTCTGACGCTCGTCGTTGGGACGGATCACCTGAAGGGTGCCGTCCTCGCCCTTGACGATCTCGATGGGGGCGGACAGAGAGAGGTTCAGGGCGCCCTTGGGGCCCTTCACCTGCACGTCACGGCCATCGATGGTGACGTCCACACCAGCGGGAACCTGGATGGGCAGCTTGCCAATACGCGACATTAGCTATTCCTCCGTTCCCGATTACCAGACGTAGGCGAGGACTTCCCCACCCACGCCCTTCTTGCTGGCCTGCTGGCCGGTCAGGAGACCGTGGGACGTGGAGATGATCGCCACGCCCAGGCCGCCGAGGACCTTCGGCAGGTTGGTGGACTTTGCGTAGACCCGGAGGCCCGGCTTCGAGATCCGCTTGATGCCCGCGATGGAGCGCTCACGGTTCGGACCGAACTTCAGGTCCAGGACGAGGGACTTGCCGACCTCGGCGTCCTCGACCTTCCAGCCGGCGATGTAGCCCTCCTGCTGCAGGATCTCGGCGATGTGCGCCTTGATCTTGCTGTGGGGCATAGCCACGGTGTCGTGGTAAGCCGAGTTCGCGTTCCGCAGACGGGTCAGCATGTCTGCGATCGGATCGGTCATGGTCATGTTTGGCCTTCGGCCTCTCTCGCCGTGGTTTCCTATCTGCGCCATCCCTCTCCCCGAACTGGTGTCGGGACGGGTGCGGCGCGGGGACCTACGGCGTAGTAAGACGGTCATGGGCGGCGGGCGCCCAACCCTTCAACTCTACGCGAGTGAGTGGCTGGGCCCCGCCATCCTTGATGCTTACCGAGAGCCCTGGTCAACCCAAGTGGGTTGTTACCAGGAGCTCTTGGTCACGCCCGGCAGCTCGCCACGGTGAGCCATCTCACGAAGGCACACGCGGCAGAGGCCGAACTTGCGGTAAACGGAGTGCGGACGGCCGCAGCGGTTGCAACGGGTGTACGCGCGAACCGCGAACTTCGGCTTGCGCGCGGCCTTCGCGATCAGAGACTTCTTCGCCATCTCGGTCACGCCTCCTTGAAGGGGAAGCCGAGGTGACGGAGGAGGGCGCGGCCCTCGTCGTCGTTGGTCGCCGTGGTAACCACGGTGATGTCCATACCCCGGACGCGGTCGATCTTGTCCTGGTCGATCTCGTGGAACATGACCTGCTCCGTGAGACCGAAGGTGTAGTTGCCCCGACCGTCGAACTGCTTCGGGGACAGACCACGGAAGTCGCGGATGCGCGGGAGCGCGAGCGACAGGGTGCGGTCCAGGAACTCCCACATGCGGTCACCACGGAGGGTGACGTGGGCGCCGATCGGCTGGCCCTCACGCAGCTTGAACTGCGCGATGGACTTGCGAGCCTTGGTGACGGCGGGCTTCTGGCCCGTGATCGTGGTGAGGTCGCGAATCGCGCCATCGATCAGCTTGGAGTCGCGGGCGGCGTCGCCCACACCCATGTTGACCACGATCTTGGTGAGGCCGGGAACCTGCATGACGTTCTCGTAGGAGAACTCCTCACGCAGCTTGCCCGAGATTTCCTCGCGGTACTTCGTCTTGAGACGCGGAGTGGTAGCCATCAGATGTCCTCACCCGTCCGCTTGGCAACGCGGATCTTGTTGCCGTTCTCATCGAAGCGGTAGCCGACGCGCGTGACGACCTTCTTGCCGTCCTTCTCCACGACGAGCTGAACGTTGCTCACGTGGATCGGGGCCTCGGTCGTGACAATGCCACCGGTCTGCGAACCGCGAGCGGTCTGGCCGGCCTTGGTGTGCTTCTTGACCCGGTTGACACCCTCGACAAGAACGCGGTTCTCGCTGGGCATGGCCACGATGACCTTGCCCTGCTTGCCCTTGTCCTTACCGGTGATGACCTGGACCAGGTCGCCCTTCTTGATCTTCATCGGTTACAGCACCTCCGGCGCGAGCGAGACGATCTTCATGAACTTCTTCTCGCGCAGCTCTCGGCCCACGGGGCCGAAGATACGGGTGCCGCGGGGGTCACCGTCGTTCTTGAGAACGACAGCGGCGTTCTCGTCGAAACGGATGTACGAGCCATCCGGACGGCGGCGCTCCTTGACGGTGCGAACGATGACGGCCTTGATGACGTCACCCTTCTTCACGTTGCCGCCGGGGATCGCGTCCTTGACGGTGGCGACGATGACGTCACCGATGCCCGCGTAGCGGCGACCCGAACCACCGAGAACACGGATGCAAAGGATCTCCTTGGCACCAGTGTTGTCGGCGACCCGAAGTCGCGACTCCTGCTGGATCACGTCTATCTCCTGATCGTCTGCCGGTTCCCGGCAGGGGCTCCGAGGAGCCCCTGCCGAGCCTGGCGGAACTTATCCGAGGGAGATTC
Organism: Streptomyces hesseae; assembly: GCF_031845785.1. Classification (NCBI taxonomy): domain Bacteria; kingdom Bacillati; phylum Actinomycetota; class Actinomycetes; order Kitasatosporales; family Streptomycetaceae; genus Streptomyces; species Streptomyces hesseae. The sequence continues at coordinate 319,540 of NZ_JAVRFI010000003.1, forward strand.
CCTCAGAAATTACTTGGCCTTCTCGAGGATCTCGACGATGCGCCAGCGCTTGGTCGCCGACAGCGGACGCGTCTCCATGATGAGGACGCGGTCGCCGACGCCGGCAGCGTTCTGCTCGTCGTGCGCCTTGAGCTTGTTCGTACGGCGGATGACCTTGCCGTACAGCGCGTGCTTGACGCGGTCCTCGACGGCGACGACGACGGTCTTGTCCATCTTGTCGCTGACGACGAGACCCTCACGGGTCTTGCGGAAGCCGCGCTCGTTCGTCTCAGTCACATTCTTCTCGCTCATCAGGCGCTCTCCACCGTCTCGATGCCCAGCTCACGCTCGCGCATCAGGGTGTAGATCCGGGCGATGTCCTTACGGACGGACTTGAGCCGACCGTGGTTCTCGAGCTGCCCGGTCGCCGCCTGGAAGCGGAGGTTGAACAGCTCTTCCTTGGCCTCACGGAGCTTCGCGACGAGGTCCTCGTCGTTCAGCTCACGCAGCTCGGTCGCCTTGATACCAGCGGCCATCACGACTCACCTGCCTCGCGCCGAACAATGCGGCACTTCATCGGAAGCTTGTGGGCAGCGCGGGTGAGCGCCTCACGAGCAACCTTTTCGTTCGGGAAAGACAGCTCGAACATCACCCGACCGGGCTTGACGTTCGCGATCCACCACTCCGGGGAACCCTTACCGGAACCCATGCGGGTCTCGGCCGGCTTCTTCGTCAGCGGACGGTCCGGGTAGATGTTGATCCACACCTTGCCGCCACGCTTGATGTGACGGGTCATGGCGATACGAGCGGACTCGATCTGCCGGTTCGTCACGTAGGCCGGGGTCATGGCCTGGATGCCGTACTCACCGAAAGCGAGCTCGGTGCCGCCCTTGGCCATGCCGTTGCGCTTCGGGTGGTGCTGCTTGCGGTGCTTGACCCTGCGAGGGATCAGCATGTCGGTCAGGCCTCCGTTCCGGTGGACTCAGCCGGAGCAGCGGCAGCGGCCTCGGCCTTGGGGGCCTCGGCAGCGGCGTTCTGCTGCGGCTTGCGGCCGCGGCCGCCACGCTCGCCACCACGGCCACCACGGGCCGGGCGGTCCTGAGCGCCACCACGGGACGGGCGGTTGCCCGCACGCGCGGCAGCGTTCTCGGCGCGGACCTCGGCGATGTTCTTGACGTCGCCCTTGTAGATCCAGACCTTCACGCCGATGCGGCCGAAGGTGGTCTTGGCCTCGAAGAAGCCGTAGTCGACGTTCGCGCGGAGCGTGTGCAGGGGCACACGGCCCTCGCGGTAGAACTCCGAGCGGGACATCTCGGCGCCGCCGAGACGGCCACCGCACTGGATCTTGATGCCCTTGGCGCCGGCCTTCATCGTCGACTGCATGCTCTTACGCATGGCGCGACGGAAGGAGACGCGGGAGGACAGCTGCTCGGCGACGGCCTGGGCCACCAGCTGAGCGTCCACCTCGGGGTTCTTGACCTCGAGGATGTTCAGCTGAACCTGCTTGCCGGTCAGCTTCTCCAGCTCGCCACGGATGCGGTCGGCCTCGGCGCCACGGCGGCCGATGACGATGCCCGGGCGGGCGGTGTGGATGTCAACGCGGACGCGGTCGCGGGTGCGCTCGATCTCAACCTTCGAGATACCGGCGCGCTCCATGCCCTTCGTCATCATGCGACGAATGGCAACGTCTTCCTTGACGTAGTCCTTGTACAGCTTGTCGGCGTACCAACGGGACTTGAAGTCCGTGGTGATGCCGAGCCGGAACCCGTGCGGGTTAACCTTCTGGCCCATTACCGGGTTCCTTCCTTGCTGCTGACGACCACGGTGATGTGGCTGGTCCGCTTGCGGATCCGGTAGGCACGGCCCTGAGCACGCGGACGGAACCGCTTCAGGGTCGGGCCCTCGTCCACGAACGCCTCGCTGATGTACAGCGACGAAGCGTCCGTGTGGTCGTAGTTGTGCGCGGCGTTGGCAATGGCGCTGTCAAGCACCTTGCCCACCGGCACGCTCGCGGCCTGCGGGGCGAAACGCAGGACCGCCTGAGCCTCCGTGGCATCCATGCCACGGATGAGGTCCACCACGCGGCGGGCCTTCATGGGCGTGACGCGGATGTACCGCGCCTGGGCCCTGGCTTCCATGGTTGTCCCTTCGGTGTCAGTCATAGTCGTTCACACCCCGCCTTTAGCGGCGCTTCGACTTGCGGTCGTCCTTGACGTGGCCGCGGAAGGTGCGGGTCGGCGAGAACTCGCCGAGCTTGTGGCCGACCATCGACTCGGTGACAAACACCGGGACGTGCGTCTTGCCGTTGTGCACCGCGAGCGTGTGGCCGAGCATGGCCGGCACGATCATGGAGCGACGGGACCAGGTCTTGATGACGTTCTTGGTACCGGCTTCGTTCTGTACGTCCACCTTCTTCATGAGGTGTCCGTCGACGAAGGGTCCCTTCTTGAGACTACGCGGCATCTAAACCCGCTCCTAGCGCTTCTTGTTCGTCTTGCGGCGGCGGACGATGTACTTGTTGCTCGCCTTCTTGGGAGAACGAGTACGACCCTCCTTCTGACCCCACGGGGAGACCGGGTGGCGACCACCGGAGGTCTTACCCTCACCACCACCGTGCGGGTGGTCGACCGGGTTCATCGCGACACCGCGGACGGTCGGGCGAACGCCCTTCCAGCGCATGCGGCCGGCCTTGCCCCAGTTGATGTTCGACTGCTCGGCGTTGCCGACCTCGCCGACAGTGGCGCGGCAGCGGACGTCGACCAGGCGGATCTCACCGGACGGCATACGAAGGTGGGCCATCGTGCCCTCCTTCGCCAGCAGCTGCACGGAGGAACCGGCGGAGCGGGCGATCTTCGCACCGCCACCGGGCCGCAGCTCGATGGCGTGGATGGTCGTACCGACCGGGATGTTGCGCAGCGGCAGGTTGTTGCCCGGCTTGATGTCGGCCCCGGGGCCGTTCTCGATCCGGTCACCCTGGCCGAGGCCGCGGGGAGCGATGATGTAGCGCTTCTCGCCGTCCACGTAGTGGAGCAGCGCGATGCGCGCGGTGCGGTTCGGGTCGTACTCGATGTGAGCGACCTTGGCCGGCACGCCGTCCTTGTCGTGACGACGGAAGTCGATCACGCGGTAGGCGCGCTTGTGGCCACCACCCTGGTGGCGAACGGTCACACGACCGGCGTTGTTACGGCCGCCCTTGCTGTGCAGCGGGCGGACCAGCGACTTCTCCGGCGTGGACCGCGTGATCTCGACAAAGTCGGCGACGCTGGAGCCACGACGGCCCGGGGTCGTCGGCTTGTACTTGCGGATACCCATTTCTCAGTCCTCGTCCGATTCCGGACGACTCGGACTCCGTTAGGAGACCGGGCCGCCGAAGATGTCGATACGGTCGCCCTCGGCGAGGGTCACGATGGCGCGCTTGGTGTTGGCGCGCTTGCCGAAACCGGTCTTGGTGCGCTTGCGCTTACCCTGACGGTTGATCGTGTTGACCCCGGTGACCTTGACCGAGAAGACCGCCTCGACGGCCTGCTTGATCTGGGTCTTGTTGGCGCGCGGGTCGACGATGAACGTGTACTTGTTCTCGTCCAGCAGCGCGTAGCTCTTCTCGGAGACAACCGGCTTGACCAGGAGGTCGCGCGGGTCCGAGAACGTCTTGCTGGTGACGACGGCCTCAGTCATCAGGCCTCGCTCCCTTCGGTCTCAACGGCCTTGGGGCCAGACACGAAGGACTCGAAGGCGGCCTGGGTGAAGACCACGTCGTCGGAGACGAGCACGTCGTACGTGTTCAGCTGGCCCGGCTCCAGGATGTGAACCTGGGGCAGGTTGCGGGCGGACAGCCACGCGGCCTCGTCGGCACGGTCGACGACCAGGAGCAGGTTCTTGCGCTCCGAGATCTTGCCGAACAGCGACTTGGCGGCCTTGGTGGAAGCCGCACCCTCGACCACGCCGGAGACGACGTGGATGCGGGAGTGACGCGCGCGGTCCGAGAGGGCACCGCGGAGGGCGGCGACCTTCATCTTCTTGGGCGTCCGCTGCGAGTAGTCACGCGGCACGGGACCGTGCACGACGCCACCACCGGCGAACTGCGGCGCGCGGGTCGAACCCTGACGGGCGCGACCGGTGCCCTTCTGGCGGTAAGGCTTGCGGCCACCGCCTCGGACCTCGCCACGAGTCTTGGTCTTGTGCGTGCCCTGACGGGCAGCGGCCAGCTGCGCGACGACGACCTGGTGGATCAGCGGGACGCTGACCTTGGCGTCGAAGATCTCCGCGGGGAGCTCGACGGTCCCGGCCTTGTCGCCCGCCGGCGAAAGGATGTCAATGGTGCTCATCGTTACCTCAGGCCCCCTTGGCCGCGGTACGGACCAGGACGAGGCCGCCGTTCGGACCAGGAACCGCACCCTTGATCAGGAGCAGGCCCTTCTCCGCGTCAACGGCGTGGACGGTCAGGTTCTGGGTGGTGACCCGCTCGTTGCCCATGCGGCCCGCCATGCGGAGGCCCTTGAACACACGGCCCGGGGTGGCGCAGCCACCGATGGAACCGGGGGAGCGGTGCTTGCGCTGGGTGCCGTGACCGGCGCCGAGGCCCTTGAAGTTGTGACGCTTCATGACACCGGCGAAGCCCTTGCCCTTGCTCTTGCCGGTGACGTCAACCTTGACGCCCGACTCGAACACGGCAGCGGTGATCTCCTGGCCGAGCGTGTACTCGCTGGCGTCAGCGGTACGCAGCTCCACCAGGTGGCGGCGCGGGGTGACGTCGGCGTTGGCGAAGTGGCCCTTGAGGGGCTTGTTCACCTTGCGCGGGTCGATCTCGCCGAAGGCGATCTGGACCGACTCGTAGCCGTCGCGGTCGTTGGTGCGGACCTGGGTGACGACACAGGGCCCGGCCTTGACGACGGTCACCGGGACGACCCGGTTGTTCTCGTCCCAGACCTGGGTCATGCCGAGCTTCTCGCCCAGGACGCCCTTAATGTTCTTAGCCATCTCGCGCGTCACCTCAGAGCTTGATCTCGATGTCGACGCCCGCCGGCAGGTCGAGGCGCATAAGCGAGTCAACCGTCTTCGGCGTGGGGTCGAGGATGTCGATGAGGCGCTTGTGCGTGCGCATCTCGAAGTGCTCGCGCGAGTCCTTGTACTTGTGCGGCGACTTGATGACGCAGTACACGTTCTTCTCAGTGGGCAGCGGCACCGGGCCCGCGACCGACGCACCAGTGCGCGTCACCGTCTCGACGATCTTCTTCGCCGAAGAGTCGATGACCTCGTGGTCGTAGGCCTTGAGCCGGATGCGGATCTTCTGTCCCGCCATGGCTACTCAGTAGTCCTGTCTCTCGTAACGCTCTGGGACTCGGTCGGCTGCCTCCGGAGGCCTTCCGGACGCTGCCCTTCCTCACTCCACCTCCGACCCACGCGGTCGGGCGTGTCGCGCCCCTTCCAGCAAAATCCCCAAAGGAGATTCCCTGCTCAAGGGGTTTGTGGGGGAAGAACACCCACCGAATCGCCTGGCTGGGGCCCCGCTGACACTTCCCGGAAGATTCCCGTACTTCCGCCCCTGATAAGGGACGACGAGTACTGCGGGACTCGCTTCCAGTCCTCCCGGCGGGAGGCGCGCAGCATCGGCACTCAACCGAGCAACCTGAACAGTGTGCCATACGGTCGCGAAGAGGCGCCAATCGAAGCTGAAGACGGTACCCCGAGCGGCGGACTTGTCAAACCACCCCGCCGACATACGGGACACTATGGTCGCGAAACGCCCGGGCCGTCCATCGAGCGGGTCCGACGTCGCCCGACGGGATGCTTTGTCAGGCCCCGGGCAACCTCCTGGGAGCCCAGGTCGTCCCCCCTCACGTATCACGCCGGGGCACGGCCGGGGACGGCGCGCCGGACGACGGGACGGAGTCACCTAGTTGAACAGCTCACAGCGCAAGGGGCTCACACGGCGATCCGTACTCACCGGTATCGCCGTGACCACGGCCGCCGCGGCCACCGGTTGCAGCAGCGGCGGCGGCTCCAGCCGGGTCGCCTCCTCCCCCGACACCCTCCAGTCCGCCGTCCCCGGCGGCACGGGATCGTTCAACAGCGGCGGGGACGCGCTGCTCCTCCAGGTCATGGCCCACCCCGACGACGACCTGTACTTCATGAACCCCGACGCCCGGCACATGATCGAGGCCGGCGCCCCCGTGGTCTCCGTCTATGTGACCGCCGGCGAGTCCGTGGGGCAGAACTGGATCGAGGGCATGGCCAGGCGCGGGCCCGACAAGGCCGCCTACTCCTCCGCCCGCCACCAGGGCCTGCGCCAGGCCTACGCCGAGCTGATCGGCAGGGACAAGTTCACTCCATGGAAGAAGTCCGTCATGGACCTTCCGGGTGGTTGCCGGGCCGAGGTGAGCGAGCTCGGCGAGGGCCGGCGCAAGGTCCGGCTGATCTTCCTCAACATCGCCATGTTCTCCGCCGGCGAGACCCGGCTCCCCCTGCTGTGGGACCGGCCCTACGCGGTGATGCAGACCCTGGTGGCCACCGGCTCCCCGTGCCGCTCCGTCTCCACCTACCACCACCAGACCCTGGTGGACGCACTGGCCACGATCATGGAGAAGTACCGGCCCACCGTCGTCCACACCATGGACCCCGACCCCGACTACCAGGTCCACGACGCCACCCACCCCAAGGACAACGACTACGGGGCGTGCTCGGACCACCGCGACCACACCCCCACCGCGCTCTTCACCTGGAAGGCGCTGGCGCAGTGGGTCTCCCGGCACACCCGGCACGAGGGCCACCCGCCGCGCTTCACCACCCTCGCCTTCCGCGGCTACTACAACCAGCGCTGGCCCTACAATCTCCCCTCCGAGATCGTGGACGAGAAGTACCGCCTCATCGCGGCCTACGGCGGCGACCCCGGCTGGGCCTGCGGCAACCAGGGCGGCTGCGGCGACTACGGCCAGGGCGGCGAGCGCCCCCTGAAGAACCGCAAGGGCTGGATCCGCTCCACCCACTACCGCTACCCGGGCCCCACCGCCGTCCCCGACAGCGACCGCTCGGGCCGCCTGGAGGCGTACGGCGTGCTCGGCCTCCAGGCCGTGCGCTGGCAGGAGACCTCCCCCGGCAGCGGCCGCTGGGGCGCCCCGGCGGGCCTCGGCGGCGGCCCGCTGGCCCCCGCCGTGGCCTCGGTCAAGGACGCCAAGGGGCACCGGCTGCTGTTCGCCCTGCGCTTCTCCTCCCTGGAGGGCCAGGGCCGCGGCAACACCCGTGAGATCACCGTCCTGGAGCAGCACAGCCCCGGCGGCGCCTTCAAGGCCTGGAAGAGCCTCGGCAACCCCGAGCACAAGGCCGAGCGCGGCCGCCGCGTCGGCGTGCCCGCCGCCGTCGCCACCCCGGACGGCCGGGTCCACCTCTTCGTCCGCAACGCCGGCAAGGGCCTCTCCAGCCGTGTGCGCGAGCCCGACGGCACCTGGGGGAAGTGGCAGAGCCTCCACGGCCAGGAGATCCAGGAGGGCCTGACCGCCGCCCTCGACCGGCAGGGCCGCGTCCATGTCTTCGGTATCGGCCGGGACACCGTCCACCACTGGAGCCAGGAAGCCCCCGACAAGCCCGTCCGCGTCATGCCGCTGCACGGCCTGCCCGGCCCCGGCGGCAACCAGATGGGCGCCGCCCTCGGCGCGGACGGCGCGCTCACCGTCGTCTACCGCACCCCGACCGCCGCCGAGCCCGTCGGCTACGGCCTGGGCCGGGACGGCACGGGCGCGACGCGGACCGGCGGCTCCGGGCTGCGCTCCTTCAGCGGCTACGGCCCGCTCGCCGCCACCACCGTCCCCCGCCGGGGCGGCCGGGACTCCCTGATGGTGCTGGGCCGCGCCCTGAGCGGCGAGATACAGCTCGTGGACGCCGAGGCCGGCGACGGGCCCGTCCGCGCACCCCGGGGCATCACCCCAGTGGGCGCCTCCGGGCTCGTCACCGACTCCGGCCACCGGGTGTGCGCCGTGGGCCTCGGCCCCGACGCCACCCCCTGGGTCTGGCGCCCGGACCCCGGCTCGGGCGTCTGACCCCTCCTCGTACGCGTGGCCGAGGAGACCGCCCTCAGCGGTCTCCCGGCCCCCTCGTACGTTCAACCCGCGCGAGAAGGGGCAGAGGCAAGGGGTGCGCATTCACTTCACCGGGGTCGACCTGGGCCGCGTACGGCTGGACGCCGAGCCCGATCTGTTGTGGGAGACCCTGCTGGCCGCCCATATGGTCCAGACGGGCCAGGGGCCGCTGATCTTCGACGGCTGGCGCGAACTGGTCAGGGGCCGGCTCACCGACCCGATGCGGCGCGTCCTCGCGCTGGCCCCGCCCCGCGGCTACTCCCCCGACTTCCTCACCCCTCCCGAGGCCACCGACGGCCTCGCCACCGGCATCGACGCCATGCTCTCGCTCCCCCGGACGACGCTCCGCCGCGATCTGGAGCTGCTCGCCCCCGACCGTCGCGACCTCCACTTCGTCCGCCACCTCGCCGAGGGCCGGACCGAGGCCGTCAAAGCCCTGGGCGAAGGTCTCACGGCCTTCCACGACACGGCGGTGCGGCCATATCTGGCCAAGGTGCGGGAGCACATCGCCGCCGACCGGGCCACCCGCTCCCAGGCCCTCCTGCGCAGCGGAGTCGAACAAATGCTCTCCAGCATTCACCCACAGGTGCGCTGGAGCCCACCGGTACTGGAGGTGCTCGTACCGGGTACGGGCGAGGACGTCCATCTGGAGGGGCGCGGGCTTCGGCTCGTGCCCTCCTTCTTTTGCTGGCGCGCCCCCACCGTGCTCCGCGATCCGGAGCTGCCACCCGTGCTCGTCTACCCGATCGTCCACGACCCCGCCTGGCTGGACGAGCTCCGGGGCGGCCGGCGCGAGGGCGCCGAGCCACCGCTGGCCGCCCTCCTCGGCCACACCCGGGCCGAGGTGCTGGAGGCCACCGCCCGCGGCTGCACCACCAGCGAGCTGGCCCGCCGGGTGGGGATCGCCATGGCCACCGCCAGCCACCACGCCACCGTGCTGCGCGAGTCCGGGCTGATCACCACCCACCGCACGGGCGGCCGGGCCTACCACACCCTCAGCGTCCTGGGCCGGGACCTGCTCAACGGCAACCGCCTGGTCTCCCTCTCCCCCGGGCCCGGAAGGTAGCCGCCTACCGTAGATCCATGCAGCAGCCAATAAAGCCCCACGCGGGTCGCCGGCTCCTCGCCGTCAGCGACCTGCACACCGGCATGGCCGACAACGTGGCCATCGCCGAGTCACTGCGCCCCACCACCGACGAGGACTGGCTGATCGTGGCCGGTGACGTAGCCGAACGTTTTGACGACGTAGAACGCACCCTGCGGCTCCTGGCCCGCAACTTCCCCAAGGTCATCTGGTCCCCGGGCAACCACGAGCTGTGGACACCGACGGGCGACCCCGTCGAGCTGCGCGGCGAGGCCCGCTACGCCCACCTGGTCGAGCTGTGCCGGAGCCTCGGCATCAGCACGCCGGAGGACCCCTGGCCCGTCTGGGAGGGCGAGGGCGGCCCCGTGGCGGTGGCCCCACTGTTCACGCTCTACGACTACACCTTCCGCACGCCCACGGCCGCCACCAAGGAGCAGTCCCTGGCCCAGGCCCATGAGGCGGGCATCGTGTGCACGGACGAGTATCTGCTGCACCCCGAGCCCCACCGGGGCATCGACGACTGGTGCCGGGCCCGGGTCGCGGCCACCGAGGCCCGGCTGGCCGCCCACGACCCGGAGCTGCCGCTGGTGCTGGTCAACCACTGGCCGCTGGACCGCCGGCCCACGGACGTCCTGACGTACCCGGAGTTCGCCCAGTGGTGCGGCACGGAGCTCACGGCCGGCTGGCACACCCGCTACAACGTCGCGGCGGTGGTCTACGGCCATCTCCACATCCCCCGGACCACCTGGTACGAGGGGGTGCGCTTCGAGGAGGTCTCCATCGGCTACCCCCGCGAGTGGCGGCGGCGCGGCCACCCCAAGGGGCTGCTGCGGCAGATCCTGCCGTACGCGTCCTAGCCCGGTCCCGGCCCGGGTCCCGGGCCCCGAAAACACGAGAGGGCCCGCACACCTCGCGGTGTGCGGGCCCTCTTGTCGACCGTCAGGTCAGACCTTCAAGCAAGCGGACTTACTTGTTGATCTTGGTGACCTGGCCGGCGCCGACGGTGCGGCCGCCCTCACGGATGGTGAAGCGCAGGCCCTCCTCCATGGCGACGGGCTGGATCAGGGAGACGGACATGTCGGCGTTGTCGCCGGGCATGACCATCTCCGTGCCCTCCTTGAGGGTCACAACACCGGTCACGTCAGTCGTACGGAAGTAGAACTGCGGACGGTAGTTGTTGAAGAACGGGGTGTGACGGCCACCCTCGTCCTTCGAGAGGATGTAGGCCGTGGCCTCAAACTCGGTGTGCGGGGTGACCGAACCCGGCTTGATGATGCACTGGCCGCGCTCGACGTCCTCGCGCTTGATGCCGCGGAGCAGCAGACCGACGTTCTCACCGGCCTGGCCCTCGTCGAGCAGCTTGCGGAACATCTCGATACCGGTGACCGTGGTGGTGGTCTTCTCGGTCTTGATGCCGACGATGTCGACGGTCTCGTTGACCTTGAGGACACCGCGCTCGATACGACCGGTGACGACGGTGCCACGACCGGTGATCGTGAAGACGTCCTCGATCGGCATCAGGAACGGCTTGTCGACGTCACGCTCGGGCTGCGGGATGTGCTCGTCGACAGCGGCCATCAGGCCGAGGAGCTTCTCGCCCCACTCCTTGTCGCCCTCCAGCGCCTTCAGCGCGGAGACGCGGACAACCGGAGCGTTGTCGCCGTCGAACTCGTACTCGGAGAGGAGCTCACGGACCTCGAGCTCGACGAGCTCCAGGATCTCCTCGTCGTCCACCATGTCGGCCTTGTTCAGGGCGACGACGATGTACGGAACGCCGGACTGGCGGGCCAGGAGCACGTGCTCCTTGGTCTGCGGCATCGGACCGTCGGTCGCGGCGACCACGAGGATCGCGCCGTCCATCTGGGCGGCACCGGTGATCATGTTCTTGATGTAGTCCGCGTGACCCGGGCAGTCGACGTGGGCGTAGTGACGCGCCTCAGTCTGGTACTCGACGTGCGCGATGGAGATGGTGATACCGCGCTGACGCTCCTCCGGGGCCTTGTCGATCTCGTCGAAAGGCGTGAAGGGGTTCAGGTCCGGGTACGCGTCGTGCAGCACCTTGGTGATCGCCGCGGTAAGAGTGGTCTTACCGTGGTCGACGTGACCGATGGTGCCGATGTTGACGTGCGGCTTAGTCCGCTCGAACTTCGCCTTCGCCACTGGGGTCCTCCTGTGGAGTGGTTCTGTACGCCTGGATTGAGTCGGCGCCAGGGATCTTTGCTGGGAAGCCGCCCGCCGGGGCATTCCGTCATGGTTTGTGGCGGAATGCCCCGACAGCCGGTGTCAAGCCTAAAGCGTGTATCACGCCCGTAGAGACGGGAGTGGGTTACTCGCCCTTGGCCTTCGCGATGATCTCCTCGGCGACGTTCCGCGGAACCTCGGCGTAGGAGTGGAACTGCATCGAGTAGCTTGCGCGACCCGAGGTCTTGCTGCGGAGGTCTCCGACGTAGCCGAACATCTCCGACAGCGGAACCAGGCCCTTGACGAGCTTGGCGCCGTGACGGTCCTCCATGGCCTCGATCTGGCCACGGCGGGAGTTGATGTCGCCGATGACGTCACCCATGTAGTCCTCGGGGGTGGTGACCTCGACCGACATCATCGGCTCGAGCAGAGCCGGCGATGCCTTGCGAGCACCCTCCTTGAACGCCATGGAACCGGCGATCTTGAACGCGAGCTCGGAGGAGTCGACGTCGTGGTAGGCACCGTCGAGCAGCGTCACCTTGACGCCGGTCAGCGGGTAGCCGGCCAGAACACCGAACTCCATGGCCTCCTGGCAACCCGCGTCCACGGACGGGATGTACTCCCGCGGGATACGGCCACCGGTGACCTTGTTCTCGAACTCGTAGCCGTCGCCCTCGAGGGGCGAGATCGCGATCTGCACCTTCGCGAACTGGCCGGAACCACCAGTCTGCTTCTTGTGCGTGTAGTCGATCCGCTCGACGGCCTTGCGGATCGTCTCGCGGTACGCGACCTGCGGCTTGCCGACGTTGGCCTCGACCTTGAACTCACGCTTCATACGGTCGACCAGCACGTCGAGGTGCAGCTCGCCCATACCCGCGATGATGGTCTGGCCCGTCTCCTCGTCCGTGTGGACCTGGAAGGACGGGTCCTCCTCGGCGAGGCGCTGGATGGCGACACCCAGCTTCTCCTGGTCGCCCTTGGACTTGGGCTCAATGGCGACCTGGATGACCGGAGCCGGGAAGTCCATCGACTCGAGGATCACCGGGTTGCTCGCGTCGCAGAGGGTCTCACCGGTGGTGGTCTGCTTCAGACCCATGACGGCGACGATGTCGCCGGCACCCACCGCGTCGATCTCCTCACGCTTGTTCGCGTGCATCCGGTAGATCTTGCCGATGCGCTCCTTCTTGCCCTTCACGGAGTTCTGCACCTGGGTGCCGGCCTCCATGCGGCCCGAGTAAACCCGGACGAAGGTGAGCTTGCCGAGGTGCGGGTCGCTCATGATCTTGAAGGCAAGACCGGAGAACGGCTCGTCCTCGGAGGGCTTGCGCTTCACGACCTCGTCGGGGTCGCTGACCGCGTGGCCCTCGATCGCCTCGACGTCGAGCGGCGACGGCAGGAAGCGGACCACGGCGTCGAGCAGGGGCTGAACGCCCTTGTTCTTGAACGCGGTGCCACAGAACACGGGGGTGACGGTCGCGCCGCCGCCCTTGCCCGAGTTGATGGTGATGCGGCGGATGGCCGCGTACAGCTGCTCCACGGTCGGCTCCTCGCCGCCCAGGTACAGCTCCATCATCTCGTCGTCGTTCTCGGCGACGGCCTCGAGCAGCTTGCCGCGCCACTCCTCAGCGGCCTCGGCGTGGGTGTCCGGGATGTCGACGACGTCGTACATCTCGCCCTTGGCAGCCTCGGCCGACCAGACGAACGCCTTCATCGTGACGAGGTCGACGACGCCCTTGAAGTCGGCCTCGGTACCGATCGGCAGCTGCATCACGATCGGGGTGGCGCCGAGGCGGTCCACGATCATGTCGACACAGCGGTGGAACTCGGCACCGGTGCGGTCGAGCTTGTTGACGAAGCAGATGCGCGGCACGCCGTAACGGTCGGCCTGACGCCACACCGTCTCGGACTGCGGCTCGACACCGGCCACACCGTCGAACACGGTCACAGCACCGTCGAGCACACGCAGGGAACGCTCCACCTCGACGGTGAAGTCGACGTGACCCGGGGTGTCGATGATGTTGATCGTGTGATCGACGTTCTCGAGCGGCCAGTGGCAGGTCGTCGCGGCAGACGTGATCGTGATGCCGCGCTCCTGCTCCTGCTCCATCCAGTCCATCGTGGCAGCGCCGTCGTGGACCTCACCGATCTTGTACGAAACACCGGTGTAGAAGAGGATGCGCTCGGTGGTGGTCGTCTTGCCCGCGTCGATGTGGGCCATGATCCCGATGTTGCGGACCTTGGCCAGGTCAAGCGAAGTGGTGGCCATATGGCTCAGTCTTCTCTCGGTTCTCGATGGGGTTTGTGACTACCAGCGGTAGTGCGCGAAGGCCTTGTTGGACTCGGCCATCTTGTGCGTGTCCTCACGCTTCTTGACCGAGGCGCCGAGACCGTTCGAGGCATCCAGCAGCTCGTTCATGAGGCGCTCGGTCATGGTCTTCTCGCGACGAGCGCGGGAGTAACCGACCAGCCAGCGCAGCGCCAGGGTGGAGGCGCGGCCCGGACGGACCTCGACCGGCACCTGGTAGGTGGCGCCACCGACACGGCGGGACTTGACCTCGAGCGCCGGCTTGACGTTCTCGAGGGCGCGCTTGAGGGTGATGACCGGGTCGTTACCGGTCTTCTCGCGCAGACCCTCCATGGCGCCGTACACGATGCGCTCGGCGGTGGAGCGCTTGCCGTGCAGGAGGATCTTGTTGATCAGCGACGTCACCAGAGGGGAGCCGTAAACCGGGTCGATGATGACCGGGCGCTTCGGGGCGGGGCCCTTACGAGGCATTCTTACTTCTCCTTCTTGGCGCCGTAGCGGCTGCGAGCCTGCTTACGGTTCTTGACGCCCTGCGTGTCGAGGGAACCGCGGATGATCTTGTAGCGAACACCCGGCAGGTCCTTCACGCGGCCACCGCGGACGAGCACGATGGAGTGCTCCTGCAGGTTGTGGCCCTCACCCGGAATGTAAGCGGTGACCTCGATGCCGGAGGTCAGGCGCACACGCGCGACCTTACGGAGCGCCGAGTTCGGCTTCTTCGGGGTGGTCGTGAACACACGCGTGCAGACGCCACGACGCTGGGGCGAACCCTCAAGTGCGGGCGTCTTGTTCTTCTCGACCTTGTCCTGCCGGCCCTTCCGGACCAGCTGCTGGATCGTAGGCACCGTTTCTCCGGTTTCTGTGATCTCGATAAAACTAACCCGGGCGTCACCGCCGACCCACGCGGTCGGGCGTGTCGAGCCCCGCACGCCCCACCGGAGGGTGGAATCAGCACAGATTTCGATGTTCCCGGCCGCTAGGTCCGTCCGGCTTTGGGCCTCTCACACGGTCTGAAGGCACGCGCGAGAGCCCAGGGACACCCCAGGCACAAGGTCAGAGCGTACCTACAGCATGGGCTGCGGTCAAAACAAATGCACACGCGGAGGACACCCCGATGTGCTGCATATGTCGCAGATCAGAGCGTCCCCCCGGCCCCGCCGGGCCCCTCCCGGTGGCTACCGGAGGCCGGCCGATACACCCCGATGGGCGCTTCGCGTGCCCTCCGTACGGGTCCCGAAGCCGCGCTCCGCGCCCTGTGGGCCCGCATCGGCCCCCGGGCCCGTGCGCTCCGCGAACGGCCCCGTGCCCGCCGTACAGGCCCTCCTCCCCGGCCGGCATGAGAGAACACCGCCGAGAACGCCGCAGGGCGGCCACCCCCGAAGGGGTGACCGCCCTGTGCGCGATCAGCTAGCGACTCACTGGTTGTACGGACCGTAGTCGTAGTCCTCCAGCGGGACCGCCTGGCCGGAGCCGGTGCCGAAGGGCGAGTAGTCGATGTCGTCGTAACCGACGGCCGAGTACATCGCGGCCTTGGCCTCCTCGGTGGGCTCCACCCGGATGTTGCGGTAGCGGGACAGACCCGTACCGGCCGGGATGAGCTTACCGATGATGACGTTCTCCTTGAGGCCGATGAGCGAGTCGGACTTGGCGTTGATCGCCGCGTCCGTCAGCACTCGGGTCGTCTCCTGGAAGGAGGCGGCCGACAGCCAGGACTCCGTCGCCAGCGAGGCCTTGGTGATACCCATCAGCTGCGGACGGCCGGAGGCGGGGTGACCGCCCTCGGTGACCACACGACGGTTCTCGGACTCGAAGCGCGAGCGCTCCACGAGCTCGCCCGGCAGCAGCTCGGCGTCGCCGGACTCGATGATCGTCACGCGGCGGAGCATCTGCCGGATGATGATCTCGATGTGCTTGTCGTGGATCGACACACCCTGCGAGTTGTAGACCTTCTGGACCTCGCCGACCAGGTGAACCTGGACGGCGCGCTGGCCGAGAATCCGCAGGACGTCGTGCGGGTTGGTGGCACCCACGGTGAGCTTCTGGCCCACCTCGACGTGCTCGCCCTCGCTGACCAGCAGACGGGCACGCTTCGAGATCGGGAACGCCGTCTCGTCGCTGCCGTCGTCCGGGGTGACGACGAGCTTCTTGGTCTTCTCGGTCTCCTCGATACGGACGCGGCCGGCCGCCTCCGAGATCGGGGCGACACCCTTGGGCGTACGGGCCTCGAAGAGCTCGACGACACGGGGCAGACCCTGGGTGATGTCGTCACCGGCCACACCACCGGTGTGGAAGGTACGCATCGTCAGCTGGGTACCGGGCTCACCGATGGACTGGGCGGCGATGATGCCGACCGCCTCACCGATGTCCACCAGCTTGCCGGTCGCCAGCGAGCGGCCGTAGCAGAAGGCACAGGTGCCGACCGCGGACTCACAGGTGAGGACCGAACGGGTCTTGACCGTCTCGACGCCGTGGGCGACGAGCTGGCCGATGAGCACGTCACCGAGGTCGACGTTGGCCGGCGCGATGACCTTGCCGTCGACGACGACGTCCTCGGCGAGCATACGGGCGTACACGCTGGTCTCGACGTCGTCCGTCTTGCGCAGGACGCCGTCCTCGCCGCGAACGGCGATCGCCAGCTTGAGGCCGCGCTCGGTGCCGCAGTCCTCCTCGCGGATGATCACGTCCTGCGAGACGTCCACCAGACGACGGGTCAGGTAACCCGAGTCGGCGGTACGCAGGGCGGTGTCCGCGAGACCCTTACGGGCACCGTGGGTGGAGATGAAGTACTCCAGCACGGAGAGACCCTCACGGAACGACGCCTTAATGGGTCGCGGGATGGTCTCGTTCTTCGCGTTCGACACCAGACCACGCATACCGGCGATCTGTCGCATCTGCATCATGTTTCCTCGGGCACCCGAGTCAACCATCATGAAGATGGGGTTCGTCTTGGGGAAGTTCGCGTTCATCGCCTCGGCAACCTCGTTGGTCGCCTTGGTCCAGATCGCGATGAGCTCCTGCGTGCGCTCGTCCTTGGTGATCAGACCGCGCTCGTACTGCTTCTGGACCTTCTCGTCCTGCGCCTCGTAGCCCTTGACGATCTCCTTCTTCGCCTCGGGAACGACGACGTCGGAGATGGCCACGGTGACGCCGGAACGGGTCGCCCAGTGGAAGCCGGCCGCCTTCAGGTTGTCGAGCGTCGCCGCCACGATGACCTTGGGGTAGCGCTCGGCCAGGTCGTTGACGATCTCGGAGAGCTGCTTCTTGCCCACCGAGTAGTCGACGAACGGGTAGTCCTCGGGCAGCAGCTCGTTGAAGAGCGCGCGGCCCAGGGTGGTGCGCAGGCGGAACGAGTCACCCTGCTGCCACTCCGGCTCACCCTCCTCGGCGACCGGGGGAACCCAGCCGCGAGGCGGAACGGTGCCGATCGGGAAGCGGATGTCGACCTTCGCCTGGAGCGAGAGCTCACGGGCGTCGAACGCCATGATCGCCTCGGCGACCGAGCCGAAGGACCGGCCCTCACCGATGACCTTGCGCTCTTCCTCGTCGGTGGTGAGGAAGAACAGGCCCAGCACCATGTCCTGGGTCGGCATGGTGACCGGACGGCCGTCGGCCGGCTTGAGGATGTTGTTCGAGGACAGCATCAGGATGCGGGCCTCGGCCTGCGCCTCCGCGGAGAGCGGCAGGTGGACGGCCATCTGGTCACCGTCGAAGTCCGCGTTGAACGCGGTACAGACGAGCGGGTGGATCTGGATGGCCTTGCCCTCGACCAGCTGCGGCTCGAAGGCCTGGATGCCGAGGCGGTGCAGCGTGGGCGCACGGTTCAGCAGCACCGGGTGCTCGGCGATGACCTCTTCGAGGACGTCGTACACCACAGTGCGGCCGCGCTCGACCATGCGCTTGGCCGACTTGATGTTCTGCGCGTGGTTCAGGTCGACCAGGCGCTTCATCACGAACGGCTTGAAGAGCTCCAGCGCCATGGCCTTGGGCAGACCGCACTGGTGCAGCTTCAGCTGCGGACCGACGACGATGACGGAACGCGCGGAGTAGTCCACACGCTTACCGAGCAGGTTCTGACGGAAACGACCCTGCTTACCCTTCAGCATGTCGCTGAGGGACTTCAGCGGACGGTTGCCGGGGCCCGTGACCGGGCGACCACGACGGCCGTTGTCGAAGAGGGCGTCGACCGCCTCCTGGAGCATCCGCTTCTCGTTGTTCACGATGATCTCGGGGGCACCGAGGTCGAGCAGACGCTTCAGACGGTTGTTGCGGTTGATCACACGGCGGTACAGGTCGTTCAGGTCGGAGGTCGCGAAGCGGCCACCGTCCAGCTGCACCATCGGACGCAGGTCCGGCGGGATCACGGGGATGCAGTCCAGCACCATGCCGCTGGGGCTGTTGCGGGTCTGCAGGAAGGCGGAGACGACCTTGAGGCGCTTGAGCGCACGGGTCTTCTTCTGGCCCTTGCCGGTCCGGATGATCTCGCGGAGGCGCTCGGCCTCCTCGTCGAGGTCGAAGGACTCCAGGCGCTTCTGCAGCGCGGCGGCGCCCATCGCACCCATGAAGTAGGTGCCGAAGCGGTCGCGCAGCTCGCGGTAGAGCAGCTCGTCGCCCTCGAGGTCCTGGACCTTGAGGTTCTTGAAGCGGCTCCACACCTCGTCGAGGCGGTCGATCTCGCGCTGCGCACGGTCGCGCAGCTGCTTCATCTCACGCTCGGCGCCCTCGCGCACCTTGCGGCGCACATCGGCCTTGGCACCCTCGGCCTCGAGCTCGGCCAGGTCGGACTCGAGCTTCTTGGCACGGGCCTCGAGGTCGGCGTCGCGACGCTGCTCGATCTGCTGACGCTCGACGGAGACGTGGGCCTCCAGCGAGGGCAGGTCGCGCGTACGGCGCTCCTCGTCCACCCACGTGATCATGTAGGCGGCGAAGTAGATGACCTTCTCGAGGTCCTTCGGGGCCAGGTCGAGCAGGTAGCCCAGGCGCGACGGGACGCCCTTGAAGTACCAGATGTGGGTGACGGGAGCGGCGAGCTCGATGTGGCCCATCCGCTCACGACGCACCTTGGCGCGCGTGACCTCGACGCCACAGCGCTCACAAATGATGCCCTTGAAGCGGACACGCTTGTACTTGCCGCAGTAGCACTCCCAGTCCCGGGTCGGACCGAAGATCTTCTCGCAGAAGAGTCCGTCCTTTTCGGGCTTCAGGGTGCGGTAGTTGATGGTCTCCGGCTTCTTGACCTCGCCGTGGGACCAGGTCCGGATGTCGTCCGCGGTCGCCAGGCCGATCCGCAGCTCGTCGAAGAAGTTGACGTCGAGCACTGTTCGTCAATCCCTCTTTCAGGGTCGTGCCCCTCGCGTTAGCGATTTATGGGCTCTACATCAGTGGTCTGGGGGTCCGGGGACGGTGGGGGCCTCTTTACGAGGCCCCCACCAGACCCGTCAGACCTCTTCGACGCTGCTCGGCTCGCGCCGGGACAGGTCGATACCGAGCTCCTCCGCCGCGCGGAAGACGTCCTCGTCGGTGTCCCGCATCTCGATGGACATGCCGTCCGAGGACAGCACCTCCACGTTGAGGCAGAGGGACTGCATCTCCTTGATGAGCACCTTGAAGGACTCGGGGATGCCGGGCTCGGGGATGTTCTCGCCCTTGACGATCGCCTCGTAGACCTTCACGCGGCCGGTGACGTCGTCGGACTTGATGGTCAGCAGCTCCTGGAGGGCGTACGCGGCGCCATAAGCCTCCAGCGCCCACACCTCCATCTCACCGAAGCGCTGGCCACCGAACTGAGCCTTACCACCAAGCGGCTGCTGGGTGATCATGGAGTACGGACCGGTCGAACGAGCGTGCAGCTTGTCGTCGACCAGGTGGTGCAGCTTGAGGATGTACATGTACCCGACCGAGATCGGGTCCGGGAACGGCTCGCCGGAGCGGCCGTCGAACATCCGGGCCTTACCGGACGGGAGCACCAGGCGCTCGCCGTCGCGGTTGGGGATCGTGGACTCGAAGAGACCGGCGATCTCGTCCTCACGGGCGCCGTCGAAGACCGGGGTCGCGACGTTGGTGCCGGCGGCGACGTCGTCGGCGCCGATCGCCTGGAGGCGCTTCATCCAGTCCTCGTCGCCCTCGACCTTCCAGCCGCGGCTGGCGAGCCAGCCGAGGTGGATCTCGAGGACCTGTCCCGGGTTCATTCGGGACGGGACACCGAGCGGGTTGAGGATGATGTCGACCGGGGTGCCGTCCTCGAGGAACGGCATGTCCTCCACGGGGAGGATCTTGGAGATGACACCCTTGTTGCCGTGACGGCCGGCGAGCTTGTCACCATCGGTGATCTTGCGCTTCTGGGCCACGTAGACGCGGACCAGCTGGTTCACGCCCGGGGGAAGCTCGTCGCCCTCTTCGCGGTCGAAGACGCGGACGCCGATGACCTTGCCGATCTCACCGTGCGGGACCTTCAGCGAGGTGTCACGGACCTCACGGGCCTTCTCACCGAAGATCGCGCGGAGCAGACGCTCCTCGGGGGTCAGCTCGGTCTCACCCTTCGGGGTGACCTTGCCGACGAGGATGTCGCCGGCGACGACCTCGGCACCGATGCGGATGATGCCGCGCTCGTCGAGGTCGGCGAGGACCTCCTCGGAGACGTTCGGGATGTCCCGGGTGATCTCCTCGGGGCCCAGCTTGGTGTCACGGGCGTCGACCTCGTGCTCCTCGATGTGGATCGAGGAGAGGACGTCGTCCTGCACGAGGCGCTGCGACAGGATGATCGCGTCCTCGTAGTTGTGGCCCTCCCACGGCATGAACGCCACGAGGAGGTTCTTGCCGAGCGCCATCTCGCCCTCGTCCGTGGACGGACCGTCGGCGAGCACCTGGCCGGTGATCACGCGGGCGCCCTCGTCCACGACGACCTTCTGGTTGAAGGACGTGCCCTGGTTCGAGCGGGAGAACTTGGCGACGCGGTAGGTGTTGTACGTGCCGTCGTCGTTGGCCACCGTGACGTAGTCGGCGGAGACCTCCTGGACGACACCGTCCTTCTCGGCCTTGATGACGTCACCGGCGTCGACCGCACAGCGGTACTCCATGCCGGTGCCGACCAGCGGCGCCTCCGCCTTGATCAGCGGAACGGCCTGGCGCATCATGTTCGATCCCATGAGCGCGCGGTTGGCGTCGTCGTGCTCGAGGAACGGGATCATGGCGGTCGCGACCGACACCATCTGGCGCGGGGAGACGTCCATGTAGTCGACGTCGTCGCCGGCGATGTAGTCGATTTCGCCACCACGGCGGCGGACCAGCACGCGGGACTCGGCGTAACGCATGTCCTCGGTGAGGGGGGCGTTCGCCTGGGCGATGACGAAGCGGTCTTCCTCGTCGGCCGTCAGGTAGTCGACCTCGTCGGTGACGACGCCGCCCACGACCTTGCGGTACGGGGTCTCGACGAAACCGAACGCGTTGACGCGACCGTAGGAGGCGAGCGAGCCGATCAGACCGATGTTCGGGCCTTCGGGCGTCTCGATCGGGCACATACGGCCGTAGTGCGACGGGTGGACGTCTCGGACCTCGAAGCCGGCCCGCTCACGGGAGAGACCGCCCGGACCCAGCGCCGACAGACGACGCTTGTGGGTCAGACCCGACAGCGGGTTGGTCTGGTCCATGAACTGGGACAGCTGGCTGGTGCCGAAGAACTCCTTGATGGAGGCGACGACCGGCCGGATGTTGATCAGGGTCTGCGGCGTGATCGCCTCGACGTCCTGGGTGGTCATCCGCTCGCGGACGACGCGCTCCATACGAGCCAGACCGGTGCGGACCTGGTTCTGGATGAGCTCGCCGACGTTGCGCAGACGACGGTTGCCGAAGTGGTCGATGTCGTCGGTCTCGACGACGATGTCCGTGCCGTTCTCACCGACGGTCTCGGCCTCGCCGGCGTGGAGCTTCACCAGGTACTTGATCGTCGCGATGACGTCGTCGACCGTGAGCACACCGGCGTCGAGCGGGGCGTCCGCGCCCAGCTTCTTGTTGACCTTGTAGCGGCCGACCTTCGCGAGGTCGTAGCGCTTCGGGTTGAAGTAGAGGTTCTCGAGCAGCGTCTGCGCGGCCTCACGGGTCGGCGGCTCGCCCGGGCGCAGCTTGCGGTAGATGTCGAGCAGCGCGTCGTCCTGGCCCTGGGTGTGGTCCTTCTCCAGGGTGGCGCGCATGGACTCGTACTCGCCGAACTCCTCGAGGATCTGCTCGGTGGTCCAGCCGAGAGCCTTCAGGAGGACGGTGACGGACTGCTTGCGCTTGCGGTCGATGCGGACGCCGACCATGTCGCGCTTGTCGACCTCCATCTCCAGCCAGGCACCCCGGGACGGGATGATCTTGGCGGTGAAGATGTCCTTGTCGGACGTCTTGTCGATGGAGGAGTCGAAGTAGACACCCGGCGAACGGACCAGCTGCGAGACGACGACACGCTCGGTGCCGTTGATGCAGAAGGTGCCCTTCGGCGTCATGAGCGGGAAGTCGCCCATGAAGACCGTCTGAGACTTGATCTCACCGGTCTCGTTGTTGGTGAACTCGGCGGTGACGAAGAGCGGGGCCGCGTACGTGAAGTCGCGCTCCTTGCACTCGTCGATCGAGTTCTTCGGGGGCTCGAAGCGGTGGTCACGGAAGGTCAGCGACATCGACCCGCTGAAGTCCTCGATCGGGGAGATCTCCTCGAAGATCTCCTCCAGACCGGACTTGGTGGGGACGTCCTGACCACTTTCCAGCGCAGCCTCGACGCGAGCCTTCCAGGCGGCGTTGCCGAGCAGCCAGTCGAAGCTCTCGGTCTGAAGCGCAAGAAGGTTCGGAACCTCGAGGGGCTCCTTGATCTTCGCAAAAGAGATGCGCAGCGGGGCGGTGCTGGCGCCGGTGTTCGTATTGGCGGTCGAGGCGTTGCGCGAGGCGGCCAAGAGGGGGTCCTTCCGAGGGCTCGGACTCACTACGCGCGTACCGGTCCCACTCGTCGCGTACGAGAGAAATCCCAGCTCAGGGGGTTTCCATCAGCTGTGCTCGAGAGTGGGCATGCCCCTGGTGACGGGCAGGGAGCAGCTAACAGGCAGCGCAAAGGGTCAGTGTAGCCACTTGGCCCACTGATGTCCAGAGCGGATTTCCGGAGACCGGTGCGATACCAATCTCTCCCTCCGGGATCCTGTTGTTCCGCATCGCCTGGCGTCCTGCCCGACGCAAGCCATGCGCGGGAAGCGCATGACGATACTTCCCGCTCCGCCTTCGATCCATGCCTCGGACGGAGGATCGATGTGGCGGCGCGCCCGTAGGACGCGTCCTGAGAATCGCGCGCGGCGT
Source organism: Streptomyces hesseae (assembly GCF_031845785.1). Lineage (NCBI taxonomy): Bacteria > Bacillati > Actinomycetota > Actinomycetes > Kitasatosporales > Streptomycetaceae > Streptomyces > Streptomyces hesseae. Next base: position 342,470 of record NZ_JAVRFI010000003.1, read on the forward strand.
GCCGTTCGTCAAGGCCCCTCGGCCCCCGGCGGCCGCTGAAGGCGCCTTCCCGCCCTGCTGGGAGCGGGTCACCGCCCCGGTGAGGCGGCGAAGATCACCATACTCGTCTCCGGGCCGCCATGCGCGCATCCGTCCCGGGAACGCCCAAGGGCGACCACCCGTGCGGGTGATCGCCCTTGGTTGATTCCGGCCCTGGGGCCGGAGAGAGAGTCGGCAGACTCCCGAGGTACTTACTTGACCTCGACGGAGGCGCCGGCGCCCTTGAGGGCCTCGGCGGCCTTCTCCGCGGCGTCCTTGGCGACCTTCTCGAGGACCGGCTTCGGGGTGCCGTCGACGAGGTCCTTGGCCTCCTTCAGACCCAGGGAGGTCAGCTCACGCACGACCTTGATGACCTGGATCTTCTTGTCACCGGCGGCGGTGAGGATGACGTCGAACTCGTCCTTCTCCTCGACCTCGGCGGCAGCGGCGCCACCGGCGGCACCGGCAACGACGACCGGCGCGGCGGCGGCGGCGGTGACGTCGAACTTCTCCTCGAAGGCGCTGACGAACGCGGCCAGCTCGATGAGGGTCATCTCCTCGAACTGCGCGAGCAGCTCGTCCTGGGTGAGCTTCGCCATGGTGGCGGGTCCTTCCACTAAATCGGCAGGTGCCGGATGTACATGTCGGCGGGCGTACGGCCCGCTGCGATCAGCGCCTGGTGGCGCCGATCAATGCGCGAGCCGAATTACTCGGCACCGCCCTGCTCGGCGAGCTTGGCGCGCAGCGCGTCCGCAGTGCGGACGAGCTTCGTCGGCAGCGCCTGGAAGAGCGAGGCAGCCTGCGACTGCTTGCCCTTCATGGCACCGGCCAGCTTGCTGAGCAGAACCTCGCGGGACTCGAGGTCCGCAAGCTTCTTGATCTCATCGGCGGACAGCGCCTTACCATCGAGGACACCGCCCTTGATGATGAGGTTGGGGTTGTCCTTGGCGAAGTCACGAAGACCCTTCGCCGACTCCACCGGGTCACCGGTGACGAAGGCGACAGCCGTCGGACCAGCGAAAAGCTGGGCGTCGAGCTGGTAGCCGGCCTCTTCGGCCGCGATCTTGGTCAGCGTGTTCTTCACCACGGCGTACTGCGCGTTGTCACCGAGCGAACGGCGCAGCGTCTTGAGCTGCGCCACGGTGAGCCCGCGGTACTCGGTCAGCACAGCGGCGTTGGAGCTACGGAACTTGTCCGTGAGCTCGGCAACCGCGGTGGCCTTGGCGGACGTCGCCATGAGCCTCGGCCTCCTTCCGGGTGATTCGGACCGCTTAGGCGCGAGAAGGGGGCTTGGGCAAAACGAAACGCCCCGGCGCAGGCGCTCGGGGCGTGACTCGACCGCGGGGACGTAATCCTCTTACGTCTCGGCGGGAGTGCAATCCTCTTGACACCTGCGCAGGTCGCCCGCAGCTAGCGGATCCTTCGGCCGCCACACCTCCGGATAGAGGCACAGCAACGACCAGCGGTCTTTGGCTTCTCCAGGAGATTACGCGATAGGTGCGTATGGATGCAAATCGAGCCGGGCCCCGCACCTTCGAAAGAGGTGCGGGGCCCGGCCCGTACTGCTCAGAGCGCCACTACGCGCCCGCTGGAGGGCGTCCTCAGACGGCCTCCTCCTCGACGAGGAGGTTGCGGGTGCGGTTCGAGTCCAGAGCGATGCTCGGGCCCATCGTGGTGGTCAGGGTCGCCTTCTTGATGTAGCGGCCCTTCGCGGCGGACGGCTTGAGACGGTTGATCTCCTCAAGCGCCGCGGCGTAGTTCTCCACCAGCTTGGTCTCGTCGAAGGAGACCTTGCCGATGATGAAGTGGAGGTTCGAGTGCTTGTCGACTCGGAACTCGATCTTGCCGCCCTTGATCTCGGTCACGGCCTTGGCCGTGTCCGGGGTGACCGTGCCGGTCTTCGGGTTCGGCATCAGGCCACGGGGACCGAGCACGCGGCCGAGGCGGCCGACCTTGCCCATGAGGTCCGGGGTGGCGACGACGGCGTCGAAGTCCAGACGGCCCTTGGCGACCTCGTCGATGAGCTCGTCGGCGCCGACGATGTCGGCGCCCGCGGCACGCGCGGCCTCGGCACGGTCGCCGGTCGCGAAGACCAGGACCCGGGCGGTCTTACCGGTGCCGTGCGGAAGGTTCACGGTGCCACGGACCATCTGGTCGGCCTTGCGCGGGTCGACACCCAGGCGGAAGGCAACCTCGACGGTCGCGTCGAACTTGGTGGCGGAGGTCTCCTTGGCGAGACGGACGGCCTCGAGGGGGGCGTACAGGCGCCCGGCCTCGACCTTGGCGTCCGCAGCGCGGAGAGTCTTGCTGCGCTTCACTTCTGCTCCTGAAGGGTTGAGCGTGGAGTCGTGGTCCGGGCCAGCGCTTGGCCCTGCCACTGGAGAGGTCGGCGGGAGCCGATCAGCCCTCGACGGTGATGCCCATGGAACGGGCGGTACCCTCGACGATCTTCTCGGCGGCAGCCAGATCGTTGGCGTTCAGGTCGGGCATCTTGGTGGTGGCGATGTCCTGGATCTGAGCGCGCGTGAGCTTGCCGACCTTGGTCTTGTGCGGCTCGCTGGAGCCCTTGGCCACGCCCGCGGCCTTGAGGATCAGCTTGGCGGCCGGCGGAGTCTTGGTGACGAAGGTGAAGGAACGGTCCTCGTAGACCGTGATCTCCACCGGCACGACCATGCCACGCTGCGACTCGGTCGCGGCGTTGTAGGCCTTGCAGAACTCCATGATGTTGACGCCGTGCTGACCCAGCGCGGGGCCGACCGGCGGAGCCGGGTTCGCGGCACCGGCGTTGATCTGGAGCTTGATAAGCCCCGTGATCTTCTTCTTCTTGGGAGGCATTGCTCTCTCCGGGTCCTAGTGAGAGTTTTTTGCCGGCGCACAGTGCGCGCAGGCATACCGCACCACGATAACGGGTAACATGCTGCGGCCAAAAACCGAGCAGGTCAGACGGGCTATGAGCAGCCGGTCTGACCTGTTCGGAAGCGTATGTCCCGGAAGAAACTAGTTCTTCTGGATCTGGTCGAAGCTGAGCTCGACCGGGGTCTCGCGGCCGAAGATCTCGACGAGGCCCTTGACCTTCTTCGAGTCGGCGTTGATCTCGTTGATCGTGGCCTGAAGCGTCGCGAACGGACCGTCCGTGACCGTGACCGAGTCGCCGACCTCGAAGTCCAGCACCTGGACCTCGACCTTGCGGGACGGGGCCGGACGGCCCTCGGCCTCGGCGGCCTCCTTGGCGGCCTTCGCCTCGGCCTCCGGGGCGAGCATCTTGACGATCTCGTCCAGGGTCAGCGGGTACGGGTCGTAGGCGTTGCCGACGAAGCCGGTGACACCCGGGGTGTTGCGGACGACGCCCCAGGACTCGTTCGTCAGGTCCATGCGCACCAGGACATAGCCGGGGAGCTTGTTCTGGCGGACGGTGCGGCGGTCGCCGTTCTTGATCTGGACGACCTCTTCCTGCGGCACCTCGGCCTGGAAGATGTAGTCCTCGACGTTCAGCGAGACGGCGCGCTGCTCGAGGTTGGTCTTCACGCGGTTCTCGTAGCCCGCGTAGGTGTGGATGACGTACCACTCGCCGGGCAGACCACGCAGCTCGTCGCGGAGCGCGGCGACCGGGTCGACCGGAGCGGCGTCCTCCGCGGACTCCTCCTCCTCGGCCTCGGCGTCCTCGGCGTCGGACTCCACGTGCAGCGCGGCCTCCTCGGCCGGCTCGCCCGCGGCGGCGTCCTCGGCGTCGAGCTCGTCGACGTTGTCGGCGTTCTCGACGATCTCCTGCGGGGTGTCGTCGCCCTGCACCTCGGCCGAGACAGCCTCGTCAACGTTCTCCGCCGCGACGGGCTCGGCGGCGTCGTTCAGGTTCGGGTCAGACACGTGGCTGCTTCTTCCTGGCTACAAGGGGTGGAACGAGCGAATAGGCGGCACTCTACGAGGGCCGCCTTGCGCACGGGGGCCGGCTCAGCCGAAGACGTACTTGACGGCCTGCTCAAACCCATAGTCAATCACGGTCACCAGTCCAATGACGATGACAACGAAGACGATCACCACAGTGGTGTACGTCGACAGCTGGCTCTTGGAGGGCCAGACAACCTTACGGAGCTCGGCGACTACCTGCCGGTAGAACAGTGCGAGGCGGCCCAGAGGGCCCTTCTTCCCGCGCTTCCCGCCACGGCGCTTGGTGGGCGCCTCGTCCTCAGGACGACCGCTCTCAGGCGTCGCGGTGGAGCCAAGGGCTTCCGTCACTACGTCCTCACCTGAATCCCGGTCGTGGCCGTGCCGCGCCCGGGTGAGCCGCACGGCGGTGCATTTCAGTACGTACGCATGCACGCAACCTGGCGGTGCGTGTAGCAGGGCCGAAGGGACTTGAACCCCCAACCGCTGGTTTTGGAGACCAGTGCTCTACCAATTGAGCTACGACCCTTTGTGGTTCCCCAACGTACCGCATCCGCCCGGAAGCACGGTGTGCCCGGGAGCGGATTCGCCGGTGGAGGCCAACGAGGCATGAGTGTACGTGCTCCAGCGGCCGACGTCGAACAGCTATCAGCGACGACGCGCTCGGAGGCCTCCCGGCGGGGGTCCGGACAATCGGCGTGCCCGCGTTCCCACGGGTCTGGGACGATGCCCCTATGACCGCTGCGACTCCTCCCCAGTCCCCCACCGAGCGCCGGGTCTCCGCCCGCGTCGGTGCCATCTCCGAGTCCGCCACCCTGGCCGTGGACGCCAAGGCCAAGGCCCTCAAGGCCGCCGGGCGCCCGGTCATCGGCTTCGGTGCCGGCGAGCCCGACTTCCCGACCCCCGGCTACATCGTCGAGGCGGCGGTGGAGGCCTGCCGTGACCCCAGGTTCCACCGCTACACCCCGGCCGGCGGCCTCCCCGAGCTGAAGGCCGCCATCGCCGCCAAGACCCTGCGCGACTCGGGCTACGAGGTCGACGCCTCCCAGGTGCTCGTCACCAACGGCGGCAAGCAGGCCATCTACGAGGCGTTCGCCGCGATCCTCGACCCGGGCGACGAGGTCATCGTCCCCGCCCCGTACTGGACCACCTACCCGGAGTCGATCCGCCTCGCCGGCGGTGTGCCGGTGGAGGTCGTGGCCGACGAGACCACCGGCTACCGGGTCTCCGTCGAGCAGCTGGAGGCGGCCCGTACGGAGAAGACGAAGGTGCTGCTCTTCGTCTCCCCCTCGAACCCGACCGGCGCCGTCTACACGCGCGAGCAGGTCGAGGCCGTCGGCCGCTGGGCCGCCGAGCACGGCCTGTGGGTGCTGACGGACGAGATCTACGAGCACCTGGTCTACGGCGACGCCGAGTTCTCCTCGCTGCCGGTCGTCGTGCCGGAGCTGCGCGACAAGTGCGTCGTGGTCAACGGTGTCGCCAAGACGTACGCCATGACCGGCTGGCGCGTGGGCTGGATCATCGGCCCGAAGGACGTCGTCAAGGCCGCGACCAACCTCCAGTCGCACGCCACGTCGAACGTCTCCAACGTCGCCCAGGTCGCCGCCCTGGCCGCCGTGTCGGGTGACCTGAAGGCCGTCGAGGAGATGAAGGTCGCCTTCGACCGCCGCCGCCGCAAGATCGTCTCGATGCTGAACGAGATCGACGGCGTCTTCTGCCCGGAGCCGGAGGGCGCGTTCTACGTCTACCCGTCGGTCAAGGAGCTGCTCGGCAAGGAGATCCGCGGCAAGCGCCCGCAGACCTCCGTGGAGCTGGCCGCGCTGATCCTGGACGAGGTCGAGGTCGCGGTCGTCCCGGGCGAGGCCTTCGGCACGCAGGGCTACCTGCGGCTCTCCTACGCGCTGGGCGACGAGGACCTGGTGGAGGGCGTCTCGCGCATCCAGAAGCTGCTGGCGGAGGCCAAGTAGCCTGCGGCTCGCTCGCGTGGTGCGGGGGTTCCGGCCGGTGCGGCCGGAACCCCCGCATTCGTTTTCGGTTCAGCCCCCGATCAGGGAACGCGCCTTCCGATCCCTGTGCCCATGAGGCAGGATCGGGCAATGGAACGCGTTCGTGATCTCCGTCTGCTGCCCAAGGCCCATCTCCACCTGCACTTCACCGGGTCCATGCGCCCCTCGACCCTGCTGGAGCTGGCCGACAAGTACGGCGTGCACCTGCCCGAGGCGCTGAGCGGCGCGCTGAGCGGCGGCGAGCCGCCGAAGCTGCGGGCCACGGACGAGCGGGGCTGGTTCCGCTTCCAGCGGCTCTACGACATCGCGCGCTCCTGCCTGCGGTCCGAGGAGGACATCCGGCGGCTGGTGCGCGAGGCCGCGGAGGAGGACGTCCGGGACGGTTCGGGCTGGCTGGAGATCCAGGTCGACCCCACCTCGTACGCGCCCCGGCTGGGCGGTCTGATCCCCGCCCTGGAGATCATCCTCGACGCGGTGGAGGACGCCTCCAGAGAGACCGGGCTGGGGATACGGGTCCTCGTCGCCGCCAACCGGATGAAGCACCCGCTGGACGCCCGGACGCTGGCGCGGCTCGCGGTGCGCTACGCCGACCGGGGCGTGGTCGGCTTCGGCCTCTCCAACGACGAGCGGCGCGGGCTCGCCCGGGACTTCGACCGCGCCTTCGAGATCGCCCGGGAGGGTGGTCTGCTGGCCGCTCCGCACGGCGGCGAGCTCGCGGGGCCGAGCAGCGTCCGCGACTGCCTGGACGACCTCCACGCGGCCCGGGTGGGGCACGGCGTACGGGCCGCGGAGGACCCGCGGCTGCTGCGCAAGCTCGCGGAGCGCGGGGTGACGTGCGAGGTCTGCCCGGCGTCGAACGTCGCCCTGGGCGTCTACGACAAGCCGGCGGACGTCCCGCTGCGCACCCTTTTCGACGCGGGCGTGCCGATGGCGCTCGGCGCGGACGACCCACTCCTCTTCGGCTCGCGCCTGGCGGCCCAGTACGAGCTGGCGCGGGAGCACCACGGCTTCACGGACGCGGAGCTCGCGGAGCTGGCGCGGCAGTCGGTACGGGCGTCACGGGCTCCCTCCGATGTGAGGGAGCGCCTCCTGGCGGGTGTGGACGCCTGGCTGGCCGTCTAGCGGCCCCGCCTACAGGCTGACGCCCACCGTCACGGGCTCGTTCACGAGGGTGACCCCGAACGCCGCGTGAACCCCGTCCCGCACCTCACGCGCCAGCGCCAGCAGGTCCTCCGTCGAGGCCGAGCCCCGGTTCGTGAGGGCGAGCGTGTGCTTGCCGGAGATCCGGGCGCGGCCCTCGCCGTAGCCCTTGGTGAAACCCGCCTTGTCGATCAGCCACGCGGCCGACGTCTTGACCGTGCCGTCCCCCGTCGGGAAGGCGGGCGGCATGACGTCCGGCCCGAGCCGCTCGGCCACGCGGGCGAGGAACGCCTCGTGCTCGGTGACGGTGAGGATCGGGTTGGTGAAGAAGGAACCCGCCGACCAGGTGTCGTGGTCCTCGGGGTCGAGGACCATGCCCTTGCCGGCGCGCAGCTTGAGCACGGTCTCCCGGGCCTGGAGGGCCGGGACGCGGTCGCCCTGCTCGACGCCGAGGGTGCGGGCGGTCTCGGGGTACCGCAGCGGCGCGGAGAGCCCGCCCGCGTCCTCCAGCTCGAAGCGGACGCGCAGGACGACGTAGCGCGAGGGGTCCTGCTTGAAGCGGCTGTGCCGGTAGGTGAAGACACACTCGGCGTTGCTGAGGGTGACGATCTCGTCGGTGCGGCGGTCGTAGGCCACGACCTCGGTGATCGTCTGGGAGACGTCCTGGCCGTACGCGCCGACGTTCTGGATGGGGGTGGCGCCGGCGGAGCCGGGGATGCCGGCCAGGCACTCGACGCCGGCGAGCCCGGCGTCGACGGTGCGGGCGACGGCGTCGGACCAGTTCTCACCGGCGGCGAGCTCGAGGCGGGTGCCCTGGAGGCCGAAGCCGGTGGTGGCGATGCGCAGGGCCGTGCCGTCGAAGCCCTTGTCGGAGATGACCAGGTTGCTGCCGCCGCCGATGATCAGCAGCGGGGTGCCGGCGCGGTCGGCCTCACGGACGGCTTCGACGACCTCGGCGTCGGTGACGGCCGTGATCAGTCGGGTCGCGGGGCCACCGAGACGGAAGGTGGTCAGGGGGGCGAGGGGGGCGTCGTGTCGTTCCTGCACGGGCACCAGGGTACGGGGGCGCCGGCGCTGGGCCTTCCGGGTATGTGGTGGGCGGCTCGGCGCCGTGGGGGTTTCCCGCGCCTTCGGCGCGGGATTTCGCCCACCCGCCCACCCGATTGCCCGGAACGGGTGGGGCTCAGGCGAGAGCCACGACCGCGCGGGCCATGCCGAGGACCTTCTGGCCGTCGCAGACGGCCGTGAGGTCCACGCGGACCGTCCGCGCGTCATCGTCGAGCTTGGCCGCCACCTTGGCGGACACCTCGACGACCGCGCCCGTGTCGTCGTTCGGCACGACGACCGGCTTGGTGAAGCGCACCCCGTAGTCGACCACCGCGGCCGGGTCGCCGGCCCAGTCGGTCACCACGCGGATCGCCTCGGCCATGGTGAACATGCCGTGCGCGATGACGTCCGGCAGGCCCACCTCCTTGGCGAACTTCTCGTTCCAGTGGATCGGGTTGAAGTCGCCGGAGGCGCCCGCGTAGCGGACGAGCGTGGCGCGTGTCACAGGGAAGGACGCGGCGGGCAGTTCGGTGCCGACCTCGACCTCGTCGTACGAAACTGTGGCCGCCATCACGCCTCCTCGGCGGCGCGCGCCACCAGCTTCGTGTGCGCGGTCACGACGTGTTCGCCGGCCGCGTCGTGAACCTCACCGCGGACCAGCAGCACATCGTTGCCCGCGAGCGACTTGATCGACTCGATCGTGGACGTGACCGTCAGCCGGTCCCCCGCCCGCACCGGGCGGGTGTACGCGAATTTCTGGTCGCCGTGCACCACTCGGGAGTAGTCCAGCCCCAGCTGCGGATCCTGGATGACCAGTCCGGCGGCCTTGAAAGTGATCGCAAACACAAAAGTGGGCGGAGCGATCACATCGGGGTGGCCGAGCGCCTTGGCGGCCTCGGGGTCGGTGTACGCCGGATTGGCGTCGCCGATGGCCTCGGCGAATTCGCGGATCTTCTCCCGGCCGACCTCATAGGGGTCGGTGGCCGGATAGGTCCGTCCGACGTAGGACTGGTCGAGCGCCATGGCCCGGCACCTCCTGAGTGGACTGGTCCTTGAGGGGACTGGAATTTCTTTGCGTCATGGGCCGGGGTACGGCCCGGGACACAAGTCGGAATATGCCACGAGGCCGCCCCCAGAACCTGGGGACGGCCTCATGAACGACCTGTGCGCTGTTAGCGCGTCTCGCGGTGCGCCGTGTGGGCGTTGCAACGAGGGCAGTGCTTCTTCATCTCAAGTCGGTCCGGGTCGTTACGCCGGTTCTTCTTGGTGATGTAGTTCCGCTCCTTGCACTCCACGCAGGCCAGCGTGATCTTCGGGCGGACGTCGGTGGCAGCCACGTGAGTGCTCCTTGACGGAATGGACGAATACAACGCATAAAAGAGTAGCCGATCGGAGGACCGACCCCACAATCGGCTACTGTGTGTAGCGGCGACCGGACTTGAACCGGTGACACAGCGATTATGAGCCGCTTGCTCTACCGACTGAGCTACGCCGCTTTGATGAGGTTGGCTCCCCCGTCCGAAGACGGGAGAACCTCTCCCACCAGAGCCCCAAAACGGAATCGAACCGTTGACCTTCTCCTTACCATGGAGACGCTCTGCCGACTGAGCTATTGGGGCGAGCGAGGAAGACATTACACGGTCTGCGGCCGAAGGTGAAATCCGTATGCGGCCGCCCCTGCCAGGGCGTTCTTCCCGGCCGTCACCGGCGTGGCCGCCGGCGCCCTCCCGGCCGCCCCGAGGGCCACACCAGTACGACTATTCGGCGGTTCCGCCGACCGGCTCCGTACGCGGCCTACGCTCGAACCGCTGCGTGATCATGCCCGCCCCGGCCTACCGGAGGATCGTGATGCCCGACAGTCAGCCGCAGCCCGCGAGAAGCCCCGACGGCGACGCCGCCGCCCCGCCGCCGGGCGAGGGCGCGCTGGTGCTCTGCGGCGCCCGGCTCGCCGACGGGCGCGTGGTGGACGTACGCCTCAGCGGCGGGCGCATCGAGGCCGTCGGCACGGCGGGCAGCCTGGCCCCCGGCCCGCGCGTCGACCTCAACGGCTATCTGCTGCTGCCCGCGCCCGCCGATCCGCACGCCCACCTGGACACCGCGCTCACGGCCGACGTGGACGGCCCGGTGCCGCACGGCGTCGAGGACGTCCAGCGCCGTACGACGGAGGCCGCCCTGCTGCAACTGGGCCACGGCGCCACCGCAGTGCGCACCCACGTCCGCGTCGGCGACGTGGCGGGGCTGCGCGCCCTGGAGGGCGTCCTGGCCGCGCGGCGCACGCTGCGGGGGCTCACGGAGCTCAGCGCGGTGGCCGTGCCCCGGCTGCTGACCGGCGCCGCCGGGGCCGACGGGCTCGCCATGCTGCGGGACGCCGTCGGGATGGGCGCCACCGTCATCGGCGGCTGCCCCGACCTCGACCCCGACCCCACCGGCTACGCCGAGACCGTCCTCGCCCTGGCCGCCGAGCACGGCTGCGCCGTCGACCTCCACACGGACGGCGCCGAACCGGCCCGGCTGGCCCGGCTCGCCGCCATGGCGGGCGGGCTGCGCCCCGGCGTGGCCGTCGGCCCGTGCGGGGCCCTCGCCCGGCTCCCCCGGGACCAGGCCGCCCGCGCGGGCCAGCAGCTGGCGGCGGCCGGGGTGACGGTGGTCTGCCTGCCGCAGGGCGACTGCGGGGTCTCGGGCGGGGCCCGGGGCGGCGGCTCGTGGTGCGCGCCCGTACGGCTGCTGCGCGCGACGGGCGTCAGGGTCGCGGCGGGCAGCGGCGCCCTGCGCGACGCCGCCAACCCCGTGGGCCGCGGCGACCCCCTGGAGGCGGCCTACCTGCTCGCCTCGCACGGCGAGCTCGCCCCGGAGCAGGCCTACGAGGCCGTCAGCGGCCGGGCCCGCGCGGTGATGGGCCTGCCCGAGGTCCGGGTGGAGGCCGGCTTCCCGGCGGAGCTGCTGGCCGTCCGGGGCCACGCCGTCGCGGGCGTCCTGTCGCTGGGCTACAGCCGGCTCGTCGTCCACCACGCCCGGGTCGTCGCCCGGACCAGCGCGGTCCGCGAGTACGGCGACGTCCAGGCCACGGTGGCCCTGGACCTGCCCCGGCAGTCGCCGCGCGGCGGGGACCCCTCGTGAGGGGCCGCCGCGTACGGTCGGATCATGCGCATTGTCATCGCTGGAGGACATGGTCGGATCGCGCTGCGGCTGGAGCGGTTGCTCGCCGCGCGCGGTGACGAGGTGGCGGGGATGGTCCGCCGCCCCGGGCAGGCGGGAGACCTGCTGGCGGCGGGCGCCGAGCCCGTCGTGTGCGATCTGGAGACGGCGTCCGTGGCGGATGTCGCCCGCCATCTGGAGGGCGCCGACGCGGTCGTCTTCGCGGCCGGCGCGGGCCCGGGCAGCGGGGCGGCCCGCAAGGAGACCGTGGACCGGGCCGCCGCGGTCCTCTTCGCCGACGCGGCGGAGGCGGCGGGCGTACGGCGCTTCGTCGTCGTCTCGTCCATGGGCGCCGACAGCGAGCCGCCGGAGGGCACGGACCCGGTCTTCGCCGCCTATCTGCGGGCCAAGGGCGCCGCCGACGCTGACATCCGCTCCCGGGCCGGGCTCGACTGGACGATCCTGCGCCCGGGCCGGCTGACGGACGAGCCGGGCACCGGCCGGGTGACGCTGGCGGCGGGCTCGACGGGCCGGGGCGACGTGCCCCGGGACGACGTGGCGGCGGTGCTGGCGGAGCTGCTGTCCGAGGACGAGCGGGGGGCCGTGGGCCTGACGCTGGAGCTGATCGGCGGCGACACTCCGGTGACGGAGGCCGTGAAGGCGCTGGGTACGGGCTGAGGCGGGCCCGGAAACGAAAGAAGCCCCTGATCTTCGCAGATCAGGGGCCTCATTCCGTGGCGGCGCCAGGATTCGAACCTGGGTAGGCTAAGCCGACGGATTTACAGTCCGCTCCCATTGGCCACTCGGGCACACCGCCATGGGTCGTCACCTCGGTCGCTCTTTCGAGCGCTCCGTGGCAACGACGTAAACAATACCCGATGACCTGGGGTGCTCCGCCACTCGGTTCACAGCCCCTCGATCGGCCCCCGGGTGACTAGGCTGGCCACGCGACCCTCCGGTCGCGTCCCCTGACGGATCTACGCACGAGGAGCCAACTCAATATGGCCGACTCCAGTTTCGACATCGTCTCGAAGGTCGAGCGGCAGGAGGTCGACAACGCCCTCAACCAGGCCGCCAAGGAGATCTCGACGCGCTACGACTTCAAGGGCGTCGGCGCCTCGATCGCCTGGTCGGGCGAGAAGATCGAGATGCGTGCCAACTCCGAGGAGCGCGTGAAGGCCGTTCTCGACATCTTCGAGACCAAGCTGGTCAAGCGCGGCATCTCCCTGAAGTCCCTGGACGCGGGCGAGCCGCAGGTGTCCGGCAAGGAATACAAGCTTTTCGCGTCCATCGAGGAGGGCATCTCCCAGGAGAACGCGAAGAAGGTCGCGAAGATCATCCGCGATGAGGGCCCCAAGGGCGTCAAGGCCCAGGTCCAGGGCGACGAGCTGCGCGTCTCCTCCAAGAGCCGCGACGACCTCCAGGCCATCATCGCCCTCCTCAAGGGCAAGGACCTGGACTTCGCGATCCAGTTCGTGAACTACCGCTAGTTCAGGACCACATCGCGCGCCGGAACCCGAAGGGGGCGCGTCAGGAGCGGCTTCCGCCGCCGCTCCTGACGCGCCCCCTTTGCCGTCGCCCCTGTTGAGCGCCTGCGACTATCGCGTCGCGAACGGCGCGTCCGTCGGGACGATCTCCCGGCCCAGCGGCATCAGCGAGATCGGGATCAGCTTGAAGTTGGCGATGCCCAGCGGGATGCCGATGATCGTGCAGCACATGGCGATACCGGTGACGATGTGCCCCAGCGCCAGCCACCATCCGGCGAAGATGATCCAGATGACATTGCCGATCAGCGACCCCGCGCCCGCGTCGCGCCGCTCGACCGTCGTCCGGCCGAACGGCCACAGGGCGTAGCCGGCGATCCGGAAGCTCGCGATACCGAACGGAATCGTGACGATGAGGACGCAACAGATCAGACCGGCGACGACGTAGCCGAGTGCCATCCAGAGCCCACAGAGGACCAGCCAGATGATATTCAGGATGAACCTCATGATTTATAGCCTCCCACGTGACCGATTCTCCGGCGAATGAGACGTCGGAAGGGGCGCGTACGGTTGCCGCTTCCGCAGGTGGGAGGCCCTGAGCGGACCCCTAGGGGGTGAGTCGGGGGCATCCGGAGGCGATGCCCCCGCACGTGCGTCAGTCGTCGCCGTCCCCACAGAGGAGGAGGCTGGCGTCGCTGTTGTCGCTGGCGCCCAGGTCCAGCCGTCGGGCCGTGCCGATCTCGGGTTCCATGCCTTGCAGATCGAGGAGCACCATCGCTTGTCGCCTCCTGCTTCCGGTACCGACCGGGTTTCTATTCCCTTATGGGGTTACGGCGTTGTGCGCAGTCACGTCAACTGGTCTGCCGTATCGGCTACTTGGGGATGACGTGGGCCGTATGGGGGACGGCCCACGTCGCGACGACGCGTGTCGTGACCCTTCCGGCGCAGCCCAGCGCGCCGTGGGGTCCGGGGCGTGGTCATGTGGCTGGACCGGACGTTCCACGCGGACGTACGGCCAGGACGACAGGACGAGGAGCCGGAGCCCCATGCACACGTACCGAATCGCAGGACTGGCGGTCGCGGCGGTGGCGGTCGTCGCCGTCAGCGCGCCCAGCAGCGCCCGTGCCGCCGTTCCCGCCGACATCGACGTCCTCGGATGCATGGCCGGGGGTGGCGACGTCGGCGTCCCCGACGACGATCTCGGGCTCCTCGACGGGGACTTCGGGCTGATCTGCAGGGGCGGTACGTACGACGGCCAGCCGGTCGACATGGCCGGCAAGGGCGGCGGGCGGGGCGACCGGCCGTCCCCCGGCCACCGTCCGCCATCCGGTGGCCACCGTCCGCCGTCCGGTGGTCACCGGCCGACTCCCGGGCACCTGCCGGGCCTCGGTGACCGGCCGGACAACGGGCATCTGCCGGGCCTCGGCGAGCGGCCGTCCGGCGGCCACCACCGCTACTGAGCGGTCTTGTCGCGCTCAGGCGCCGAGCCGGCCGGCCGGGCCCGCCATCCGCTCCAGTCGCGCGATGCGCTCCGGCATGGGCGGGTGCGTCGAGAAGAGCTTCGACATGCCCTCGCCCGGGCGGAACGGGTTCGCGATCATCATGTGGCTGGCCGTCTCCAGGCGGGGCTCCGGCGGCAGGGGCAGCCGCTGTGTGCCGAGCTCCAGCTTGCGGAGGGCGGAGGCCAGGGCCAGGGGGTCGCCGGTGAGGCGGGCGCCGGAGGCGTCGGCCTCGTACTCGCGGGAGCGGCTGACGGCGAGCTGGATGAGGGAGGCCGCGATGGGGCCCAGCAGCATGATCATGATCATGCCGACGATGCCGGGCCCCTCGTCGTCGTCGGAGCGCCCGATGGGGATCAGCCAGGCGAAGTTGACCAGGAACATCACCACCGAGGCGAGGGCGCCGGCCACCGAGGAGATGAGGATGTCGCGGTTGTAGACGTGGCTGAGCTCATGGCCGATGACGCCGCGCAGCTCGCGCTCGTCGAGGAGGCGCATGATGCCCTCGGTGCAGCAGACGGCGGCGTTGCGCGGGTTGCGGCCGGTGGCGAAGGCGTTGGGGGCCTCCGTCGGGGAGATGTACAGCCGGGGCATCGGCTGACGGGCGGCCGTGGAGAGTTCGCGGACCATGCGGTAGAGGTGCGGGGCCTCGAACTCGCTGACGGGCCGGGCCCGCATCGCGCGCAGGGCGAGCTTGTCGCTGTTCCAGTAGGCGTAGGCGTTGGTGCCGAGGGCCACGAGGACGGCGACGATCAGGCCACCGCGCCCGAACATGCTGCCGATGACGATGATGAGCGCGGACAGGCCCCCGAGGAGCACGGCTGTCCTGAGCCCGTTGTGCCGGCGGTGCACGGTACGCCCTCCAAATGGTGCGGCAGGGGAACCCTTGAACCAGTGGAACCTTTCGAACTGGTCAACGCCAGACGAGGGCCGCTAGTTCCCTTGTGCACCCCCGCAGGGGCCGTGGAGGGCTGCGCCATTCGGGTGAAAGACGGTGATACCGCTACAGGAGTGCCTGCGAGGCGAAGCGCAGGACGAGCTGGGGCGCGCCGGAGAGGGCCACTCCGAGGGCCGTGGCCAGGGCGATGGCCGCCCCGAGGGTGGCCGGAACGCGCACCACTGGTTCGGCCACCGGTTCGGCCACCGGGGCGGTCGTCGATCCGGCCGTGGCTCCGGCCGTGGCTCCGGTCGTCGATCCGGCCGGCAGCGGTTCTCCCGCCTCCTCGCGGCCGTCCTTGAAGAGGACCGCTGTCCACTGGAGGTAGTAGTAGAGCGCGATCACGACGTTGACGGCCATGACGACCGCCAGCCAGCCCAGCCCCGCGTCGACCGCCGCCGAGAAGACGGTGACCTTGGCGAAGAGCCCGATGACGCCCGGCGGCAGCCCGGCGAGGCACAGCAGGAAGAAGGCGTGCGCGAGGGCGGCGAGCGGGTTGCGGGCGTACAGGCCGCGGTAGTCGGTGATCCGGTTGCCCGGGCGGGTGCGGGCCACGAGGGCGGCGACCGCGAAGGCGCCGAGGTTCACGGCCGCGTACATCAGGGCGTACGCGACGGTGGAGCCGATGGCACGCGAGGGGTCGTCGGCGTAGCCGGCGGCGGCGAGCGGGACGAGCAGATAGCCTGCCTGGCCGACGGAGGACCAGGCCAGCAGGCGTACGGCGCTGTGCTCGCGGTCGGGGCGCTGGCGCAGCGCGGCGACGTTGCCGGCGGTCATGGTGACCGCGGCGAGCACGGCCAGGGCGGGGCCCCAGACGTCGGCGTACGAGGGGAGGGCGACGACCGTCACCAGGGCGATGCCGGTGAAGCCGACGGCCTTGCCGACCACCGACAGGTACGCGGCGATGGGCAGCGGCGCGCCCACATAGGTGTCGGGCACCCAGAAGTGGAAGGGGACGGCGGCGGTCTTGAAGGCGAAGCCGACGAGGGTCAGGGCGACGCCCGCCTTGGTGAGGACGGCCAGGCGCGGGTCGATGTGGCCGAGGCCGTCGGCGATCTCCGTGAGGTGGAGGGTGCCGGTCGCGGCGTAGAGGAAGGACACGCCGAGGAGGGTGACGGCGGTGGCGGTCACGGACGACAGGAAGAACTTCAGTGCCGCCTCGGAGGAGCGGCGGTCGCCGCGGCGCAGGCCGACGAGGGCGAAGGCGGGCAGCGAGGCCACTTCCAGGGCCACGACGAGGGTCGCCAGGTCGCGGGAGGCGGGCAGCAGCGCGGCGCCGGCGGCCGACGACAGCAGCAGGAACCAGTACTCCCCCGCGGGAAGTCTGGAATCGGCGATCGTACTGACGGACAGCAGGGCCGTCAGCAGGGCGCCGCCCAGCACCAGCAGCTGGATGACGAGGGTGAAGTGGTCGGCCGTGTAGCTGCACGCGGTGACGGCGACGTCGGGTCCGGTGAGGCAGAAGGTCGAGCGGTCGCCGCGCAGCAGCGGGAGGAGGGAGAGCCCGGCCAGGGCGAGGCCGCCGAGGGCGATCCGGCCGAGGAGGGCCTTGCGGTCCTCCGGGAGGAAGAGGTCGACGACCAGGACGACCAGTGCCACGGCGGCCGTGACGGTGGGCGGGGCGATGGCGAGCCAGTCGACGGACTGGACCAGGGAGCCCATCACTTGCCTCCTGCGAGGAGCTGCTGAACGGCCGGGTCGGTGAGGCCGAGGAGGGCCGCGGGCCAGAGTCCGGCGAGGACGGTGAGGGCGACGAGCGGGGACCAGGCGGCGAACTCGTGGCGCCGGATGTCGGGGAGGGCCGGGCCGTCGGGCATCTCGCCCGCCCGCTCGGCCGCCGGGTCCACCTCGCCGCCCATGCACACTCGGCGCACGACGACCAGCAGGTAGGCGGCGGTGAGCAGGGTGCCGAGGCCGGCCAGGGCCATGAAGACCAGGAACGCGGGGCGGCTGAGCCCGTCGGCGGGGCGGAAGGAGGCGAACATCGCCAGCATCTCGCCCCAGAACCCGGCGAGGCCGGGGAGCCCGAGGGAGGCCACGGCGCCGAAGGCCAGCAGGCCGCCGAGGCGTGGGGCGCGGCCGTAGAGCGCGGCGCCGGTGGTGCCGGCGAGGCTGTCGAGGTCGCTGGTGCCGTAGCGGTCCTTGATGGCGCCGACGAGGAAGAAGAGGAGGCCGGTGATGAGGCCGTGGGCGACGTTGGCGAAGAGGGCGCCGTTGACCCCGGTGGGGGTGAGGGTGGCGATGCCCAGGAGGACGAAGCCCATGTGGCCGACGGACGAGTAGGCGATCAGTCGCTTGAGGTCGCCCTTGGCGCCCTTGCGGGCCAGGGCGAGGCAGACCAGGGAGCCGTAGACGATGCCGACGGCCGCGAAGGCGGCGAGGTAGGGCGCGAAGGTGTGGGCGCCGTCCGGGGCGATCGGCAGGATGATGCGGACGAACCCGTACGTGCCCATCTTCAGCAGGACGCCGGCGAGGAGCACCGAGCCGACCGTGGGGGCGGAGGTGTGGGCGTCGGGCAGCCAGCTGTGCAGGGGCCACATGGGGGCCTTGACGGCCAGTCCGGCGCCGATGGCCAGAACCGCGATGACCTGCGTGGTGTGGCTGAGCGAGGACCCGTTGTCAGTGGCCAGTGCCACCATGTCGAACGTGCCGCCGTCGATGCCGACGAGGAGGAGGCCCAGCAGCATCACGACCGAGCCGAGCAGCGTGTAGAGGATGAAGCGCCACGCGGAGCGCTCCCGGCCCTCGCCGCCCCAGCGGGCGATGAGGAAGTACATCGGGATGAGCACCGTCTCGAAGGCCAGGAAGAACAGCATCAGGTCGAGGACGGCGAAGGACGCCAGGGTGCCGGTCTCGAGCACGAGGAGCAGCGCGACGAATGCCTTGGGGGACGGGCCCGTAGGCATCTTGAAGTAGCTGTACAGCGCGCAGAGGAAGGTCAGCAGCGCGGTCAGGACGAGGAGGGGGAGCGAGATGCCGTCGACGCCGAGGTGGATCCGGATGCCGAGGGCGGGGATCCAGGGGAGGTCGGTGGTCGCCTGCATCCGGGCCGGGTGGTCGTGGTCGAAGCCGGCAGCGAGGGCGACGGACAGCGCGAGGACGACGCCCGTGACGGTCACGCCGTGGCGGAGCACAGCCTGCTCGGGGCTGGTGCCCTTGAGGCCGGGCGGCGCGGGGAGCAGGGCGGCGACGGCGCCCAGCAGGGGGAGGACGACGAGCGCGGCGAGGAGGAGCTGCATGACGGTGTGACTCATGGATCAGGCTCCGGTGGCGACGAGGACGGCGGCGACGGCCAGGACGACGGAGCCGGCGAGCAGGGCGCCGAGATAGGTCTGCACATTGCCGGTCTGGGCGCGGCGGACGGCCGCGCCGAGCAGCCCGGGCGCGGTGGCGGCGCCGCGCACGTACGCGTCGACGACCTCGCGGTCGAGGAAGCGGGCGAGGCGGGCGGCGGCGCGCGTGGGCCGGACGAGCAGGGTGGAGTACACGGCGTCGAGGTGGAATCCGGTGACGGCGTGGCGGTGCAGGGGGCCGAGCAGCAGCCTGCCCGGGTCGGCCGGGTCGGAGGCGGCGGCGATGGTGCCGTACGCGGGCTCGTGGCTGGCGATGGCCTCGATCTCGGAGACGGCGGGCGCCGCTTCCGGGTCGGCGGCCACGGCACCGAGGGGGGTACGGGCGGTGAGCGCTGCGGTGCGGCGCCAGGCGGCGTACATGACGAGCGCGCCGGCGAGGGCACAGCCGGTGGAGAGGACGGAGGTGGTGAGGCCGGGGGTGAGCGAGCGGCCGTCGAACCAGTCGGGCAGCTTCCAGGCGGCCAGGCCGAGGGCGGCGGTGGGCAGGAAGAGGACCCAGAGCACACCGTTTATCGCGACGGGCTCGCGGCCGTGGTCGGGGGCCTCGGCGCCCTTGCCGTGGAAGGCGAGCAGCCACAGGCGGGTGGCGTAGCCGGCGGTGAGGACGGCGGTGACCAGGCCCGCGATCAGGACGGTCCAGCCGGCCGGGCCGGCCGCGGCGGCGGGGATGCCGTGGGCGTCACCGGTGGCGGCGTGCTCGGCCGCGCCGAGGACGGCCTCCTTGGAGAAGAAGCCGCTGAACGGGGGGATCGCGGCGAGCGCCAGGAGGGCGACGGTCATCGTCCAGTAGGCGTCGGGGATCCGCTTGGCCAGGCCGTTCATCCGGGCCATGGCGGCCAGCGAGTTGGTGCCGGCGGCGTGGATGATCACGCCTGCCCCGAGGAAGAGGAGGGCCTTGAACGCGCCGTGCGAGATGAGGTGGAAGACGGCCGCGCCGCGGTCGCCGACGGCCAGGGCGCCGGTCATATAGCCGAGCTGGCCGACGGTGGAGTAGGCGAGGACGCGCTTGATGTCGTCCTGGGCGAGCGCGGCCAGGGCCGAGCCGACCATGGTGACCGCGGCCATCACGGCCAGCACGACGAGCGCCGCCGCGGAGGCGGCGAAGACGGGGAGGAGCCGGGCGACGAGGTAGACACCGGCCGCGACCATCGTCGCGGCGTGGATCAGCGCGGAGACGGGCGTCGGGCCGGCCATCGCGTCGGGCAGCCAGGTGTGCAGGGGGAACTGCGCGGACTTGCCCGCGACGCCCGCCAGGAGCAGCAGCGCGACGAGGGTGGGGTGCTGAAGCCCGCCGGAGGCGGCAGTGCTGACGATGCCGCTGATGCGGAACGTTCCGGCGTCGGCGGCCAGCGCGAAGATACCGATCAGGAAGGGGACGTCGCCGAGCTTGGTGACCAGGAAGGCCTTGAGGGAGGCGGACCGGGCGGCCTCGGTCTCCCAGTAGTGGCCGACCAGGAAGTACGAGCAGATGCCCATGATCTCCCAGCCGACCAGCAGCACCATCAGGTCGCCGGTGTAGACGACGAGCAGCATCGCGGAGGTGAAGAGGGAGACGAGGGCCGCGTACGAGGGGTAGCGGGGGTCGTCGCGCAGATAGGCCGTCGAGTACAGCTGGACGCAAGAAGCCACGACCCCGACGAGCACGGCCACGAGGACGGCGAAGCCGTCGAGGTGGAGGGCGAGGTCGATGGGGACGGAGCCGGTGGGCGTGAGCCGGGTGGCGGCGTCGAGCGCCTCACCGCCGCCCTGCCGGCAGGCGACGACGATCGCGAGCACGGCGGCGGCCAGCGTCGGCAGCACGGCGAGCGGGCGGACGAGGCCGGGGACGCGGCGGCCCGTCAGGAAGCCGGCGAGGGCGCTGAGGAAGGGCAGCAGGGGGACGAGGACGGCGGTGGTCGTGGTGCTCACGCGGCGGCCTCGGCCTTCTCCTCGCGGTGCTCATGGGCGGTGTCGGGGGCGTCCTCGGCGAGGTCGCGGAGCCGGTCGACGTCGGCGGTGCCGCGGTTGCGGTGGACCTGGAGGACGATCGCCAGGCCGATGCCGATCTCGGCGGCGGCGATGGCGATGGTGAAGAGAGTGAGCGCCTGGCCCGCGTGGAGCGTGTCGCGCAGCCATACGTCGAAGGCGACGAGGTTGAGGTTGACGGCGTTGAGCATCAGCTCGACGGACATCAGGACCAGGATCGCGTTGCGCCGGGCGAGGACGCCGTAGAGGCCCACACAGAAGAGGAGGGCGGCGAGGACGGCCGGGTAGACGAGATGCATCAGCGCTCCTCCTTCTTCTCGTCGGGCTTCCTTCGGGAGAGGACGATCGCGCCGACGAGCGCGGCGAGCAACAGGACGGACAGCGCCTCGAACGGCAGCACCCAGTGCCGGAAGAGGATCTCTCCGGAGACCTCGGTGGAGCCCTGCGGCGCGCCGCCCAGATCGATCCACGTCGTACGGAAGGCGTCCACGACCACCCAGACGAGGGCGGCCGCGGCGGCGCCGGCGACTCCGAGGGCGACCCACCGGTTGCCGGAGTCGGCGTCCGGGGAGCGGCCGATGGGGGCCCTGGTGAGCATGAGCCCGAAGAGGAGGAGGACCACAACGGAACCGACGTAGATCAGCACCTGCACCCAGGCGATGAACTCCGCCGTCAGCAGCAGGTACTCCACGGCGAGCCCGCCGAGCGCCATGACCAGCCAGAGGGCGGCGTGCACCAGCTGCTTGGTGGTGACGGTGATGACGGCCGCGCCGAGGGTGACGAGGCCGACCAGGAGAAAGACGATCTCGACACCGGAGGTGGAGAGGAAGCCATGCGCCTGGGCGGCGAGCGTGGCGGTGCCGGTCACGCCTCTCCCTCCTTCTCCTGCTGCGCTTGCTGTTCCTGCTGGGCGGCGAGTTTCTCGGCCGTCTTGCGGGCCGCCGCGATCTCCTTGGGCTCCTCGGCCGCCGGGTCGAGCGCGGGCGGCTCGGGCACGGTCCACATCCACTCGCGCAGCTTGTCGCGCTCATGGGTGAGCTCGTGGATGTCCGTCTCGGCGTACTCGAACTCCGGCGACCAGAACAGCGCGTCGAAGGGGCACACCTCGATGCAGATGCCGCAGTACATGCACAGCGCGAAGTCGATCGCGAAGCGGTCGAGGACGTTCCGGCTGCGCTCGCGGCCGCCCGGGGCGGCCGGGGGCACGGTCTCCTTGTGGGAGTCGATGTAGATGCACCAGTCCGGGCACTCACGGGCGCACAGCATGCAGACCGTGCAGTTCTCCTCGAACAGCCCGATGACGCCGCGCGTACGGGGCGGCAGCTCGGGCTGGGCGTCCGGGTACTGCGCGGTGACCGAGCGCCGGGTCATGGTGCGAAGCGTGACGGCGAGGCCCTTGGCCAGGCCGGAACCAGGGATGCCCATGATTACTGGATCACCACCTTGACGACGCCGGTGAGGGCGATCTGCGCGAGGGCGAGCGGGATGAGGACGGTCCAGGCCAGCTTCTGGAGCTGGTCCTCGCGCAGCCGCGGATAGGTCACGCGGAGCCAGATCACGACGAAGGCGAGGACGAAAGTCTTCAGCAGCGTCCACAGCCAGCCCAGCCCGTCGGCCCCGAACGGGCCGTGCCAGCCGCCCAGGAACAGCACGGTCGTCAGACCGCACAGGACGACGATGCCCGCGTACTCGGCGAGCAGGAACATCGCGAAGCGCAGACCCGTGTACTCGGTGTACGCACCGAAGATGATCTCCGAGTCGGCGACGGGCATGTCGAACGGCGGGCGCTGGAGCTCGGCGAGACCGGCCGTGAAGAAGACGACGCCGCCGACGATCTGCCACGGCACCCACCACCAGTGGAAGGCCTCGACGATCCCCGGGAGCGACACGGTGCCCGCCGCCATCGCGACGGACGCCGCCGCGAGCAGCATCGGCAGCTCGTACGCGAGCAGCTGCGCGGCGGTACGCAGACCGCCGAGCAGCGAGAACTTGTTGGCCGACGCCCAGCCGGCCATCAGCGACCCCAGGACGCCCACGCCCATCACGGCCAGCACGAAGAAGATGCCCGCGTCGACGACCTGCCCGACGGCGTTGCCGGGCCCGACCGGGATCGCGAGCAGCACGAGCAGGTACGGCAGCAGCGCCACGGCGGGGGCGAGCTGGAAGATCCGCCGGTCCGCGTCGGCCGGGACGACGTCCTCCTTCTGCGCGAACTTCACACCGTCCGCGACGAGCTGCGCCCAGCCGTGGAAACCACCGGCGTACATGGGGCCGAGGCGGCCCTGCATATGGGCCATCACCTTGTGCTCGGTCTGACCGATGACCAGCGGCAGCACGAGGAAGCAGACGAAGACGGCGAGGAGCCGCAGCACGACGTCGAGAATGTCGCTGCTCATGCGGGGTCGCCTCCGGCGGGGTTCTGATCGTTCTCGGGCTCGCCCGGACGGGGTTCGGCCGCGCCGGGCTTCCGGGTGCCGGGCTCGCCCGTGCCGGGTTCGGCTGCGCCGGGCTCGGGTGCGGCCTTGCCCGCGGCGTCCGTGGCGGGGGCTTCGGGTGCCGGTGCGTCCGGCACCGCCGGGCCGCCGCGCTCGGGCTCGGCGCCGTCGCGGTGGGAGGGCCCGGGCTCGCCCGAAGGCTGCGGGGGCGTGGTGTTCGTCGACGGTTCGTCGAAGGTCGGGCGGGCGTGGTGCCAGGGGGCGTCCGAGGAGCGGGGGGTCGGGCGGGAGGGCGTGGGCTGTGCCGCATCGCCCTGCTGGCTCGCCGAGCCGTCGGCCACGCTGCGGGTACGCCGAGGCGCCGCCTCCGCACCCGCCTGGCCGGCCGAACCGTCGGCCGCGCTCCGCGTACGGCGCGGGGCCGGGGCCGCGCCCTCGCCCGCCTGGCTCGCCGAGCCGTCGGCCACGCTGCGGGCGCGGCGGGCCGGGCGGTCCGTCGCGGGGCCTGCGGCAGCGGTGCGCGGGGTGCGGGTGGGGCGGGCCGGGGCCGGGGGGAGTTGGCCCTTGAGGGGGCCCCATTCGTTGGGGTCGGGGACGCCAGGGGGAAGCATCTGGCGGCGCTTGGGGCCGCCCTCCGCCGCCTCACCCGGCTCCTTCGCGCCCGGCCAGGCCTTCACCACACGGGCCGCGAGGACGAAGTCCTTGCGCAGCGGGTGGCCCTCGAAGCCCTCGGGCAGCAGGAGCGGCACGAGGTGGGGGTGGCCCGGGAAGTCGATGCCGAACATCTCGTGCGTCTCGCGCTCGTGCCACGCCGCGCCCGCGTAGACGCCCACCGCGCTGGGCAGCGCGGGGGCCTCGTGCGGCACGGTCGTGCGCAGGAGCAGCCGGCGCGTCACGCCGTCCGCGCCGCCCGGCAGCGCCGCCACGTGCGCGCAGACGCGGAAGCCCGTGCCGGGCTCGTCGACGGCGCTCAGCCAGTCGAAGAACGTGCAGCCCAGCACATCACGCGCGGTCCGCAGCGCGGTCAGCCATTCCTCCGCCGGGACGTCGACCGTCAGCAGGTCGTACGCCTCCTCGGCGGTCGCGTCCGCGCCGAAGAGGTCCGTCACGGCGCCCGGAAGCCAGGCGACAGGCTCGCTCATCGGTCCGTCTCCTCGGAAGCCCCCGCAGTGGGAGGCGGCGGCGGAGGCGTCACCAGGCCGCTGCGCAGGGCCGCGGCCGAGGGACGTCCACCGCCCCCGGCGGAGCCGTACCGCTCGTCCAGTGACTCCTTCGCGATCTTCTCCTGAAGCTTGATGATCCCCTGGAGCAGCGCCTCCGGCCGCGGCGGGCAGCCCGGCACATAGACGTCCACGGGGATGATCTGGTCGACGCCCTTGGTCACCGAGTACGAGTCCCAGTAGGGCCCGCCGCAGTTGGAGCAGGCGCCGAAGGAGATCACGTACTTGGGCTCGGGCATCTGCTCGTACAGCCGCTTCACGGCCGGGGCCATCTTGTCCGTGACCGTGCCCGAGACGATCATGAGGTCGGCCTGGCGCGGGCCGGGCGCGAAGGGGATCACGCCCAGGCGGATGAAGTCGTGCCGCGCCATGGACGCCGCGATGAACTCGATCGCGCAGCAGGCGAGCCCGAAGTTGAAGACCCACAGGCTGTAGCGGCGGCCCCAGTTCAGGACGACCTTCATGGGCTCGGGGGCCAGGCGCGCCAGCGGGCCGAGCCGGCGGGGCTCGGGCAGGTCGACCGGGGGTGTCACGTCCATTCCAGGACGCCCTTCTTCCATGCGTACAACAGGCCCACGGCGAGGAAGCCGAGGAAGACGAACATCTCCACGAGCGTCGCCCCGCCGAAGCCCGGCGCGGCGAACACCGTGGCCCAGGGGAACAGGAAGATCGAGTCCACTGCGAAGATCACATACAGAAACGCATAGACGTAGTAGCGGACCTGTGTGTGCGCCCAGCCCTCGCCGACGGGGTCCACACCGCACTCGTACGTGAGCAGCTTCTCGGGCGTCGGCACCACCGGTCGCAGCAGCCGTCCGGCTCCGAAGGCCACGGCGACGAAGAGCACGCCGATGACGGCGAGCAGTCCGACGACCGAATAGGCGTGGAAGTAGTCCGCCGCGAGCTGGACATCGGCGCCACTGGTGCGCACGGTCGCCTCCGGCACGTCCGCCCCTCGCTCCCTGTCCTGTTTGTTCGACGATCTGTACGCACGCGAGTCTAGGCCCTATGGCGCCCCGGATGAGCCGCCCCAGTAGGCGTGGGGTGGGGTTATCCCCACCCCACGGCACCCACCGCCCCCATGGCGGCAGCGGTCCTGACCAGGGCACGCTTGCCGTATGACCGCCCGTACCGCCACCCGTTCCCGCGCCGTCCCGGCCGCCGCCGAGGACGACGACCGGCTGCCTCCCGCGCGCTTCGCCTTCGGCTCCACGACGTGGAAGGAGGTCGCGCACCTCCTCCTCAATCTGCTGGAGGGGATCCTCGGCTTCCTCTATGTCTCGCTCTGGCTCTACGCGGGCGCGCTGCTGTCGGTGACGGTCGTCGGGCTGCCGCTGCTGGCGGCCGGCCTGATGGGCGCGCGGGTGCTGGGCCGGGCCGAGCGGTGGCGGGCGCGGGTGCTGCTGGGCGTACGGATCGACGAGCCGAGCCCGCTCCCCCGGCACCGCGCCGGCGGCTTCCTCGGCCGGATGTGGATGACGCTGAAGGACCCGGTGGCGTGGCGCAGCACGCTGTACGCGTTCATACGACTGCCATGGGGCGTTCTCACATTCGGCATCGCGCTGGCGTCCCTCTTCGTCGCGTGGCCGGTGCTGGGCCATATCGCGCGGGGGCTGACCAATGTGGACCGGGCGATGGTGCGCGGGCTGCTGGCGCCGTCGGGCGAGCTGGAGCGGCGGATCGCCGAGCTGGAGGAGAACCGGGGCGTGGTGGTGGACACCGCCGCCGCCGATCTGCGCCGTATCGAGCGCGACCTCCACGACGGCGCCCAGGCCCGTCTCGTCGCCCTCGCCATGGGGCTCGGCCTGGCGAAGGAGCGGCTGCTGGAGGACCCGGAGGTGGGCGCGCGGATGGTCGACGAGGCGCACGGCGAGGTGAAGCTCGCGCTCCAGGAGCTGCGCGACCTCGCCCGCGGCATCCACCCGGCGATCCTCACCGACCGCGGCCTCGGCCCGGCGCTGACGTCGGTGGCCGGGCGCTGCACGGTGCCGGTGAACGTGGCCGTCGACCTGGGCTCCCGTCCGGCGCCCGCCATCGAGGGCATCGCCTACTTCACCGTCTCCGAGCTCCTCCAGAACATCAGCAAGCACAGCCGGGCCCGGACGGCGGAGGTCGAGCTGTGGCGCGCGGAGGACCGGTTGCTGATCCGGGTCAGCGACGACGGGCAGGGCGGCGCGTCGACCGCCCGGGGCAGCGGGCTGGCCGGGCTCGCCGAGCGGCTGGGCTCGGTGGACGGGCTGTTCGTCGTGGACTCCCCCGCCGGCGGCCCGACGGTCGTCACGGCCGAGCTGCCCTGGCGGAGCCGTACGGACGGCCACAAGGACGGACGTACGGACGAGCGCACCGACGGACGTCCCTAGCCGGAAGGTGGGGCTTTCCCCACCCCGAGGACACCCACCCGCCTCATGGTCCCCGGGCCCCCGCCCGGGGAGCCTTGAGGGACACAACCGCCGCACGAGGACAGGACGACATGGCCATCGACCACGCAGCCGGGACCCACCACCGGGTGCCCGCCGCGCTGCGCGCCCCGCTGGAGGGCCGCACCTGGCGGGAGTTCCTCTACCTGCTGACGAGCCTGCCGATCGCGACCGTCGCCTTCTCGCTCGCCATCACCCTGACCACCGCGGGCGTCGGCACCCTGATCACGTTCATCGGTGTGCCCCTGCTGGCCGCCACCCTCGCCGCCGCGCGCGGGCTGGGCGTCCTGGAGCGGGCGCGGGCCCGGGGGCTGCTGCGGCTGGAGATCGCCGAGCCGGAGCCGGTCCGCGTCCGGCGGCGCCGTGACGGGCGGGCCGCCGGCCCGATGGCATGGGTGGGCGCGCTGTTCAAGAGCGGCACGTCCTGGCGTCACCTGCTCTACGCGCTGCTGCACTTCCCGTGGGCGCTGTTCTCGTTCGTCCTGTCGCTGGTGATGTGGTCGGTCGGCTGGTCCCTCTTCCTCTACCCGGCCTGGCAGTGGACGCTGCCCACCTACGCCCACCAGCCGGGCATCCAGCTCTACGGCGACTCCAACGGCCACGCCTTCCACCTCGACAGCCCGTTCGAGATCGGTATCACCTGCGCCGTCGGCCTCGTCCTCGTGCTGGTCACGGCGGGGGTGATCCGGGGCCTGGCCCATGTGGAGCGGCTGCTGGTGCGCGGGCTGCTGGGGCCGTCGCGGCTGGCGGAGCGCGTCTGGGAGCTGGAGGAGGACCGGGGCGTGGTCGTGGACACCGCCGCCGCCGACCTGCGCCGCATCGAGCGCGATCTCCACGACGGCGCCCAGGCCCGTCTCGTCGCCCTCGCCATGGAGCTGGGCCTGGCGAAGGAGCTGGTGGAACGGGACCCGGAGAAGGCCGCCCGCATGGTCGACGAGGCCCACGGCGAGGTGAAGCTCGCCCTCCAGGAGCTCCGCGACCTCGCCCGCGGCATCCACCCCGCGATCCTCACCGACCGCGGCCTCGGCCCCGCGCTCGCCTCGCTGGCCGGGCGCTGCACCGTCCCGGTGACGACCGAGGTGGACCTGGACTCCCGTCCGGCGCCCGCCATCGAGGGCATCGCCTACTTCACCGTCTCCGAGCTCCTCCAGAACATCAGCAAGCACAGCCGGGCGCGCTCCGCCCAGGTGGACGTCTGGCGCTCGGGCGACCGGCTGATGCTGCGGGTGTGGGACGACGGGCGCGGCGGCGCCGGGACCACGAGCGGCAGCGGACTGGCCGGGCTCGCCGAGCGGCTGGACTCGGTGGACGGGCTCCTGGTGATCGACTCGCCCGCCGGCGGCCCCACGACCGTCACCGCCGGGCTGCCCTGGCGCGCCCGGGGCTAGCGCCACCGACGCGCGCCGGGCGCCCGGCGCGCACTCGGCGCGCGCCCGGTGCCACCCGCCCCGGCCGCGCGCCGCCCGCTCCGGCCCCGGATGCTGCGATGCTGACGCTGTACGAACCACGTCGGCAAACGCCAGGGGGCAGGAGAAAACGTGATCGTGGACGACAGGGTGCGGGTGGTCATCGCCGAGGACTCGGTGCTGCTCAGGGAGGGCCTGACCCGGCTGCTCACCGATCTGGGGCACGAGGTCGTGGCGGGCGTGGGCGACGCGGAGGGGCTGCTCAAGACGATCGCCGAGCTCTCCGCCGCCGACGCCCTCCCCGATGTGGTCGTCGCGGACGTCCGGATGCCCCCGACCCACACCGACGAGGGCGTCCGGGCGGCGGTGCGGCTGCGCCGCGACCACCCTGAGCTGGGGGTGCTGGTCTTCTCGCAGTACGTCGAGGAGCAGTACGCCACCGAGCTGCTGGCCGGCAGCACCCGGGGGGTCGGCTATCTGCTGAAGGACCGGGTCGCCGAGGTGCGCGAGTTCGTGGACGCGGTGGTCCGCGTGGCACGCGGCGGGACCGCGCTGGACCCCGAGGTCGTCGCCCAGCTGCTGGGCCGCAGCCGCAAGCAGGACGTACTGGCCGGGCTCACCCCGCGCGAGCGGGAGGTCCTCGGGCTGATGGCCGAGGGGCGGACGAACTCGGCCGTCGCCAAGCAGCTCGTGGTCAGCGACGGCGCGGTGGAGAAGCACGTCAGCAACATCTTCCTGAAGCTGGGGCTCTCCCCGAGCGAGGGCGACCACCGCCGGGTGCTGGCGGTGCTCACGTATCTGCGGTCCTGACGGCGCGTAGCCGCGGCCCTGACGGCGGTTCCGGCCTCTCCCGGACTCCGGGGCTGCCGCCCCGGAGTCCGGAGCGTTACCGTCCGCTGTTGAATCGTTGATCCCCCCGGGGAAGGCTGCCCTTGCCCACGTACGATGGCCGTGGGATCGCCGGTCGGCGCCATCGTCCGGCCGGCGCCGCCACGAGGGAGGTCCGAAGCAGTGACCAGCCAGGTCAGCAGCCCGGCCGAACAGGCCGCATCAGCCGATCCGGGCGGCGAGGCCGACGCCCGTGAACGCCTCGCCGGACAACGCGGCCCGACCGACGGCACGGCCGACGGCCCGGACGGCGCCAAGGAGGTACGCCGGCTGGACCGGGTGATCATCCGCTTCGCGGGTGACTCGGGCGACGGCATGCAGCTCACCGGAGACCGATTCACCTCCGAGACGGCGTCGTTCGGCAACGACCTCTCCACTCTGCCGAACTTCCCCGCCGAGATCCGGGCCCCCGCCGGCACCCTCCCGGGCGTGTCCTCGTTCCAGCTCCACTTCGCCGACCACGACATCCTCACCCCCGGCGACGCGCCGAACGTCCTGGTCGCGATGAACCCGGCCGCGCTCAAGGCCAATATCGCGGACGTGCCCCACGGCGCGGAGATCATCGTCAACACGGACGAGTTCACCAAGCGCCCCATGGCGAAGGTGGGTTACGACAGCAACCCGCTGGAGGACGGCTCCCTGGACGCGTACAACGTCCACCCGGTGCCGCTGACGACGCTGACCATCGAGGCGCTCAAGGACTACGGCCTCTCCCGCAAGGAGGCGGAGCGCAGCAAGAACATGTTCGCGCTCGGCCTGCTGTCGTGGATGTACCACCGGCCGACCGAGAGCACCGAGGCGTTCCTGCGGAAGAAGTTCGCCAAGAAGCCGGAGATCGCGGAGGCCAACGTCACCGCCTTCCGGGCCGGCTGGAACTTCGGTGAGACGACGGAGGACTTCGCGGTCTCCTACGAGGTCGCGCCCGCCACCGCCGCCTTCCCGCCCGGCACCTACCGCAACATCTCCGGCAACCTCGCGCTGTCCTACGGTCTGATCGCCGCCGCCCGCCAGGCGGACCTGCCGCTCTACCTGGGCTCGTACCCGATCACCCCGGCCTCGGACATCCTCCACGAGCTGTCGAAGCACAAGAACTTCGGCGTGCGCACCTTCCAGGCCGAGGACGAGATCGCCGGCATCGGCGCGGCGCTGGGCGCGGCCTTCGGCGGCGCGCTCGCCGTGACGACGACGAGCGGCCCCGGCGTCGCCCTGAAGTCCGAGACCATCGGCCTGGCCGTCTCGCTCGAACTGCCGCTGCTGATCGTCGACATCCAGCGCGGCGGCCCCTCCACCGGTCTGCCCACCAAGACCGAGCAGGCCGATCTGCTCCAGGCGATGTACGGGCGCAACGGCGAGGCGCCCGTGCCGATCGTGGCCCCCCGGACGCCCGGCGACTGCTTCACCGCCGCCCTGGACGCGGCCCGGATCGCGCTCACCTACCGGACCCCGGTCTTCCTGCTGAGCGACGGCTATCTGGCCAACGGCTCCGAGCCCTGGCGGGTCCCCGAGCCGGACGAGCTGCCCGACCTGCGGGTCCAGTTCGCCTCCGGGCCCAACCACGAGCTGGCCGACGGCACCGAGGTCTTCTGGCCGTACAAGCGCGACCCCCACACGCTGGCCCGCCCCTGGGCCGTGCCCGGCACCCCGGGCCTGGAGCACCGCATCGGCGGCATCGAGAAGCAGGACGGCACGGGCAACATCTCCTACGACCCGGCCAACCACGACTTCATGGTCCGCACCCGCCAGGCCAAGATCGACGGCATCGACGTCCCCGACGTCGAGGTCGACGACCCGACCGGCGACGCGCGGGTCCTGGTCCTCGGCTGGGGCTCGACCTACGGCCCGGTCACGGCGGCGGTACGGCGCGTACGGGCGAGCGGGGGCACGGTGGCCCAGGCTCATCTGCGCCACCTCAACCCGTTCCCGGGGAATCTGGGCGAGGTCCTCGGGCGTTACGAGAAGGTGGTCGTACCGGAGATGAACCTCGGTCAGCTCGCCACTCTGCTGCGGGCGAAGTACCTCGTCGACATCCGCTCGTACACCCAGGTGAGCGGAATGCCGTTCAAGGCCGAGCAGCTCGCCACCGTGCTCAAGGAGGCCATCGATGACTGAGGCGATGACTGAGGCGCTGAAGCTGGTGCCCAAGGCCGAAGCCCGGCAGACGATGAAGGACTTCAAGTCCGACCAGGAGGTGCGCTGGTGCCCCGGCTGCGGTGACTACGCCGTCCTCGCCGCCGTGCAGGGCTTCATGCCCGAGCTCGGGCTGGCGAAGGAGAACATCGTCTTCGTCTCCGGCATCGGCTGCTCCTCCCGCTTCCCGTACTACATGAACACCTACGGGATGCACTCCATCCACGGCCGCGCCCCGGCCATCGCCACCGGCCTCGCCACCTCGCGCCGCGATCTGTCGGTGTGGGTCGTCACGGGCGACGGCGACGCGCTGTCCATCGGCGGCAACCATCTGATCCACGCCCTGCGGCGGAACGTCAACCTGAAGATCCTGCTGTTCAACAACCGGATCTACGGGCTGACCAAGGGCCAGTACAGCCCGACCTCCGAGGTCGGCAAGATCACCAAGTCCACGCCCATGGGCTCCCTGGACGCACCCTTCAACCCCGTGTCGCTGGCGCTCGGCGCGGAGGCCTCCTTCGTCGCCCGCACGGTCGACTCCGACCGCAAGCACCTCACCGAGGTGCTGCGGCAGGCCGCCGCCCATCCGGGGACGGCGCTCGTGGAGATCTACCAGAACTGCAATATCTTCAACGACGGCGCGTTCGACGTGCTGAAGGACAAGCAGCAGGCCGAGGAGGCCGTGATCCGCCTGGAGCACGGCGCGCCCATCCGTTTCGGCGTGGACGGCGCGAAGGGTGTCGTACGGGACCCGGCGACGGGTGATCTGAAGGTCGTCGCGGTGACGCCGGAGAACGAGGCGTCGGTGCTGGTCCACGACGCGCACACCGCGTCCCCGACCACGGCCTTCGCCCTGTCGCGCCTCGCCGACCCGGACACGCTGCACCACACGCCGATCGGCGTCTTCCGCAGCGTGGACCGTCCGGTCTACGACACGCTGATGGCGGATCAGCTGGAGGCGGCGGTCGAGCAGAAGGGGAAGGGCGACCTGGCCGCGCTGCTCGGCGGGAACGACACCTGGACAGTGGTCGGGTAAGTCCGCTCGAAACGCCGGACGGGCTGTTTTCGGCCCGTCCGGCGGGGCGTCTGACGCCCGGAGGGCTGGGCAGCCGCTCTCATATGAAGATGGCCGAGCCCGAACCCGTCGTCGCCGAGCCCGAACCCGTCGTCCGTGACCGCCTCGCCTACCGCCTCAAGCGCGCGTTCCTCGGCCCGCCGCTGGTCACCGAGCGGCTCTCCCAGGAGAAGCTGTCCAATCCGATGGCGCTCGGCGTGCTCGCCTCCGACTGCATGTCCTCGACCGCGTACGGCAGCGAGGAGATACTGCGCATCCTCGTCCCCGTCGTCGGGGCCGCCGCGTTCACCCTGCTGCTGCCGGTGACCGGCGCGATCCTGTTCGTCCTGCTGCTGGTGACCGTCTCCTACCGCGACGTCGTCTCCCTCTACACGCGGGCCGGCGGCTCGTACGTCGTCGCCCGGGAGAACTTCGGGCCGCGCGTCGCGCAGATCGCGGCCGTGGCGCTGCTCGTCGACTACATCGTCACGGTCGCCGTACAGACCTCCGCCGGCACCGACGCCCTCATCTCCCTCGCCCACCTCACCGGTAACGGCTACACCGGCCTCGACCACCTCAAGCTCCCCATCACGGCGGGAGTGGTGGTGCTGCTGATGTACGGGAATCTGCGCGGGGTCCGGGAGGCCGGGCGGGCGTTCGCCGCGCCCGCGTATCTCTTCATGCTCGCCGTGGCGGCCATGCTGGTCGTGGGGCTGCTCCGGGCGCTGGACGGCGGGCTGCCACACGCGGACGTCCACGCCCAGGGCGCCGTCCCCCTCGGCGAGCCCGGGCACGGCTGGCTGTACGGGGCGTCGCTCTTCATGGTGCTGCGCGCCTTCGCCAACGGCGGTTCCTCCCTGACCGGCCTGGAGGCCATCTCCAACGGGGTCTCCGCCTTCCGCCGCCCCCAGGGCGTCAACGCCCGGCGGACGCTCACCACGATGAGCTGCGTCCTGGGCGTCATGGTCTTCGGCGTCTCCGCGCTCGCCCACTTCACCCACGCCATCCCCTACACCGACGGCAACCCCACCGTCATCGCCCAGGAGGCCCACCTGGTCTTCGGCGACGGCTGGGCGGGCACCGCCGGGCTCGTCTACGTCCAGCTCGCGACGGCGCTCATCCTCTACACCGGCGCCAACACGCCCTTCACCGGCTTCCCCTTCCTCGCCAGCTTCGTCGCCGAGGACCGCTTCCTGCCCCGGCAGCTGACGCGGCGCGGGCACCGGCTCGCCTTCTCCAACGGGATCATCTGCCTCACCGTCCTCTCCCTGGCGCTGCTGCTGGTCACGCGCGCCAGCGTCGACAAGCTGGTCGCGCTGTACGCCATCGGCGTCTTCACCGGCTTCACGATGGCGGCGGCCGGGATGACGGCCCACCACTGGCGGCGCCGGCAGTCCCACTGGAAGACGGCGGCGAACCTCGCCGCGGCGGTGGTCTCCGCGCTGGTGGTCGTGATCTTCGCGATCACCAAGTTCACGGAGGGCGCCTGGCTGGTCGTGGTGGTCTTCCCGCTCGGGGTCTGGGCGCTGATCCGCATCAACCGCCAGTACCGGGAGGAGGCCGCGGCCCTGGAGAACGTCCCCGCGTTCGCCTCGGACCGCCCCCACTGGCGGCGCCACGTGGTGCACGTCCTCGTCGACAGCCTCGACCTGGCCACGGTCAAGGCCCTGCGGTACGCCCACGAGCTGCGCCCCGACGAGGTGCGCGCCCTCCACTTCGTCATCGACGAGCCCCGGGCGCGGCGGCTGGTGGCCCGCTGGGACGAGTCGTCCGGCACGACCGTCCCGCTGGAGCTCGTGGACTGCCCCGACCGGCGGCTGCGGCACGCCGTGGCCGCGCTCGCCGCCCGGACGACCGCCGACGGCACGACCGCGCTCACCCTGCTGATCCCCCGCCGCACCTACTCCTCTCCCCTGGGCCTGCTGCTGCACCGCGGCACGGCGGAGGAGATGGCCCGGGTCCTGGGGCAGCTGCCGAACGTCGCGGTGACGATCCTGCCCTTCGATGTCACCAGCGCGATGGAACGTGTCCGCGAGGGGCACGCACCACGACCGTAATGCGATACGGGCATGACAGTCCCGAGCACCGGGGTCTACCGTCGCTAGGTCGCCGTCGCCGTACCCCTGGGAGGGGCCCGTGTCACCCGAGCCATCACGTCAAGAATCCCGCGCAGGGCTGCTCTACGGGGTGGCCGCCTATGGCATCTGGGGGCTGTTCCCCCTCTACTGGCCGCTGCTGGAGCCCACCGGGGCGATCGAGATCCTCGCGCACCGCATGGTGTGGTCGCTGGTCACGGTCGTGGCCGTACTGGCCCTGACCCGGCGCTGGGGCTGGATACGCCCGCTGCTGCGGCAGCCGAAACGACTGGCGACGGCGGCGGTGGGCGCGGCCGTCATCTCCGTGAACTGGTGGGTCTACATCTGGGCCGTGAACTCCGGTCATGTCGTGGAGACCTCCCTGGGGTACTTCATCAACCCCCTCGCCACCATCGCCCTGGGCGTCCTCGTGCTGCGCGAGCGACTGCGCCCGGCGCAGTGGGCGGCGGTCGGCGTGGGCGTCGCCGCCGTGATCGTGCTGGCCGTGGGCTACGGCAAGCCGCCGTGGGTGGCGCTCACCATCGCGGCGACCTTCAGCACCTACAGCCTGGTGAAGAAGAAGGTGGGGCTGGGCGGCCTGGAGTCGATGGCCGTCGAGACGGCCGTGCAGTTCCTGCCGGCGGTCGTGGTGCTGGCCGTGCTCGGCGCCCAGGGGAAGTCGACCTTCGCCTCCGAGGGCGGCGGGCACACCCTGCTCCTGCTGGGCACCGGTGTGATCACCGCGATTCCGCTGGTCTCCTTCGGCGCGGCGGCGGTACGGCTGCCGCTGTCGGTGCTCGGGATGCTCCAGTACCTCGCGCCGGTCTTCCAGTTCGCCCTGGGGCTCTTCGTCTTCCACGAGGCGATGCCCGCGGAGCGCTGGGCGGGCTTCGCGCTCGTCTGGCTCGCGCTGGCCGTGCTCACCTGGGACGGAATCCGTACGGCCCGGCAGGCCCGGGTGGAGCTGAAGCAGGCCAAGGAGCGGGCCGACGCAACTGGCAACACAGAAAACACAATTGCCCCTGAGAGCTCTCAGGCCACAGAAACCACAGCTCAGCGCGGTTGAGCGGACGACCGATATCCGGAAACCGGTGATCGGTGTCCGAAAGGCGCTCTTGACGTGCCTTCGGGGGGCCCTGAACATCATGGCCACGTCAAACAGAGTTGGAGCCCCCCATGGCACTCAACGGACCAGCCCTGCCCCCGCCCCGAAGAGCACGTACCGCCGCCGCCCTGCTCGCCTCGGGCGCGGCCGTCACAGCGGCCCTTCTGGGCGTCTCCTCCGTCCCGGCGACCGCGGCTCCCACCACCGCGACCGCCGGGCGGACCACCGCCGCCAAGTCCGTGGCGGCACCGGACATATCCGGGGCCAACGTCAAGGCCCATCTGAACCAGCTCCAGTCGATCGCCACCGCCAACGGCGGCAACCGCGCCCACGGCCGCAGCGGCTACAAGGCGTCCCTCGACTATGTGAAGGGCAAGCTGGACGCGGCCGGCTTCACCACGACCGTCCAGCAGTTCACCTCCTCGGGCTCGACCGGCTACAACCTCGTCGCCGACTGGCCGGGCGGGGACACGAACCACGTGGTCTTCTCCGGCGCCCACCTCGACTCCGTCACCCGGGGCCCCGGCATCAACGACAACGGCTCCGGCTCGGCGGGCATCCTCGAGGTCGCCCTCACCGTCGCCAAGCAGAACTACAAGCCTGACAAGCACCTTCGCTTCGCCTGGTGGGGCGCGGAGGAGCTGGGCATGGTCGGGTCGAAGTACTACGTCAACAGCCTGCCCGCCGCCGAGCGCTCGAAGATCGACGGCTATCTGAACTTCGACATGATCGGCTCGCCCAACCCGGGCTACTTCGTCTACGACGACGACACGCGGCTCGAAGGCGTCTTCAAGGACTTCTTCGCCACCCGCAACATCCCCACCGAGATAGAGACCGAGGGCGACGGCCGCTCCGACCACGCGCCCTTCAAGGACGCGGGCATAGCCGTCGGCGGTCTCTTCAGCGGCGCGGACTACATCAAGACCGCCGAGCAGGCCCAGAAGTGGGGCGGCACGTCCGGTCTGGCGTTCGACCGCTGCTACCACGCGTCCTGCGACACCATCTCCAACATCGACGACAAGGCGCTCGACAACAACAGCGACGCCATCGCCTACGCCATCTGGAACCTGAGCGGCGGCTCCACCACCCCGCCCAGCGGCAACGTCTTCGAGAGCAAGTCTCAGGTCGCCATCCCCGACGGGGGCCCGGCCGTGGAGTCCCCGCTCACCGTCTCCGGCGTCACCGGCAAGGCGCCCGCCGCGCTCAAGGTCGGCGTCGACATCAAGCACACCTACCGGGGCGACCTGGCGATCGACCTGGTCGGACCGAGTGGCAAGGCCTACCGGCTGAAGGACTCCAGCAACTCCGACTCGGCCGCGGACGTCACCGAGACCTACACCGTCAACGCGTCCGCGGAGACCGCGAACGGCACATGGAAGCTGCGCGTGCAGGACGTGGCGGCGCAGGACGAGGGGCACATCGCGGGCTGGAAGCTCACGTTCTAGCCGGCTGCCGGACGGGCTGACAGGGTCAGCCCGTCCGGCGTTCGAGGACTCACACCGTCACGTCCCGCGACGTGAACCGCGCCCACGCCGCCGACCCGAACACCGCCACGTACAACCCCTGCAACCCCAGGTTGCGCAGTATCTGATCCCAGTACACCGGGTCTCGCAACAGATCCG
Source organism: Streptomyces hesseae (assembly GCF_031845785.1). NCBI lineage: Bacteria > Bacillati > Actinomycetota > Actinomycetes > Kitasatosporales > Streptomycetaceae > Streptomyces > Streptomyces hesseae. The sequence goes on from NZ_JAVRFI010000003.1 coordinate 379,285, forward strand.
CGAACCCCAGCCAGTAGTGCGGAAAGAGATATGGCTGAACCGCACTGAGCTGCGGAAACTGATCCAGGATCTGCACCGTGATCAGCAGCCCCACCGTCGTGGCCATCGCCGCGATCCCGCTGTTGGTGAGCGTCGAGACGAACAGGCCCAGCGCCGCGAGCCCGGTCAGCGACAGGGCGACCACCCCGGCGATCGCCAGCGCGCGCAGCAGCCCCTCGCCGAACGACACCGTCGTCCCGCTGATCAGCGTCACCTCGCCGACCGGGAAGAGCAGCGCGCCCACCGCCAGCGCCGAGGCGGCGACGACGAGCGTGGCGGCGAAGGCGAACAGCACGGTCGTCGTGAACTTGGCGAGCAGCAGCCGGGTCCGCCCGGCCGGGGCGACCAGCAGATAGCGCAACGTGCCCGAGGACGCCTCGCCCGCCACCGCGTCGCCCGCGATCACCCCGATCGCCATCGGCAGGAAGAACGGCAGGGTCGCGGCGAGCGAGGCGAAGACGAGGAAGAGGCCGTTCCCGGCGACCTGCCCGATGAACGCCGGGCCGCCACCGCCCCCACCGCGTCCGTCCGACCCACCGCGGCCCGTCTCGATCCGCACCGCGATACCGACGAGGACCGGCACGGCCGCCAGCACGCCCAGCAGGGCGAGCGTGCGCCAGCGCCGGAAGGTCGTCGTCACCTCGCTGCGGTAGAGCGACAGCGAGGGCATCCCGCGCAGCACCTCAGCCCGCGACATCGAAACCCTCCCCGGTCAGTGCGACGAACGCGTCCTCCAGCGAGGCCCGCTCGGTGCCGAAGGACCGTACGCGCACCTCCGCCCGGACGAGCGCGGCGTTGAGGTCGGCGAGGTCCGCTGCCGGGCCGCCGGGCGGGAGTTCGCCGGTGACGCGGTCGTCGGTGACCGTGAGGTCGTGCACTCCGTGCTCCTTGAGGACCCGTACGGCCTCCGCCGTGTCGGGAGTGGTGACGGCCAGCCGGCCGCGGGCCGAGGCCGCCAGCTCCCGGACCGTGCCCTGGGTGAGGAGCCGGCCCTGGGCCATGACGGCGGCGTGGGTGCAGACCTGCTCGATCTCGTCGAGGAGGTGGGAGGAGAGGAAGACCGTGGTGCCCTCCGCCGCCAGCCCGCGCACCAGGGCGCGGATCTCGCGCATGCCCTGCGGGTCGAGGCCGTTGGTGGGCTCGTCCAGGACGAGGAGCTCGCGCGGCCGGAGCAGGGCGGCGGCCAGGCCGAGCCGCTGCTTCATGCCGAGGGAGTAGGCTCGGGCCTTCTTGCCCGCCGCGCTCGTCAGCCCCACCCGTTCCAGCGCGGCGCCGACCCGCGCTGCGCGGGTGCGGGGGTCGGCGGTGGGGTCGGCGGCGTCGAACCGCAGAAGGTTGTCGCGGCCGGAGAGGAAGCCGTAGAGCGCGGGGCCCTCGATCAGGGCCCCCACCCTGGGCAGGACGCGCCGCCCGGCGCGCGGCATCTCCTCGCCGAGCACTCGGGCGGCGCCGGAGGTGGGCTCGATGAGGCCCATGAGCATCCGGATGGTGGTGGTCTTCCCGGAGCCATTGGGGCCGAGAAAGCCGAAGACGCTGCCGCGCGGCACGACGAGGTCGAGCCGGTCGACGGCGAGCCGGCCGCCGAAGCGCTTTGTCAGCGCGACCGTCTCGATCACGGCGCCCTCCCCCGCGACGCTCTCGCTCGTGGCCCCAGGCCACGGCCCCGGCTCGGACCGGCCTTCCACGGTGTCTCCTCTCGCCGTGCGGCCCGGGACCACTGGCGGCCCGGAGGGCGCCGCGTACACGGGCCCCTCCGGGCCATGGCAGGGGCAGCAGCCTGCTTACTTCGCGTTCGCGGCCTTGACCAGCGCGTCCTTGGTGACCGCGCCGACGTAGACCTTGCCGTCGTCCGTCATCAGGGCGTTGACGATCCGGGTGCTGTAGACCCGGCCGGAGCCGAAGTCGCCCGAGACCTTGGTGCCGAAGCCGTCCAGCAGGGTCTGGGCGTCCGCGCCGCCCTTGCCGCCGGCCTTCTTCCCGGTCTTCCCGGCGTCCTTGCCGTTGAGCGCGGCCGAGGCGTCCTTGCCGCCGTCGAACTCGGCGATGGAGCTCCAGCCCTTGCCGATGACCTTCGACTTGCCGGCGTCGCCGCCGGTGCCGAGCGCGTCCGGCATACCCGCGATCCCGGGCAGCTTGCCCTTGTGGTCGCGGTCGGCCGAACCCTTCGCCGCGTCGCCCTCGGTCACCTTGGCGCCCTTGGGCGGGGTGAAGTCGAACGTGCCGGCGCCCGGCTTGCCGAAGTCGACCTTGGTGAAGGCCGCGTCGACGACCGCCTTGCCGCCGCCCTTGGGCGCGAGGGTGAACTTCAGCGACACGCCGTTCTTCGCGTCGACCGCGATCCGGATCGAGCCGACCGTCGTGTCGTCCGCCTTGGGCTTGATCAGCAGCTGGTAGGCGTCCCGGCCGGCCACCTTGGCCGTGCCGTCGACGGTGACGGCCGTCGTCCCGTCGGCGGCGGCGAGGACCTTCTTGGCCAGCTCCTGCGGCGAGGCACCGCCCAGGTCCTTCGGCATCATGTCGCCCTTGGCGCCCTGACCGGCCTTCGCGTCCTTGCCGTGCGCCCGCTCCTGCGGCGCCTTGGAGTGGTGCACCGTGTTGCTGGAGCTGTCGTACGCCCAGACGTCGGCGCCGTTGCGGACGACGCTGTACTCGGCGGCGCGCTCGACGATCGACACCCGCTGCTTGCCGGGTCCGTCGACGGCCACCCGCAGCGTGTGCGAACCGGCGGCGAGCTCGGTGAGCTTGGACTGCGGGGACGGCGCGGAGCCGCCCTTCTTCCCCTCGCCCTTCTTCTCCCCGTCGCCGAAGGAGAGGCCCGACGGCAGCGAGGGCAGGCCCAGATCCGTGGTGATCTTGACCGACCCGGACATCTGCTGGGTGTCCGACTGGGCCATCTTGGCTATGAGGTCCTGTGCGCTGATCTTCGGCAGATCCGGGTCACCGGTGCTGGCGAGGGCCGACCCGATCCCGATCGTGGCTGCCGCGACGCCCGCCACCGCGACCGGCACGGCGTAACGGACGGCCTTGCGACGGCGCCGGGCCGGTCCCCCGAAGTCCTGCGCCTCTGATGTCGGCTGGTTCTCTGCCATGTGCTCTACCCTCCGTCGTCGGCAGCGGCCTTACCCTTCGATTCCATCAGGGTGGCGGCTTCCCGTCGTCAGCCGACGGGATCAACTGCCTGTACGCCTTGGGTATGACGCAGTGGCCGCGGGGCGGAGTTCCCCAGGGCCATCAGGGGCCGTCACTAGCCCGCTCGGTGCACCACGGCGTCGCACAGTTCTTCGAGCGCCGTCTTCGCGGAGCACTCGGGCAGCGGGGCCAGGGTGGCGCGCGCCTCCTCGGCGTAGCGGATGGTGTCGCGGCGGGCCTGCTCCAGCGCCGGGTGGGCGCGCAGCCGGCGGAGGACCTCGGCGTGGAGGGCGTCGTCGCCGAGGTCGCCCTCGAGCATCCGGCACAGCTCCAGGTCCTCGGGGTCGCCGGTGGCGGCGGCCCGGGCCCGCAGGTGGAGCACGGGCAGGGTGGGGATGCCCTCGCGCAGGTCGGTGCCCGGGGTCTTGCCGGACTCGTGGGAGTCGCTGGCGATGTCCAGGACGTCGTCGGCGAGCTGGAAGGCGATGCCCAGGCGCTCGCCGTAGTGGGTGAGGATCTCGACGACGTGCTCGTCGGCGCCGGACATCATGGCGCCGTAGCGGCCGGCGACGGCGACCAGAGAGCCGGTCTTGCCGGCGAGGACGTCGAGGTAGTGCTCGATGGGGTCGCGGCCGTTCTGCGGGCCGGCCGTCTCCAGGATCTGGCCGGTGACCAGGCGCTCGAAGGCCTCGGCCTGGATGCGCACGGCCTCGGGGCCGAGGTCGGCGAGGATCCGCGAGGCGCGGGAGAAGAGGAAGTCGCCGGTGAGGACGGCCACGGAGTTGCCCCAGTTCACATTGGCGCTGGGGACACCGCGGCGGACATCGGCCTCGTCCATGACGTCGTCGTGGTAGAGGGTGGCCAGGTGGGTGAGCTCGACGACGACGGCCGAGGGCACCACGCCGGGGGCGTAGGGGTCGCCGAACTGCGCGGCGAGCGTCACCAGCAGGGGGCGGAACCGCTTGCCTCCGGCCTTGACCAGGTGCTGGGCGGCCTCGGTGATGAAGGGGACGCCGCTCTTGGTGGCCTCGATGAGGCCCTCCTCGACAGCGGCCAACCCGGCCTGGACATCGGCTTCAAGAGCCTGGTCCCGCACGCTCAGCCCAAAGAAAGGCCCGACGACGGTCACGAGGGTCACTCCTGTCTGCCTGCGAACACGGGGATTGTCGATGTGTCGCTGTCTTCACCAAAAGTCAGCGTATCCGGTCGGCTGTCGATCACCGTGGGCACCCTCAGTTCCACATGGCAGGACAGTGGCCCCGGAGCTGCCGTGCGGCAGCGCCGGGGCCACTGTCATTTTTCCGGTCTTATCCCCCTAGAACACAGCCCCTCACTCCTGTCCCGCGACCGCCCTGGCCAGTCGCGGGGAGGCGTACTCGGTGCCGCAGACAAAGCGCATGACGGGCCCGTAGCTGGCGGCGGAGGGCAGTCCGGTGAAGTACAGACCGGGTACGGAGGAGCGATATCCGGCCATAAGCCGGGGGCCTCCGGCGCTCACCGCCAGGCGGGTGCGCAGCCCGGTGCCGAGGAAGTCCATGGCCGCCACATCCATCCGGTAGCCGGTGGCGGCGATGACATGGTCGGCGCGGAGCTCGCTCTCGGTGCCGTCCCGGTCGGGGCCGTCGCCCGACGCTGTCAGCGTAAGAACTGGACGACCTGATTCCACTCGGGCGCGGACGATCCGCTTCCCCTCGGTGACCTGCACCCGGCCCACAAAGCGCTCGCGCAGCCACCACGCGCCCAGCGGCCCCAGCACCCGGCGCACCAGATACTGCCGGGTGGGCGCGGGCAGCCGGCGGAAGCCGTCCGCGTAGTACGAGAAGGCGTACAGCGACCAGGCCCGTCCGAAGGGCGTGTCGGGCTTGAGCAGCGACTGCCCGTCGGGGGCCGCGCCGAAGCGGACCGCGCCCCGGCGCCGCGCCAGCACCCGTACCGACGCCGCGCCCGCCTCGGCCAGCAGCACGGCGGTCTCCAGCGCCGACTGCCCGGCGCCCACGACCACGACGTCCTTGCCCGCGAGGAGGGAGAGGTCACGGTGCTGGGAGCTGTGCGAGACCGGCCCGCTCGCCGAGGGCCCGCCCGGGACGGCCGCCGCGAGCTCGGGCGGCAGCTGGGCCAGCCCGCTCAGCCCCGTGGCGACGACCACGGCCCGCGCCGTGAACTGCTCCCCCGAGTCCAGCTTCAGCTCGAAGCCCCCGCCGGGGCCGCGCCGGTCGACCGACACCACCCGCTCCCGCTCCAGCTGGGGCACCAGCCGCTGCTGGAACCACATCCCGTAGCCGGCGAAGGTCTCCACCGGAATGGCGTCCCAGTCGGACTCGAAGCGGCGCTCGCCGACGTCCTGGCAGTAGTCGAAAAGGGTGTGCCCGGGCTGGGGGGCGTCGATGCTGGAGGCCGCGGGAGTGGATTTCAGCAGCATCCCGGCGGGCATGTGCTCCCGCCAGCTCACCATCGGCGAGCCGAAGACGCGTGTCGGCACGGCACGCGCTTTCAGGTGGGCTGCGGTCGAGAGGCCGTACGGACCGGCCCCGATGACGGCTACGGGAAGTGTCACGGATCCCCTCCCAGGGCACGCGGGGTGTTCGGCGTGGCGAATACGGGCGTTATCGGTACGGGCGTTATCGGTGGTGCGGGGCGGCCGAGGCGGCGCGGCGCCGGGCGCGCCACAGCTGCCACAGATGCCGGGCGCCCGGCCGTACGAGCCGGGCGAGCATGGTGAAAAAGGGCTTCATGTCGTCGCGGGCGGCCCACGCCAGCTCGGTGCCACTGGCCCGGGCGGGGGCGTGCGGGGTGGTGTAGCCGCTGCGCCGGTAGGCGGCGAAGGCGGGCAGGTCGATGTTCTCGACGATGAAACGGCGGCCGGTGAGCTGCTCGGCCTCCGGGACGGCACGGCCGGTGAGGTCCAGGTGCTGGGCCCGGACCACGTCGATACCGGCCTCGTTCTCGAAGAGACGGAACTGGGCGCCCATGCGGGGGTTGAAGTCCAGCAGCTTGTACCGGCCGTCACGCCGGTCGAAGCGCCAGTCCAGGTCGATGATCCCGCAGAAGCCGATCTGTTTGATGAACTGCGCCGCCATGGCGGCCAGTTCCGGATTGTCGACGACATAGGCGTTGGCGGTCATGCCCGCGTGCGGCGGCCAGGAGCGCACCTTCACGCCCGTGAACATCGCCAGCGGGGTGGACTCGGCGTCGAAGTAGGCGTGGACGATCCAGTCCTCGGCGTCCTCGCGCGGCAGGTACTCCTGGAGGATCACCCCCGGGGAGGCCCCCCAGCCGCGCGCCAGCTCCAGCAGCTCCCGGGGCCCGCCGATACGGGTCGTGCCGGGCACCGCGGGGCGCAGACGCCGCTCGAACGCCTCGCGGTTCTTGGCGACGACCGGGAACGTGGCGACCGAGGCGTACTTCTCGATCTCCTCGAACGAGGCGGGGAACAGCGTCGCCGGGGCGGGCACCCCGTGCTCCACGCACAGCTCGTGCAGCCCCTGCTTGCTGGCCAGCCGGCGCGGCAGCCCGGGCTCCACGGGCGGGAAGAGAAAACGGCCCGCGAGCGACTCGGCGTGCTCGGCGATCAGGACCGCCGCCTCCTCGTCGGTGGGGATCAGCACGGCCGGGCGCCCGATCCGCCGCCCGATCCCCAGCAGGCCCGCCACCAGCTCCTCCGCCCGCTCCGTACCGGTCGTCGGCCAGACGAACCCGGAGCTCAGATAGCGGGAGACGGCGGCGGGGGTCCATCTGTCCTCGGTGACCGCGTACATCGGAACGCCCAGCCTGCCGAGGCTGCGGATGGCGCCGACGCCGCCATGGTGCAGGGGATAGTCGCCGATCTTCACAATCAGCCCGGGTACGGACCGGTCCGCCGCCACGGGCGCGATCCTGCTCGCCACCAGCACCCCCCTCGGCCACCCAGCCTCAGCGGCCCCCCACTGTGTGTGACCCGACTTAGGACGCTACTTCGGAATCGACGTCTCCAGCAAGGAGTTACCGGACATTGCCCTCCCTTTAGCCAGCGGTCGGACACCTGTCGGACACCTCTTGCCGAACCTGTTTCGCCCAGGAAAACGTAAGTACTGTGTCGATCAGGTCACCGGGCCGACCAGGCCCCTGAGCTCACCGGAAGGCGAGGCAGCGTCCCCATGCCCCAGAACCGCCCCGAGCTGCCCGAAGGCGATCCCTTCGGCGCGGACACCCTCCCGTACGGCGTCTTCACCACCGCGGACGCTCCCGACCGCCCCCGGGTCGGCGTGCGCTACGGCGCGTACGTCCTGGATGCCGCCGCGGCCGCCGCCGCCCACGGCTCCGCCTACGCCGGGCTGCTGGACAAGCCCACGCTCAACCCGTTGCTGGCCGCCGGCCGCCCCACCTGGCAGGCCGTGCGCGCGGAGCTCGGCGGCTGGCTGGACGGCCCGCACTTCCACCCGCTGGAGGAGGTCACGCTGCGGCTGCCCTTCGAGGTCGCCGACTACGTCGACTTCTACGCCAGCGAGCACCACGCCTCCAACGTGGGCCGCATCTTCCGCCCCGACGCCCCCGAGCCCCTCACCCCCAACTGGAAGCACCTGCCCATCGGTTACCACGGGCGCGCCGGCACGATCGTGGTCTCGGGCACCGACGTCGTACGCCCCCAGGGCCAGCGCAAGGCGCCCACCGACGCCGCGCCCTCCTTCGGGCCCTCGCTGCGCCTCGACATCGAGGCCGAGGTCGGCTTCGTCGTCGGCACCCCCGCCCCCGAGAACACCCCCGTACCGCTCGACGCCTTCCGCGAGCACGTGTTCGGCGTCTGCCTCGTCAACGACTGGTCGGCCCGCGACCTCCAGGCCTGGGAGTACGTGCCGCTGGGCCCCTTCCTCGGCAAGTCGTTCGCCACGTCCGTCTCCGCGTGGATCACCCCGCTGGACGCCTTCGACACGGCCCGTACGCCCGCGCCGGAGCGCACCCACCCGCTGCTCCCCTACCTGGACGACGCGACCGCCGAGCCCGGCGGCATCGACCTGCGCATCGAGGTGAGCGTCAACGGCGAGGTCATCTCCCGGCCGCCCTTCTCCGCCATGTACTGGACGGCCGCCCAGCAGCTGGCCCATATGACCGTCAACGGCGCCTCGCTGCGCACCGGCGACTTCTACGCCTCCGGCACGGTCAGCGGCCCCGAGCCGGACCAGCTGGGCTGCCTGCTGGAGCTCACCCAGGGCAAGGGCCCCTGGCTGGCGGACGGCGACGTGGTGACCATCACCGCGTGGGCGCCCGGCGCGAACGGCGCGCGCGTCGGCCTGGGCGAGGTCACGGGGCGGATCGCACCGGCTCGTGAGCGCTGACGGCTCGTGAGCGCTGACGGGGCCGCCGGCCTGACCCTGCCGGAGGAGCTGATACTCCTCTCCCACGACCCGTCCGACGGCAAGCGGCTGTGCCGCACGCGACATCTGGAGTACGGCCTGGCCGGGGCGGTCCTGGCCGAGCTGGAACTGCGCGGGCTCGTGGCGGAGGAGCGCGGCGGGCCCGTCGGGTCCGGCGGCGTCCCTCCGGCGGACCAGCGGCTGGCCCTGCCGCTGGCGAGCCTGCCCACGTCCGGCGGGCCCGGCTCGATGAGCCGCCGGCGGCTCATCCGGACGGGCACCTCGACGTACGGGTGGATCCGCACGGCCTCCCGGCACATGGAGGAGCCCTGGATCATGGGCCTGGTGGAGCGCAGGGCCCTGACCGCGAAGGCCGCCGACCGGTTCGCCGTCGTCCGGCAACTGCGCTATCCCGTGGGGCCGGACGATCTGACCACGGCGACCCGGCAGCGCTTCGAGGCGGCTCGCAAGGCGGGTTTCCCCGGCCGGCGGGACCGGATGCTCGCCGGGCTGGTGTCCGCGACGGGCGTCGGCAAGGTCCTCTACCCGGGCTGGGGCTGCCGGAACGACCGCAAGGAGCTGCGGCGCCACATGCGTGACGAGTGGACCGCCCACGCCGTGCACCGCAACGTCTCGGATGACTCGTCCTCCTCCAGTGGGAGCGGTGGTGACGGCGGCGCCGGCGGCTCCGGCGGTCACGGTGGCCACGGCTGCGGGGGCCATGGCGGCTGCGGCGGTGGCGGCTGCGGAGGCGGTTGAGCCACCGGCGTGCTGCTAGCTTGTCGTGCCCGGCCCCGCCGGGTCGGGACATGACAAAGGAAAGGGCGCACGTGCGCAAGGCAGTACAGATCACGGGGGCGGCCGCTGTGGCCGCTGTGCTGATGACCGGCTGCGGCAGCAGCAGCGACAAGGGCGGTGACAAGAGCAAGGAGACCGGGGCCACGGCCCCGGCCACCGCCGACAGCGGGAAGCCGACGCCGGGCGGCGACGCGACCGCCACCCCGTCGCAGCGGGTCTCGGCCGCCGAGCTCAAGGGCGGCTGGTCGAAGGGCAAGCTGTCCGACCAGAGCCTGCTGATCCTGTCGTTCGCGGGCAACAAGGTGATGCTCAGCGGGAAGACGGCGTGCTCCGGCACTGTCGTCGACAACGCGCAGCCCGTCACACTGGAGATCACCCACTGCCAGGACGGCAGCACCGACTACAGCAAGGGCACCGTCAAGAGCTTCGACGGCAAGTCGCTGACGATCGCCTGGGCCTCCGGCAAGGAGGACACCCTCACCAAGGCCGTGGGCGCCGACGGCAAGCCCGCGGGCCTGCCCGCCGGGCTGCCTGCCGGTATCCCCGCCAAGCCCGCCGGCTGACGTACGTACGACGGCGCCCGGCATCCCTCGCGGGGGTGCCGGGCGCCGTCGTGTCGTGCGTCTGCTCGTGGGGCCACCGGACTACGGACTACCGGACGAAGACGCCCGCCTGCCCGGCCAGTTCCAGGAAGTACTGCGGGGCCAGACCGAGGACGAGGGTGACCACGACGCCGATGGCGATGGCCGAGGACGTCAGCGGGCTGGGCACCGCGACGGTGGGGCCCTCGGCCTTGGGCTCGCTGAAGAACATCAGCACGATCACCCGGATGTAGAAGAACGCCGCGATCGCCGAGGACAGCACACCGACGATGACCAGCGGCGCCGCCCCGCCCTGCGCGGCCGCCTTGAACACCGCGAACTTCCCCACGAAGCCGCTGGTGAGCGGGATGCCCGCGAAGGCCAGCAGGAAGACCGCGAAGACCGCCGCGACCAGCGGCGAACGCCGCCCGAGCCCCGCCCACTTCGACAGGTGCGTCGCCTCGCCGCCCGCGTCCCGCACCAGCGTCACCACCGCGAAAGCGCCCAGCGTGACGAAGGAGTAGGCGGCCAGATAGAAGAGGACCGAGGAGACGCCCTCGGGCGTGGCCGCGATGACACCGGCGAGGATGAAGCCCGCGTGGGCGATGGAGGAGTAGGCCAGCAGCCGCTTCACATCGGTCTGGGTGACGGCCACGATCGCGCCGACGAGCATCGTGACGATCGCGACGCCCCACATCACGGGCCGCCAGTCCCAGCGCATCCCCGGCAGGACCACATAGAGCAGCCGCAGCAGCGCGCCGAAGGCCGCGACCTTGGTCGCCGCCGCCATGAAACCGGTGACCGGCGTGGGGGCGCCCTGGTAGACGTCGGGCGTCCACATATGGAAGGGCACCGCGCCGACCTTGAACAGCAGCCCCATCAGCACCATCGCCACGCCGACCAGCAGCAGCGCGTCATTGGCCGTGCTCCCCGCGAGCGCCGGGTCCATCACCCGCGTGGTGCCGCTGACGACGTCGGCGATACCCGCGTAGGTGACGGTGCCCGCGTAGCCGTAGAGCAGCGCGATCCCGAAGAGCAGGAACGCGGAGGAGAAGGCGCCCAGCAGGAAGTACTTGACGGCCGACTCCTGCGACAGCAGCCGCTGGCGGCGGGCCAGGCCGCACAGGATGTACAGCGGGAGGGAGAACACCTCCAGGGCGATGAACAGCGTCAGCAGGTCGTCCGCGGCGGGGAAGACGAGCATGCCGCCGACGGCGAAGAGCACCAGCGGGAAGACCTCGGTGGTGACCAGACCCGCCGCCACCGCCTCCCGCTCGGCGTCCCCGCCCGGTACGGCCGCGGCCTGCGCGGCGAAGGAGTCGACAGGCTTGCCGTCGGACGCGGGGTCGAGCCGGCGCTCGGCGAAGGTGAACACCGCTACCAGGGAGACGAGGAGAATGGTGCCCTGGAGGAACAGCGCGGGCCCGTCGACGGCGACGGCGCCCATGGCCGCCACATGGGACTTGTCCGACGCGTAGCCGCCCGCCGCCAGGGCGACGACGGCGGCGAACGCCGCGGCCAGGCCGACGGCCGTCAGCGCGAGCTGGGCGGGGTGGCGGACCCGGCGCGGCAGGAAGGCCTCGGCGAGGACGCCCAGGATCGCGGCGCCGAGCACGATCAGCGTCGGGGAGAGCTGGGCGTACTCGATGTGCGGGCCGGGGATCTTCTTCGGCGCCTCGGCCGCCGCCAGTGTCCACAGGCTGTGGATAATTTCCGCGTGGCTCACTTGGCGGCCTCCACATCGTTCACGTGGGTGTCGGGCTGGGGATCGCTCTTGTGGACCTGCGACATGGTGTGCGCGACCGCCGGGTCCAGCAACTGCGTCACGGGCTTGGGATAGACGCCAAGGAAGAGCAGCAGCGCGATCAGCGGCGCGACGACGGCCAGCTCCCGCGCCCGCAGGTCGGGCATCTCCCGTACGGGCTCGGACACCGGGCCGGTCATCGTCCGCTGGTAGAGCACGAGGACGTAGAGCGCGGCGAGCACGATGCCGACGGTGGCGATGACACCGACGGCCGGATAGCGGCTGAAGGTGCCGACCAGGACCAGGAATTCGGAGACGAAGGGCGCGAGCCCCGGCAGCGACAGGGTGGCCAGACCGCCGACCAGGAAGGTGCCGGCGAGCACCGGGGCCACCTTCTGCACCCCGCCGTAGTCGCCGATGAGCCGGGAGCCGCGCCGGGAGATCAGGAAGCCCGCGACCAGCATCAACGCGGCGGTGGAGATCCCGTGGTTGACCATGTAGAGCGTCGCGCCGCTCTGGCCCTGGGTGGTCATCGCGAAGATGCCCAGGACGATGAAGCCGAAGTGCGAGATCGAGGCGTAGGCGATCAGGCGCTTGATGTCCCGCTGCCCGACGGCCAGCAGCGCCCCGTAGAGGATGCTGATCAGCGACAGCACCAGGACCACCGGCGTGGCCCACTTCGACGCCTCGGGGAAGAGCTGGAGGCAGAAGCGGAGCATCGCGAACGTGCCGACCTTGTCGACCACCGCGGTGATCAGCACGGCGACGGGCGCGGTGGCCTCGCCCATGGCGTTGGGCAGCCAGGTGTGCAGCGGCCACAGCGGCGCCTTGACGGCGAAGGCGAAGAAGAAGCCGAGGAACAGGGCCCGTTCGGTGGTGGTGGCGAAGTCCAGCTTCCCGGCGGCCCGCGCCTGGACGATCTCCGTCAGGGAGAAGGTGCCGTGGCCCAGCTGGTCGGCGGTGACCGCGTAGAGCCCGATGACCGCGGCGAGCATGATCAGTCCGCCGACGAGGTTGTAGAGCAGGAACTTCACCGCCGCGTACGAGCGCTGGGTGGCGCTCTCCGCCTCGCCGCGCTCCCCCGCCCGGTCGCCGAAGCCGCCGATGAGGAAGTACATCGGGATGAGCATGGCTTCGAAGAAGATGTAGAAGAGGAAGACGTCGGTGGCCTCGAAGGCGATCACCACCATCGCCTCGACCATCAGGATCAGCGCGAAGAAGCCCTGGGTGGGCCGCCAGCGCGACGATTTCGTCTCCAAGGGGTCCGCGTCGTGCCATCCGGCGAGCACGATGAAGGGGATCAGCAGCGCGGTCAGCCCGATCAGCACGACCGAGATGCCGTCGACGCCCAGCTCGTAGCGGACCCCGAAATCGGCGATCCAGGCGTGCGACTCGGTGAGCTGGAACGGGCCCTTGGCGCCCGGGTCGAAGCGCACGAGCTGCACCGCCGCCAGCACCAGGGTGACCAGCGAGACGGCCAGCGCGAGCCACTTGGCGGCCGCGCGCCGCTCGGCCGGGACGGCGGCCGTGGCGACCGCGCCCAGCGCGGGCACCACCGCCGTGGCCGTCAGCAGGGGAAATGACATGACTAGACCGCCCTCATCAGCAGGGTCGCGGCGATGAGCACCGCCGCACCGCCGAACATCGAGACCGCGTACGACCGTGCGAAGCCGTTCTGGAGCCGGCGCATCCGGCCCGACAGCCCGCCGACGGCGGCGGCCGTGCCGTTGACGACGCCGTCCACCAGCGTGTGGTCGACGTAGACCAGGCTCCGGGTCAGGTGCTCGCCACCCCGGACCAGCACGATGTGGTTGATGTCGTCCTGGAGCAGATCACGGCGGGCGATCCGCACCGGCAGGCTCGCGTCCGGCGCGGTGACCGGCACCGGCCGGCGCCCGTACTGCGACCAGGCGACCGCCACACCGATGAAGAGGACCACCAGGGTGGCCGCGGTGACCTGCACGGCGGTGACGGGCGAGTGGCCCTCCTCATGGCCGGTGACGGGCTCCAGCCACTTCAGGAAGGCGTCGTTGATACTGAACAGGCCGCCCGCGAGGACCGAGCCGACGGCGAGCACGATCATCGGGATCGTCATCACCTTGGGCGACTCGTGCGGACGCGGCAACTCACCGTTCGCGTCGGGCTGCCAGCGCTTCTCGCCGAAGAAGGTCAGCAGCATCACGCGCGTCATGTAGTACGCCGTGATCGCCGCGCCCAGCAGGGCCGCGCCGCCCAGGATCCAGCCCTCGGTGCCGCCCTTGGCGAAGGCCGCCTCGATGATCTTGTCCTTGGAGAAGAAGCCGGACAGACCGGGGAAGCCGATGATGGCGAGATAGCCGAGGCCGAAGGTGATGAAGGTGACGGGCATATAGCGGCGCAGTCCGCCGTAACGCCGCATGTCGACCTCGTCGTTCATGCCGTGCATCACCGAGCCCGCCCCGAGGAAGAGGCCGGCCTTGAAGAAGCCGTGGGTGACCAGGTGCATGATCGCGAAGGGGTAGCCGATCGGGCCCAGCCCGGCGGCCAGGACCATGTAGCCGATCTGGGACATCGTCGAGCCCGCGAGGGCCTTCTTGATGTCGTCCTTGGCACAACCGACGATCGCACCGAAGAGCAGCGTCACCGCGCCGACCGTGACGACGGCCGTCTGGGCGTCCGGCGCCCCGTCGAAGATCGGCCCGGAGCGGGTGATCAGGTACACCCCGGCGGTGACCATCGTCGCCGCGTGGATGAGCGCGGAGACCGGCGTGGGGCCCTCCATCGCGTCCCCGAGCCAGGACTGGAGGGGCACCTGGGCCGACTTGCCGCAGGCGGCCAGCAGCAGCACCAGCCCGATGGCCGTCAGCTTGCCCTCGCCCGCCCTGTCCGCGTTCTCCAGCACCGGCCCGAAGGCGAAGGTCCCGAAGGTGGTGAACATCAGCATCACGGCGATGGACAGGCCCATGTCGCCGACGCGGTTGACGAGGAACGCCTTCTTCGCCGCCGTGGCCGCGCTGGGCTTGTGCTGCCAGAAGCCGATCAGCAGGTACGACGCGAGGCCGACGCCCTCCCAGCCCACGTACAGCAGAAGGTAGTTGTCGGCGAGGACGAGCAGCAGCATCGCGGCGAGGAAGAGGTTGAGATAGCCGAAGAAGCGCCGCCGCCGCTCGTCGTGGGCCATGTAGCCGACCGAGTAGAGGTGGATCAGCGAGCCCACGCCCGTGATCAGCAGCACGAAGGTCATCGACAGCTGATCGAGCTGGAAGCCCACGTCGGCGCGGAAGCCGCCGACGGGCACCCAGCTGAACACGGTCGCGGCCAGCTCGCGGTCCTCGCCGCTCCGGCCCAGCATGTCGGCGAAGAGCACCACGCCGATGACGAACGACAGGGCGGCGGCGAGCGTGCCGATCCAGTGGCCCGCGCGGTCGAGCCGCCGCCCGCCGCACAGCAGCACGCCCGCGCCCAGCAGGGGCACCAGGACGAGCGTTCCGATGAGGTTCTCCACCGTCAGTGTCCCCTTACAGCTTCAGCAGGCCGGCGTCGTCGACCGAGGCGGAGTGGCGGGACCGGAAGATCGTCACGATGATCGCCAGGCCCACCACGACTTCGGCGGCGGCCACGACCATCGTGAAGAACGCGATGATCTGGCCGTCGAGATTGCCGTGCATCCGGGAGAAGGTCACGAACGCCAGATTGCAGGCGTTCAGCATCAGCTCGACGCACATGAAGATGACGATCGCGTTCCGCCGGATGAGCACACCGGTGGCACCGATGGTGAACAACAGGGCCGCCAGATAGAGGTAGTTCACGGGATTCACTTGGCCCCCTCCTCGGCGCGCTCTCCGGCGGGGCCCTTGTCCCGCTCCAGCCATTCCCCGGAGCGCTGCTCCAGCGCCGCCAGCTCCGCGAGCGCCTCGTCCGACACGTCGCGGATCTGGCCCCGCGCGCGCAGCGTGGGGCTGACGGTGAGCTCGGACGGCGTGCCGTCGGGCAGCAGGCCGGGGATGTCGACCGCGTTGTGCCGGGCGTAGACGCCGGGGGCGGGCAGGGGCGGCAGCTGCCTGCCCTCGCGCACGCGCCGCTCGGCCAGCTCGCGCTGGGTGGCGGGAGGCTCGGCGCGCTCGCGGTGGGTCATCACCATCGCCCCGACGGCGGCGGTGATGAGCAGGGCGCCGGTGATCTCGAAGGCGAAGACGTACTTGGTGAAGAGCAGCGCGGCGAGGCCCTGGACGTTGCCGCCGGCGTTGGCCCGGCCCAGCCCGTCGAAGTCGCGCAGCGCGGCGTTGGAGATGCCCGCGGCCAGCAGGACGCCGAAGCCCAGCGCGCACAGCCCGGCGAGGAGCCGCTGGCCCTTGATGGTCTCCTTCAGCGAGTCCGCGGCGGTGACGCCCACGAGCATCACCACGAACAGGAAGAGCATCATGATCGCGCCGGTGTAGACGACGATCTGTACGACGCCCAGGAAGTAGGCGCCGTTGGCGAGGTAGAACACCGCCAGGACGATCATCGTCCCGGCGAGGCAGAGCGCGCTGTGCACGGCCTTCTTCATCAGCACCGCGCCGAGCGCGCCGGCCACGGCGACGACCGCCAGGATCCAGAACTGGACGGCCTCGCCCGTCGACGTCAGATACGAGGAGGCGGCGAGGCCGCTCATGCCTCCACCCCCTCGTCCTGGGGACGCTCGCCCTTGGAGAGGGCGACCTGGCGGACCGTGCCCGGGGCGGGGCCCGTCACCAGGCCCCGGTAGTAGTCCTGTTCGGTCATGCCGGGGAAGATCGCGTGCGGGGTGTCGACCATGGGTTCCTCAAGGCCCGCGAGGAGCTGCTCCTTGGTGTAGATCAGCGACTCGCGGCTGGCGTCGGCCAGTTCGTACTCGTTGGTCATCGTCAGGGCGCGGGTCGGGCACGCCTCGACGCACAGGCCGCACAGGATGCAGCGGAGGTAATTGATCTGGTAGACGCGGCCGTAGCGCTCGCCCGGCGAGTAGCGCTCCTCGTCGGTGTTGTCCGCGCCCTCGACGTAGATCGCGTCCGCCGGGCAGGCCCAGGCGCACAGCTCGCAGCCGATGCACTTCTCCAGGCCGTCGGGGTGGCGGTTGAGCTGGTGGCGGCCGTGGAAGCGCGGCGCGGTGTGCTTCTTCTCCTCCGGGTACTGCTCGGTCAGCCGCTTCTTGA
The DNA here is from genome assembly GCF_031845785.1 of Streptomyces hesseae. Lineage (NCBI taxonomy): Bacteria > Bacillati > Actinomycetota > Actinomycetes > Kitasatosporales > Streptomycetaceae > Streptomyces > Streptomyces hesseae. Next base: position 396,056 of record NZ_JAVRFI010000003.1, read on the forward strand.
ACATGGCCTTGAAGGTCACGCCGAAGCCGGCCACGGGATTCTGGAAGGGGTCCCGGGGGGCGTCCCCCCGGGAAGACTCGCTAGACACCGTCGGCCTCCTCTCGGTCACTCTGAGTGTCCACCCCACCACTGACAATCAGCTCCCGGTCCTGGCGGGACCGGCGCCGGGGCACGGGCGGCAGGCTCTGGCCGGGCAGCGGCGGCACGGGGAAGCCCCCCGCCATGGGGTCGAAGACGGGCGCCGGGCCCTCGGTCTCCTCCCCCGCCTTCTCGCCGTCCGCCCCGCCCTTGCCCCCGCCCGCGTGGAACAGGTCGAAGAGCAGCGACAGCAGCAGGAGTCCGAGGACCCCGCCCCCGACGTAGAGCACGATGTCCTGGAAGGCGTAGTTCTCGTTCCGCAGCGCCCGCACGGTCGCGACGAGCATCAGCCAGACCACCGAGACCGGGATGAGCACCTTCCAGCCCAGCTTCATCAGCTGGTCGTAGCGCACCCGGGGCAGCGTGCCGCGCAGCCAGATGAAGAAGAACAGCAGCAGCTGCACCTTGATGACGAACCACAGCATCGGCCACCAGCCGTGGTTCGCGCCCTCCCAGAACGCGGAGAGCGGATACGGGGCCCGCCAGCCGCCCAGGAAGAGGGTGGTCGCGACCGCCGAGACCGTCACCATGTTCACGTATTCGGCGAGCATGAACATCGCGAACTTGATGGACGAGTACTCGGTGTTGAAGCCGCCGACCAGGTCGCCCTCGGACTCCGGCATGTCGAAGGGGGCCCGGTTGGTCTCGCCGACCATCGTGGCGATGTAGATGACGAAGGAGACCGGCAGCAGCAGGATGTACCAGCGGTCGTGCTGCGCCTCGACGATCGCCGAGGTCGACATCGAGCCGGAGTAGAGGAAGACCGACGCGAAGGCAGCGCCCATCGCGATCTCGTACGAGATCATCTGCGCGCACGAGCGGAGCCCGCCGAGCAGCGGATACGTCGAGCCCGACGACCAGCCGGCCAGCACGATGCCGTAGATGCCGACCGAGGCGACCGCGAGGATGTACAGGATCGCGATCGGCAGGTCGGTCAGCTGCATCGTCGTGCGGTGGCCGAGGATCGAGACCTCGTTGCCGGAGGGGCCGAAGGGGATCACCGCGATGGCCATGAACGCGGGGATGGCGGCGACGACCGGCGCGAGGACGTAGACGACCTTGTCGGCGCGCCGGACGATCAGGTCCTCCTTGAGCATCAGCTTGATGCCGTCGGCCAGGGACTGCAGCATCCCCCAGGGGCCGTGCCGGTTGGGGCCGATGCGCAGCTGCATCCAGGCGACGACCTTGCGCTCCCAGACGATGGAGAAGAGCACGGTCACCATCAGGAACGCGAAGCAGAAGACTGCCTTGATCACCACCAGCCACCAGGGGTCCCTGCCGAACATCGACAGGTCCTCGACCGCCAGTTGAGTCAGCGCAGGACTCACGACCGCACCTCCGGCCTCTTCGCTCCACCCTCGTCACCGGCATCCGCGCCGATGCGCACCAGCTCGCCCGGCCGCGCCCCGGTGCCGGAGGCGACGCCTCCGCCGACGGAGTTCAGCGGGAGCCAGACCACCCGGTCGGGCATGGCCGTGATCCGCAGCGGCAGCCGCACCGAGCCGTACGGGCCCGTCACGGCGAGGAGTTCGCCGTCGCGCACCCCCGCCTCGGCCGCCGTCGCCGCCGACACCCGGGCGAGCGCCGGGTGCCGGGTGCCGGCCAGCGCCTCGTCCCCGTCCTGGAGCCGGCCCCGGTCCAGCAGCATCCGGTGGCCCGCGAGCACCGCCTCGCCGCGCTCGGGCCGGATCGGCGGCCGGCCGGGCTCCGCAGGGCCGGACGGACGCTCGCCGTCCCAGGTCCCCAGCCGCGTCAGCTCGGCCCGTACGGCCGGGAGGGCGTCCAGGGCGAGCGGCACGTCCATGGCGTCCGCCAGCATGTGCAGCACCCGGAAGTCCGGCAGATTGTGCCGCCGTCCGAGCTGGTCCGGCTTGAGCGCCGCCTCGAACGGCCGTGCCCGGCCCTCCCAGTTGAGGAACGTCCCGGACTTCTCCGCGACGGCCGCGACCGGCAGCACCACGTCCGCCCGGTCCGACACCTCACTCGGCCGCTGCTCCAGGCTGACGAGGAAGCCCACCGCGTCCAGCGCCTCGCGGGCCCGCGCCGGATCGGGCAGGTCCGCGACCTCCACGCCGCCCACGAGCAGCGCGGCCAGCTCGCCCGTGGCGGCCGCCTCCACGATCTGGCCGGTGTCCCGGCCGGCGCCGCGCGGCAGTCCGGCCACGCGCCACACCTCCGCCGTCTCCTGGCGCGCCCGCGGGTCGGTGACGGGCCGGCCGCCCGGCAGCAGCCCCGGCAGGGCCCCCGCCTCCAGCGCGCCCCGCTCGCCCGCCCGGCGCGGCAGCCACACCAGCCGCGCGCCCGTCGCCGCGGCCGCCGCCACGGCGGCCGTCAGCCCGCCGGGCACCCCGGCCAGCCGCTCGCCGACGAGGATCAGCGCGCCCGGCGCGCGCAGCGCGTCCGACGCAGCCCGCCCGGCCGCCTCCAGGCCCGACGCGTCCGCCAGCGCCCGCAGCCACTCCGGCTCCGTGCCCGGCGCGGCAGGCAGCAGCGTGCCGCCCGCCTTCGTCAGGCCCGGGGTCGCGTAGGGGGCCAGCGCGAACAAGCGCTGGCCGCGCTTGCGCCACGCCTTGCGCAGCCGCAGGAAGACGCCGGGCGCCTCCTCCTCGGCCTCCAGCCCCACGAGCAGCGCGGCGGGCGCCTGCTCCAGGAGCGTGTACGTCACCCCGGTGCCGTCCAGGTCGCGGCCGTGCCCGGCGACGTGGGCGGCGAGGAAGTCGGCCTCCTCGCCGCTGTGCGTCCGCGCCCGGAAGTCGACGTCGTGGGTGTCGAGGGCGACGCGGGCGAACTTGGCGTAGGCGTAGGCGTCCTCCACCGTCAGCCGGCCGCCGGTCAGCACCCCGGCCCGGCCGCGCGCGGCCGCCAGTCCCCGGGCCGCGGTCTCCAGCGCCTCCGGCCAGCTCGCCGGCGTGAGGACGCCGTTCCCGTCCCGGACCAGCGGGGTGTCGAAGCGCTCCGGCCGCTGCGCGTAGCGGAAGGCGAAGCGGCCCTTGTCGCACACCCATTCCTCGTTGACCTCGGGGTCCTCCGCGGCCAGCCGGCGCATCACCTTGCCGCGCCGGTGGTCGGTGCGCATCGCGCAGCCGCCCGCGCAGTGCTCGCACACCGACGGGGAGGAGACCAGGTCGAAGGGGCGGGCGCGGAATCGGTACGCCGCCGAGGTGAGCGCGCCCACCGGGCAGATCTGGATGGTGTTGCCGGAGAAGTACGACTGGAAGGGGTCGCCCTCGCCGGTGCCGACCTGTTCCAGCGCGCCGCGCTCCAGCAGCTCGATCATCGGGTCGCCCGCGATCTCGTTGGAGAAGCGGGTGCAGCGCGCGCACAGCACACAGCGCTCGCGGTCCAGCAGGATCTGCGTGGAGATGGGCATCGGCTTCTCGTAGGTGCGCTTGCGCCCCTCGAAGCGGCTGTCCGCCTGGCCCGCCGACATGGCCTGGTTCTGGAGGGGGCACTCGCCGCCCTTGTCGCAGACGGGGCAGTCCAGCGGGTGGTTGATGAGCAGCAGCTCCATCACGCCGCGCTGTGCCTTCTCGGCGACGGGCGAGGTGAGCTGGGTCTTCACCACCATGCCGTCCGTGCAGGTGATGGTGCACGACGCCATGGGCTTGCGCTGGCCCTCGACCTCGACGATGCACTGTCTGCACGCGCCCACCGGATCCAGCAGCGGATGGTCGCAGAACCGCGGGATCTCGATGCCCAGCAGCTCGGCCGCCCGGATGACGAGGGTGCCCTTCGGCACGGAGAGCTGGATGCCGTCGATGGTGACGGACACCAGGTCCTCCGGCGGGACGGCCGCGTTCCCTCCTCCGGAGGGGGCGGACGTGGTCACTGTCATGCGTTCACCCCCAGGTGAGCGTGCTGGTTGGTGGCGGGGCCGTCGGCCCACACGGTCGACTTCGCCGGGTCGAAGGGGCATCCCTTGCCCTTGATGTGCTGCTCGTACTCCTCGCGGAAGTACTGGAGCGAGGAGAAGATCGGGCTGGCGGCGCCGTCGCCCAGCGCGCAGAAGGACTTGCCGTTGATGTTGTCGGCGATGTCGGCGAGCTTGTCGAGGTCGGCCATCCGCCCCTTGCCCGCCTCGATGTCGCGGAGCAACTGGACGAGCCAGTAGGTGCCTTCGCGGCAGGGCGTGCACTTGCCGCAGGACTCGTGGGCGTAGAACTCGGTCCAGCGGGTGACGGCCCGGACGACGCAGGTCGTCTCGTCGAAGCACTGGAGGGCCTTGGTGCCGAGCATCGACCCGGCCGCGCCCACGCCCTCGTAGTCCAGGGGGACATCGAGGTGGGCGTCGGTCAGCAGCGGGGTCGAGGAGCCGCCCGGCGTCCAGAACTTCAGCCGGTGGCCGGGGCGCATCCCGCCGCTCATGCCGAGCAGTTGGCCGAGGGTGATGCCCAACGGGGCCTCGTACTGGCCGGGGTTGGCGACATGGCCGCTGAGGGAGTACAGCGTGAAGCCGGGCGACTTCTCGCTGCCCATCGAACGGAACCATTCCTTGCCCCGGAGGAAAATCGCGGGAACCGAGGCGATGGATTCGACGTTGTTCACGACAGTGGGGCAGGCGTAGAGGCCGGCGACCGCGGGGAAGGGGGGCCGGAGCCGGGGCTGGCCGCGGCGGCCCTCCAGCGAGTCGAGCAGGGCGGTCTCCTCGCCGCAGATATAGGCGCCCGCCCCCGCGTGCACGGTGACGTCGAGGTCGAGTCCGCTGCCCAGGACGTTCCGGCCGAGATAGCCCGCCGCGTACGCCTCGCGCACGGCCTCGTGCAGCCGGCGGAGCACGGGGACGGTCTCGCCGCGCAGATAGATGAAGGCGCGGTCGGAGCGGATCGCCCAGCAGGCGATGACCATGCCCTCGATGAGGGCGTGGGGGTTGGCGAGGAGGAGGGGGATGTCCTTGCAGGTGCCGGGCTCGGACTCGTCCGCGTTGACGACGAGGTAGTGGGGCTTGCCGTCGCCCTGGGGGATGAACTGCCACTTCATCCCGGTGGGGAAGCCGGCGCCGCCGCGGCCGCGCAGCCCGGAGTCCTTCACATACGCGATGACATCGTCGGGGGTCATCGCGAGGGCCTTGCGCGCGCCCTCGTAGCCCTCGTGCCGGAGATAGGTCTCCAGCGTCCAGGACCGTGGTTCGTCCCAGAAGGCGCTGAGGACGGGTGCGAGCAGTTTCTCGGGGCTGGTCTCGAAGATCTCGGGCGCCATGGTCATCCCTCCCCCTCCTTGGTGACCGGTCCGCTGGGATGCTCGGGGTCCGAGGCGGACGTCTGCTGCGGCGCGTCATGGGAGCCGGGGTGCTCCGGCGGGCGCTCGTCCTGCGGCGGCTCGCCGCGCGGCGGCCCCACCCGGTGCGCGCCCTCGCCCCTGGCCAGCCGGAGCCCGGCCAGCGAGGCGGGCCCGGCCCCGCCGCCCGCCTCGACGGCGCCCGGCCGCCGGTCGGGGAAGCCGGCCAGGATGCGGGCCGTCTCCTTGTACGTGCACAGGGGCGCCCCGCGCGTGGGCTCGACGGGACGGCCGGCACGGAGGTCGTCGACGAGCGCCCTGGCGCTCTCGGGCGTCCGGTTGTCGAAGAACTCCCAGTTGACCATCATCACGGGCGCGTAGTCGCAGGCCGCGTTGCACTCGATGTGCTCCAGGGTGACCTTGCCGTCGGCGGTGGTCCCGCCGTTGTCCACGCCGAGGTGCCGCTTGAGCTCGTCGAAGATGGCGTCGCCGCCCAGCACCGCGCACAGGGTGTTGGTGCACACCCCGACCTGGTAGTCGCCCCCGGGCGCGCGCCGGTACATGGTGTAGAAGGTCGAGACCGCCGTGACCTCGGCCGTGGTGAGCCCCAGCCGCTCGGCGCAGAACCGGATGCCGGTACGGGTGACGTGCCCGTCCTCGGCCTGCACCAGGTGCAGCAGCGGCAGCAGGGCGCTGCGGCTGTCGGGGTAGCGGGCGATCACCTCGTCGGCGTCCGCGTCCAGCCGGGCGCGGACGTCGGCGGGATAGTCGGGGGCGGGGAGCGCGGGCATCCCCAGGCTGACATCACTCACCGGTCAACGCCTCCCATCACGGGATCGATCGAGGCCACCGCCACGATGACGTCGGCGACCATGCCGCCCTCGCACATCGCCGCCATGGCCTGGAGGTTGGTGAAGGAGGGGTCCCGGAAGTGGACCCGGTAGGGGCGGGTGCCGCCGTCGCTGACGACGTGCACGCCCAGCTCCCCCTTGGGGGACTCCACGGCGACGTACGTCTGCCCCGGCGGCACCCGGAAGCCCTCCGTCACCAGCTTGAAGTGGTGGATCAGGGCCTCCATCGAGGTGCCCATGATCTTCTTGATGTGGTCGAGGGAGTTGCCCAGCCCGTCCGGCCCGAGGGCCAGCTGCGCGGGCCAGGCGATCTTCTTGTCGGCGACCATGACCGGGCCGGGCTGGAGCCGGTCCAGGCACTGCTCGACGATCCGCAGCGACTGCCGCATCTCCTCCAGCCGGATCAGGAAGCGGCCGTAGGCGTCGCAGGTGTCGGTAGTCGCCACGTCGAAGTCGTAGTTCTCGTAGCCGCAGTAGGGCTGGGCCTTGCGCAGGTCGTGCGGGAGCCCGGCGGAGCGCAGGATGGGCCCGGTGGCGCCCAGCGCCATGCAGCCGGTGAGGTCGAGGTGGCCGATGCCCTCCATCCGGCCCTTGAAGATGGGGTTGCCGGTGGCGAGCTTGTCGTACTCGGGCAGGTTCCGGCGCATCTTCTTGACGAACTCGCGGACCTGGTCGACCGCGCCGGGCGGCAGGTCCTGGGCGAGGCCGCCGGGGCGGACGTACGCGTGGTTCATCCGCAGGCCGGTGATCAGCTCGAAGACGTCGAGGACCATCTCGCGGTCGCGGAAGCCGTAGATCATGATCGTGGTGGCACCGAGCTCCATTCCGCCGGTGGCGATGGCCACCAGGTGGGAGGAGATTCGGTTCAGCTCCATGAGCATCACCCGGATGACGGAGGCCCGGTCGGGGACCTGCTCCTCGATGCCGAGCAGCCGCTCCACGCCCAGGCAGTACGCCGTCTCGTTGAAGAACGGCGTGAGGTAGTCCATGCGCGTCACAAAGGTGGTGCCCTGGGTCCAGTTGCGGAACTCCAGGTTCTTCTCGATGCCGGTGTGGAGATAGCCGATGCCGCAGCGGGCCTCGGTGACCGTCTCGCCGTCGATCTCCAGGATCAGCCGGAGCACCCCATGGGTGGAGGGGTGCTGGGGACCCATGTTGACGACGATGCGCTCGTCGTCGGCCCGCTTGGCGGCCGCGGCGATCTCGTTCCAGTCGCCGCCGGTGACCGTGTAGACGGTCCCCTCGGTGGTCTCGCGCGCGCCGGCGGGGGCCTCGTGGGCGGCGCCGTTTTCAGGGGCCTCGTGGGCGGTGCCATTGGGGGTGGACATCACGAGTACGACCTCCGCTGATCGGGAGCGGGAATCCGGGCGCCCTTGTACTCGACGGGGATGCCGCCGAGGGGGTAGTCCTTGCGCTGCGGAAAGCCCTGCCAGTCGTCCGGCATCATGATCCGCGTGAGCGCCGGGTGGCCGTCGAAGACCAGGCCGAAGAAGTCGTACGTCTCGCGCTCGTGCCAGTCGTTGGTCGGATAGACGTCGACGATCGACGGGATGTGCGGATCGGCGTCGGGGACGCTCACCTCCAGCCGGATCAGCCGGTTGTGGGTGATCGAACGCAGGTGGTAGACGGCGTGCAGCTCACGCCCCTTGTCCCCGGGGAGGTGCACCCCGCTGACCCCGGTGCACAGCTCGAAGCGGAGCGCCGGGTCGTCGCGCAGCGTCCGGGCGACGCGCGGCAGGTGCTCACGGGCGATGTGGAAGGTGAGCTCGTCCCGGTCGACCACGGTCTTCTCGATCGCGTTCTCCGGCACCAGCCCCTGCTCCTCCAGGGCCCCTTCCAGCTCGTCCGCCACCTCGTCGAACCAGCCCCCGTACGGACGGGTGGCCTCGCCCGGCAGCCGTACGGTCCGGACGAGCCGGCCGTAGCCGGTGGTGTCACCGCCGTTGTTCGCGCCGAACATGCCGTGCCGGACGCCGATGACCTCGCCGTGGTCCAGGCGCTGGCCGGGCAGGTTCTGGGCGCCGAGGTCCTTGTCGGGATTGACGCCGTTGGGGGCCTTGGGGCCGGGAGCCCCGTCCTTCTTGTTATCGGCGTTCGGCTCGCTCATCGCAGCAGCCCCTTCATGTCGATAAGGGGCAGGGCCTTCAGGGCCGTCTTCTCCGCCTCGGCCTCCGCGTCCGCGCGCTGCGCGCCGAGCTTCTCGGCCTGGATCTTCTTGTGCAGCTTGAGGATCGAGTCCATGAGCATCTCGGGCCGGGGCGGGCAGCCGGGCAGATAGATGTCGACCGGCACGATGTGGTCGACGCCCTGCACGATCGCGTAGTTGTTGAACATGCCGCCGCTGGACGCGCAGACCCCCATGGAGATCACCCACTTGGGGTTGGGCATCTGGTCGTAGACCTGCCGCAGCACGGGCGCCATCTTCTGGCTCACCCGGCCCGCCACGATCATCAGATCGGCCTGTCGGGGCGAGCCCCGGAAGACCTCCATCCCGAAGCGGGCGAGGTCATAGCGCCCCGCTCCGGTCGTCATCATCTCGATGGCACAGCAGGCGAGGCCGAAGGTGGCCGGGAAGACGGACGCCTTGCGCACCCATCCCGCGGCCTGTTCGACGGATGTCAGCAGAAAGCCGCTCGGCAGCTTCTCCTCGAGTCCCATGCGACGAGCCCCCTAGTCCCATTCCAGGCCGCCGCGCCGCCATACATAGGCGTAGGCGACGAAGACGGTGAGCACGAAGAGGAGCATCTCCACGAGCCCGAACAGCCCCAGGGAGTCGAAGGTGACCGCCCAGGGGTAGAGGAAGACGACCTCGATGTCGAAGACGATGAAGAGCATCGCCGTCAGGTAGTACTTGATCGGGAAGCGGCCGCCGCCGGCCGGGTGCGGGGTCGGCTCGATGCCGCATTCGTACGCTTCGAGCTTGGCGCGGTTGTAGCGCTTGGGCCCCACGAGCGAGCCCACGACCACGGAGAAGATCGCGAAGCCCGCACCGAGGGCTCCCAGTACGAGGATGGGCGCATAGGCGTTCACCGCTCCTCGCTCCTTCCAGTCTGTCGACGCTGACTGCTGGCTTTGACCGGACCCGGCGGTGGAGTTCCGCGAAGATCGCCACCATGTGAGGCAGTTCACAAGCCCGGGTCGCCTGCATCCTATGCCCGCCGGTCTGTGATCTGCGACACGGCGTACACGACCGCGTTTGTGATCTCCACCACCTGACGAACGATCATTAAGTCGGATGAGCGGTGATCTTCATACGCGAAGCGGTTGAGTGATCACCAGAGGTGACATTCGGGGACTCCGGCGCTGGTCGGAGCGGGTGAGCCATTATCAAGCCATGGCGTGATCGGGCAAATTGGCATGAGGGCCGGTCAACTGATAAAGGCATGCATGCCGCCCACTGAGGGGGCGACGGCCGGCACCGCTCCTCGGCGGGCGACGCACCCGGGCACCCCCGGACGGTCGACGGACCGTCACCGAACCGGCGCCCGGACCGCCCTCGGGACCGCCGATTCGGCCCTCGATACGCGCACCCCTTCACGAGCCGCCCCGAGAGGCCGGACGGACGCGCGATACGTGAGTTGCACCACGCACCGGGGGGTTCGGCGGCCGGATTTTATGGGTAGCCTCGACGCCCGCTCCGTAAAGGTGATAAGACGCCCGGCGGTCGTCGCCAATGGCCAAATGCCATGCTGAGGCGCTTGATCACCCGTTCGGGGACCCATTGCGCCGTGACCTCTCTGTGATCAAAAGGCCCTATTTCTAGGCGCGTACACGCCAACTGTGGCGCAGGTCACTTATCTTGAACTCAACCTGTGCGGACTGATAGTCCGTTGTCCCATGTCCCCGAACGCGCATATAACCAGCCACCGAAAGCACCGTCGCCCGGCGACCCAGTCCTGGGTCGTCCGCACGGGTGTGGCAGGTGGCGTCCTCAGCACCCTGGCCGTGGCCGGCACCGCTTCCGCCGCCACCGCCGCCGCCGAGAAGCCGGCCGAGGCGACCCAGGAGATCCCCGCGTTCAACGCGGCCCTCTCCACCTCCATCGCGCAGAGCGCGGTCGCCACGCAGCAGGCGGCCATGGACACCCAGATCCGCGCCCAGGTGGACGAGGCCGTCGACGTCGCCAAGGCGCAGGCCAAGAAGGTCAAGGACGAGGCGGAGCGCAAGGCCGAGGCCGAGCGCAAGGCCGCCGAGGCCGAGGCCAAGCGCGCCGAGCAGGACCGTGCCTCCCGCGACAGCGACCGCTCGGACCTGGGCACGAAGTCGACCTCCGGCTCCAGCACCGGCTCCAGCTCCCACGCCAGCGGCAACTCCTCCTCCCTGGTCAGCTTCCTGGAGGCCCAGGTCGGCAAGGCGTACATCATGGGCGCCACCGGCTCCTCCGCGTACGACTGCTCCGGCCTGGTCATGGCCGCGTACAACCAGATCGGCATCGACCTGCCCCGCGTCTCGCAGGACCAGTCGACCGCCGGTACCCAGGTGGGTCTCGACAACCTCCAGGTCGGCGACATCCTCTACTGGGGCCCCGCGGGCAGCGCGTACCACGTCGCCGTCTACATCGGCGGTGGCAAGTTCATCGGCGCGCAGAACCCGAGCACGGGTGTCGTCGAGCGCAGCCTGAGCTACTCCCCGCCCACGGGCGCCGTCCGCGTCATGTGATTTCCGCGGATCCGCACGCACGGAAGGGCCGCCGCTCCCCCCGCTCGGGACGGCGGCCCTTCGGCGTATCCGGGAACCCGGTGCCCACCCCCGTTACCCTCGGGCACCCGGCCCCCGCGCCGATGCCTGGAGTCTGGGACGGTTGCGCCCTGCTCGGCAAACCCCTTCGGCGGGGGTCGAAACCGGACCGCCTCGCGGCTGGGCTCGGGGTGGGGAGTTCGCAGGTGGCGGCGCCTGCGGCGGTCAGGGGAGGGCTTCGAGATCGAGGAGGGCGCCGGCGGGGATGAGGTGGGCTTTGCTCCCCCCGTCGGTGAGCCGCTTGGCAACCAAGCCGATCAGCTCACCGGTGCCGACGTGGAACGCCGGAGCCCCCGTCAGGCCGACGGGCAACTCACCCTCGACACGGACCCAAGGACCCGAGCGGCCTTTGACCTCGAGCAGGCCGGAGTGCCGATACCTCCTGCCGGTTTCATCTCTTGCATGCGCATTGACCAACAACTGGCTCCCCGGCATCGTCGACTGCCCCAGAGCGATGGACGGCACCACGTTCGCCAGTGGCTCGGCCAACCGCATGACGGTCAGCACGAATGGCTCCGGCCCGTACTCGATGATCTCGGCTGTGGTCCCCTTCCCGTCGGAGGACGTGATCCGCCAGTCCACCTCGATCGTTCGAGACAACAGCTGGGGCACGACCACCGTCGTCGGGCCGACGAGGAGACCATTTACCCTCGTCCTCCGCTCCCTATTGCGGTACTGATACGCGACCTCGACGGTCACCGAGCCGACCGTCTCCTCGTCGATCCTCCAGGACGACGACGTGTTGACGAAGACGTCGCCGTGGATGATGGTCCCGGCGCTCATCGGACCGGGGATGTCAGCCGGACCCGGGCCGACGGCAACGAGATCGTCCGGCTCGGCGCCGCGCTGCCGTGTCTCCGCCTCTGCCAATTGCCGTTCGAGCCGCTCGCACCGCTCCTCCGCCTGGCGATGCGCCTCGCGTGTCTCCTCCAGCTCATCCTTCAACTGCTGTATCTCGGCGATCAGTCGTGTTCGATCGGCGTCCGGGTCGGGTCCGGTCCGAAACCCACCGATCTGCAACTGAAGCTCGCGGACGCGGTGTTCGCGATCGCGGAGGGTGTCCTCCAGCCACCGTTCCCGCTGGGCGGCCCGACGAGCGTCCTCGTCCGCCACGGCAAGCTGCTGCTGCAACAACTGCACCTTGTGCGTAGGGCTCTTACCCGACCTGAGCGCGGCGTGGTGCAGAGCGCGCAGCATCTCCGTCGTCTCCGCCGTCGGCACTGTGCCACGCATTTCCGCGATGTCGTTCAGCAGGTTGAGTGCGAATTCCCATGGCGGAAGGCGCTGTCCGCTGAGGTAGCGGGAGACCGTGGACGAGTCGTAACTGCGACGCGCCGCGTAGCGCCGCTCGGAGATCTCCAGCCCCGCGAACAGATCACGCAACGCCTGCGCCAGCGCGCGCATCTCCGGCGAGATCCCCTCCCCGAACGCCTGTAGTTCGCTCACTGCCACCTGCCTGTCAGCACCGCTGCGCCTGCCGCAGCACATCCGTCCCCATCGACCCTGAGTCGTACCACCACCGACCACGGGAAGGGGCCTCAATGGCCAACAACGGCAAGCGGATTCATGACCTCATCGCCTTCCTCGCCGTGCTGGCATCGGGAATCGTGCTGGTGCTGCTGGGCGTCTCACCCGGCGCACTGGCGACCGTCACCGCGTCCCTGTCCGGGCTCTACACGACCTGGCGCGGCGGCGGTCGCCACACGCCGTGATCACCGTTCCCGCAGCTCGAACCACACGCGCTTGCCGACGACGTGCAGCCCGTCCCAGACGAGGTTCACGCCGAAGGCGTGCGAAAGCTTGTTCATGAGGATGAGGCCCCGGCCGCGCTCGTCACCCGCCTTCGCGGTGAGCCGGCCGTACGGGCGCCTGACCGGGTCGCCGTCCCGCACGGCGACGACCACCCGGTAGGGCCTGACGGTGACTTCGACGGAGAGGGCGGCCACGCGGGCGTGCTGGACGACGTTCGCGACGGCGTCCGAGACGCAGACGCACGCGTCGTCGATGAGGGATGGGTGCCCGGTGGCTTGCAACGTTCCGCATACGAACTGGCGGGCGAGGCGGGCGGTTGTTGCTGTTGCCGGTGCGGCCAGCTCGTAGAACGTGCTGGGGTTGAAGTAGGGCTCGGTACGTGGGTCGTTGAGCACGGTGGAACTCATGGGCGCCTCCCTGTTCACGGTTGCCGATGTTCTTCACTTCCGCGCGCCGCCGTTGTCCGTGGCCTGGCCACCAGCTTTGGCCTCAACTTGCTTGCTGGTAGCTGCACTTCGGTCCTTCCTGCGACGGATGCGCGGTGCGGTTAGGACGGTAGGGCACATGCATGTGACCGCTCAAGCGCAGGCCAAAGCCTGCACGCCAGCAGGTAGACCCGCGAGACTGGAGCGCGCACACTTGACACGCGAGAGGAGAGGAACGTCTATGCCACCCCGGAGCAGCCCGACTGCCAGGCAGGCGCGCCTAGGTGCCGAACTCCGCAAACTCCGAGAAGCCTCCGGCCTCCCCGCCCGCGCCGTCGGCGAATTCCTCGGCGGAAATCAAGCGACGGTCAGCCATATCGAAGCCGGCCGCTGGGGCGTCAGCGCGGACCGGGTCCGACGGCTCGCGTCGTTCTACTCCGCCAGTGACCCGCAACTGGTGGACGCGCTCTGCGCGATGACCGAGGCACGCGGCAAGGGGTGGTGGGAGGAATACCGTGGCATTCTGCCCGCCAGCTTCCTCGACATCGCCGAGCTCGAGAACCACGCGTCCTTTCTGCGGTCCATCCGGATGCTGCATGTACCTGGCATCCTTCAGACAGCGGACTACTCCCGCGAGCTGATCGGCAGCGGGGTGCTGAGCCTGCCCAGCCGCGAGATGGCCGCACGGGTTGAGCACAGAATCCGTCGACGCGAGATCTTCAATCGGACCGACCCGCCGAAGTTCGATGCGTTCATCCATGAGGCAGCCCTGCGGATGCGCTATTGCAGCAGCGATGTCATGCGTTCTCAGCTTGAGCTGCTGGAGGAAACCGCTGACTGGCCGAGCGTCCGCGTTCGCGTCATCCCATTCGATACGCGGATCACAGGCTCGGTCCACTCGGTGCTCTATGCGGGTGGCCCGATCCCGAAGCTCGACACCGTCCAGCTCGACAATGCCTTTGACGGACACTTCCTCGACGCCGAGGCTCAACTGGTTGAGTATCGATCCCTGTTCGACACGATCGATGAGATCGCGCTCGATACGAACGAGTCCCTGAAGTACATCCACCGCATCGTGCAGGATTTGTGAGCTGACCGACATGAAAAGAACCCTCTGGCAGAAGTCCTCCTTCTCCGGCCCGGACAACAACCCGGACTGCTTAGAGCTGGCAGCGACCTCGGGAGCAATACTCATGCGCGAGAGCGACGCTCCGTCCGTCGTAATCGCGACGGCTCACACCCGAGTGCGCGCGCTGCTCGCGAGCGTCAAGGAAGGTGCGTTGCAGTGAGCCCAGAGCCCGCGTGGCAGCGCTCATCCGCCTGCGGCGGAGGTGGCAACAACTGCCTGGAGGTACGCGCGATGACCGGACTGATACAGGTGAGGGAGAGCGAGGCCCCCGGCACCGTCATCGCCGCCGCCCCACCCACCCTGGGAGCCCTCCTGCGCAGGGTCAAAGCAACCAGTCCGTGCCAGGCGGGGCGCGATCGACGCGCTCAAGGGCTATGGGGCCCTCTCAGCCGGCTACCTTGAAGGCGGAGTTGACCACGCCCATGACGTAGGGCCGCTCGGACGCGGTGCCGGTGGGGTTGAGGGAGTAGGCCACGCGCCGCTTCAGGTCGCGGGTGGCGAAGACGCCGTTGGTCCACCCGGGCAGGGAACCGGTCTTGCCCCAGACGGTGACGCCGTTGTCGAGAGTGACCCGCATCAGGCCGCCGGCGCTGAAGCAAGCCGTCCCGTTGATGCAGTTCTTGTTGGTCGGCGCGTTGTCCACATTGGGCACGGTGAACGCCAGCTCCTGCTGGGCGGGCGGGAGGAGGCGGCCGCGGAACAGGGCGGTTATGAAGCGGTCCAGATCAGCGGCGGTGGAGATCATTCCGCCCTCGGCCCATGCCCAGGGGCTCTGCTCGGTCACCTCGTCCGTACCGACGTACACGCGAGCGTGCGGTGCGGGTATGGACATGTCGTCCGGCGAGGGAAGGCTGGTGTTCCGGAGTCCCAGCGGACGGATGATGCGGCGGGTGAGTTCGTCCTTGAAGGTTCGGCCGGTCACCTTTTCGACCAGTAGGCCGACGACGAACGTGTTGACGCCGTTGTACTGCTGAACGCTCTTGGGCGGGGTCGGCTTCGCCCCTCGGCTCTCGGCGGCTGCGAACGCATTGCGCACCACATCCTGCGGCGACACGCTCTTCCGCCACCAACCGGGCCCGTCGGCGGGCCCGGGAACGCCGGCCGGGGCCGGCAGGCCGCTGGTGTGGTCCAGGAGCTCGCGGACGGTGACCGTTCCGTATGCGGCCGGGATGAGGTCGGGCAGGTAGGGCCGGACGGGCGCGTCGATGTCGATGCGGCGCTCGGCAACCAGCTGGAGCATGACCGTGCTGGTGAAGGCCTTCGTCACGCTGCCGATGCGGAAGTGAGCGTCGCGGGACACCTCCCCCGCGGTTCCGGTCCACGGCATCACCGGGCCGTCCCCCGCCACCCTGACCAGCGCACCGGCGACGACGGGATCGGGGAGACGGGCGAGCAGATCCCGCACCGGCGCAGGATCGAACGAGGCAGCGGCCGCGGACCGCTGCGGCACCGCGGCAGACGCCGTCGCGGCGGGAATGCCCGCACCTGCTGTGATCGCGGCGAGGGCCATGCCGGTCACGGCCAAGCGGCGGACAACGGAAGGGCGGTGGTGCATCGGGCTGCTCCCAAGGATGGTGGCCACAGAGCCAGGAAACGGTGGACCATCGGTAACTCTGCCTGGCCTGACACCAGATGCCATCAGTGATCACCCTGAGCAGCCCCCGAGGCACCCCTGAGAGCCCCCCGGCTCCGGCGAAGTACAAACACAGCGAGGCCGTTTGGCCCGCCTCCAGGCGGAAAGTCAGGACATCAGACGAACTCGCCCGGACGAGGAGCCGCCATGTCCACCGCCTACGTCGTCGTCACCGTCTTCGCCGCCATCATGACCGGCTTCTCCGCCGGCACGTTCATCTTCCGCGCCCCGTGGATCGTGCGGTCGCTCACCGCGTACGGCGTGCCCGAATCGTGGCTGCCATGGCTCGGCACGGCCAAAGCCGCCGGGGCCGTGGGCCTGTTGGCCGGGCTGGCCGTGCCTGTCATCGGCGTGCTGGCCGGGATCGGGCTGGTGCTGTACTTCGCCGGGGCCGTCGTCACCGTGGTCCGGGCACGCTCGTACGCCCACGTGCCGATGCCCCTGCTGTACGCGGCGCCGGTGGTCGCGTCCCTGGTGCTGAGGGGGAAGGCCTGACGGCCGGGGGGATTGTCAGTGGTGTCACTTACCGTGGGGGCATGACCACACGGGGGACCGTTCGACGCGCGGCACCGTGGTGAAGGGGAGGAAACCATGGGGACGCGCCTGAGAGAAACCGCCAGTGGCGTGGCCGTCTTGCTGTGGCGCGAGCACGTCGTGTACCGCGAGCGGGGCGGGGGCGTGGTCATCCGGGGCGAGCACGTGCAGCGGTGGATAAGCATGGCCCCGAGCGGCGGCCGGGACGAGATCCTGCTGCGCGCGGGTCGAATACTCGACGGCGGTACGACCGCGCCCGCGCGTTCGGAGGCCGTCGCGAGCCTCGGCGCAGGGACGCAGGAACTCGCCGCGATATGCCGACGCCTCCTCGCCGAGGCCGCTACCGAGGCCGCCCCGCCCAAGCGCTCCGCGCGGTCCGCGCGGCTCTCGTCACCCCGGCGGGCCGGGAAGCGGAACCGCCGGATCCGGATCCGGCGCGGTCGGCACACGGGCTTCGGCTCGTGGGTGGTCATCGTGTGCGTGATCGGCCTCGTCGCCCTGTACGCGTACAACGCGGCCGTGGCGCACCGATGAGCGTCACGGCCACGAGGCACGCGTTCACCACTTGATGGCGTCCTGGAGGTCCGACTGCCAGTAGGTGACGGCGGCCGAGTCGTCGATGTACGTGCCCTGGGGGAGGGTGAGGTGGGCGGGGGTGCCCGTGGAGCCGTCGCCCGAGCGGTTGGAGAAGTGGACCTCCAGGTTGCGGGCCGTGCGGCCGTGGTCGCCGCTGCCGTCGGCGGAGGAGATGCGGATGCCCGCGTAGGCGGACTGGCCCGGCTCCAGCATGACGACGGACTGCGGCACGCTGTCCTGCACGACCTGGGTGGCGGACTGGTCCTCGTCGAAGCGGAGGGCGGGGGCGCTGTACACGGCGCAGCGCTTGGAGCCGGTGTTGGTGACGGTGAGGGCGAGGTGGTTGATGGGGCGGCTGATGGTGTTGACCGTCACCTTGGAGTTGGCGGCCGAGCAGGCGACGAGGCGGTCGGCGGCCTTGCTCTTGGTCGCGGCCGGCGTGGCGGCCGGAGTGGTGGCCGGGGCAGCCGGGCGGGCCGCGGTACCGGAACCAGGGGTCGCGTCCGGGGAGGCGAGCGCCTTGGCGGCGGCGGCGGAGGTTGAGGGCGCGGGGCTGACCTGGTTCGCCGCGACGCTCTGGCCCTGGCAGGCGGCGATGGTGACGACAGCGGCGGCCGCGAGGGCGGCACCGGTGATACGGCCGGCGATGGGCATGGGTGTCTCCCGTACGCATGGGTCTGGTGTGGGTGTGGGTGTGTCGGTGGCGTGGATCCGGCGGCCGGTCGAAGGCCGGTCCGCTCGTCGCCCCCACAGCCTGCGTCGCTCGGCGAGTCCACCGCAACGGTGTTCGAGCCATCCGGGAAAATGGAATGGTCGAACGCGTTCTGACCTGGGGAAATGCCATTCCCCTGGAACGCGGTCCTGGGATGGGGAGGGGCACGGCCGATGGCCGAGGGGACCGAGGAATTCGCCGAATTACTCCGTGAGCTGAAGGATCGCTCCGGGCAGAGCTACGCGGGACTGGCCAAGCGGCTGCACATGAGTACGTCGACGGTTCACCGTTACTGCCACGGGGACGCCGTACCGGCGGAGTACGCCCCCGTGGAACGTTTCGCCAGGGTGTGCGGGGCGAAGCCCGAGGAACTTGTCGCGCTGCACCGCCACTGGATTCTCGCCGATGAGGCGCGGCGGCGGAAGGCCGCGGCCAGCCGGGCGGCGGCCGCCACCGAAGTGGCGGCCGAGGAGGCCGATGCCGCCCCGGCTCCGGATGCGCAAGGCGCCACCGCCACGTCCGTTTCGTCGGCGGCTGCGGGCCCGTCGTCGGGTGGTGCCCACCCGTCCCGCCCTGCGGGACGATTGCCCACCACTAGGTCCGTCCGGCTCGCGCTCATCGGCGCCGCCGTCGTGGGCATCGTCGCGACCTCGGCCGCCGTGGTGGGCTACGCGGCCTCACGGGACGGCGGCTCCCACGACGACGCCCGCCCCGGACAGGCGCAGTCCCCCAGCACGCTCTTCACCGTCCCCAAGCCGAGGACCATTCCGAAGCCGCTCACCTCGTCGCCCCCGTCGGCCTTGCCGCTCCCCTCCTCCCCCTCCGGTGGCAGCGCCACCCCCGCCCCCGACGGCCGCTCGCACGGCTCCCAGGCAGCGCCGGACGCCCCGGGCGAGCCCCCCGGCCCCGGCGCCGGGCCCGAAAAGCCGGGCGGCGGCAGCGGAGGGGGCGATTCTGCATCCGGCATTCCGCTGACCGTGGCGGTCCGGCCGTACATCTCGGAAGACCCGTGCAGCCAGCTATATCTGACGGACCGCCAACCGCTGTTCATGCCCGCACCCCCGGAGGTGAGGGAGAACCGCGGCTGGGCGGAGAATCTGCGGGCCGTGGCGGGCGGGCAGGCGAAGGTCGAGCTCTCCGTGCAGGGCAAGGGCACCGAGGCTGTCGTGCTGCACGCCGTCCGGGTCCGGGTCGTGAACCGGTCGGCGCCGCTGTCCTGGACGGCGTACGTGATGGGGTCCGGCTGTGGCGGCGGCCTCACGCCCTCCTTCCACGACATCGACCTCGACGCCGACCAGCCGGTGGCCCGCGCGGCGTCCGGCAAGCAGGGCGACATCAAGGTCCCCGCCACGGACTTCCCGTACCGGGTGACCTCGACCGATCCCCAGGTGCTGGAGGTGGTGGGCCGTACCGAGAGCCATGACGTCAGCTGGTACCTGGAGCTGGAGTGGAGCAGCGGGGACCGGCACGGCACCATCCGCGTCGACGACAACGGGCGCCCGTTCCGTACGAGCGCCATCAAGGACCGTCCGCAGTACTCCTACTGGATGGGGAAGAACGTCTGGGTGCCGGTGGAGGACGAGTACCGGTCCAAGTGAGCCCCGCCCACAGGCCCACGCAGGCCCACACAGGCCCCACAGACCCGCCCGCCACACGGGGGCGGGTCCGGTGCGGCGGGCGGAGTCGGCAGACAGCGAAACCCTTCGTCTCAGGGGCAGTTCAGGGGCTGATTTCCGCTGTCCACGGCACACACGTCCGTACCGCCGCCACCGTCCACCTCGCCCTGGTTGACGTGGACGTGGAGGACGTCGTCCCCGTCGTCGCCGTGCACCCTGCCCGTGGGGGCCACGGTGCCGTTGATGTCGATGAAGTCGTTCCCGTCGAAGCCTTCCACGAGGCCCCGGATGGTGACGGCGCCGTCGGCGAGGATGACGTCCGCGCCCCGCGCGCCGCGGATGAGGCCGGCGTCGCCGGTCGTGGCGGTCTTGAAGAGGAGGATCAGGTCGTCGTCCTGGCCGCCGCGGACCGCGCCGAGGACCGCGCCCCTGAGGTCGATCTCGTCCCGTCCGGCCTGGCCGTCGATGACGCCCTTCTCGGTCAGCCGGGCGCCCTCCGCGAGGACGATGTGGTCCGCGCCGTCGCCGCCGAGAACGGTGCCGGACGCTTCCCCGTTCAGAGTGATCGTGTCGGCGCCGCCCTTGGCGTCGACGGTGGCGCCCGCGTCCAGGCCGGTGCAGACGATGACGTCGTCGCCGTCGGTGCCGGTGATCTCCGGGCCCGGCGCGGGCGTGCCGTTGACGGTGCAGGAGGTCGCGGCCCGGGCGGGCGTCGCGAGGAAGGCGGCGGGCAGGAGGAGGGCCGCCGCCGTGACGGCGGCGACCCGAACTGCCTGGACGGCTCGGACGACTCGGCGAAGGCGGTTCGTACGCGTCATGGCGAGCACATCCCCCTCACAACGGGATTCCGGCTCTCCCCCATTACCTTCCGTTAAGCCGACGCGCCGAAACGGCGCGAAAGCCCCACGAAAGGATGAACCACTGCGGTCGGTTATGACCTCGGCGCGACCTTGCTCAGGCCGTTGATGATGCGGTCCATCGCGTCGCCGCCCGTCGGGTCGGTCAGGTTCGCCAGCATCTTCAGCGTGAACTTCATCAGCAGCGGATGCGTCAGACCGCGCTCCGTCGCCATCTTCATGACCTTCGGGTTGCCGATGAGCTTCACGAAGGCGCGGCCGAGCGTGTAGTAGCCGCCGTAGGTGTCCTTGAGGACCTTCGGGTAGCGCTGGAGGGCCAGTTCCCGCTGCGCGTACGAGGAACGGGCGTGCGCCTGGACGATGACGTCGGCGACGATCTGGCCCGACTCCATGGCGTAGGCGATGCCCTCGCCGTTGAAGGGGTTGACCAGGCCGCCCGCGTCGCCGACGAGCAGCAGGCCGCGGGTGTAGTGGGGCTGGCGGTTGAAGGCCATGGGGAGGGCGGCGCCGCGGATGGGGCCGGTCATGTTCTCGGGGGTGTAGCCCCAGTCCTCGGGCATCGAGGCGCACCACGCCTTGAGCACCTCGCGCCAGTCCAGCTCTTTGAAGGAGTCGGAGGTGTTGAGGACGCCGAGGCCGACGTTGCTCGTGCCGTCGCCCATGCCGAAGATCCAGCCGTAGCCGGGCAGCAGCCGGTCCGGGCCGGGGCCGCGGCGGTCCCAGAGCTCCAGCCAGGACTCCAGATAGTCGTCGTCGTGGCGCGGGGAGGTGAAGTACGTGCGGACGGCGACGCCCATCGGGCGGTCCTCGCGGCGGTGGAGGCCCATGGCCAGCGAGAGGCGGGAGGAGTTGCCGTCGGCTGCGACGACCAGCGGGGCGTGGAAGGTGACCGGGGTCTTCTCCTCCCCCAGCTTCGCCTCGACGCCGGTGATGTGGCCCGTGCGGTCGTCGATGACGGGCGCGCCGACGTTGCAGCGCTCGTAGAGCCGGGCGCCGGCCTTGACGGCCTGCCGGGCGAGCTGCTCGTCGAAGTCGTCGCGCTTGCGGACCAGTCCGTAGTCCGGGAAGGACGCCAGCTCCGGCCAGTCGAGTTCGAGGCGGACGCCGCCGCCGATGATGCGGAGGCCCTTGTTGCGCAGCCAGCCCGCTTCCTCGGAGACGTCGATGCCCATCGCCACGAGCTGCTTGGTGGCGCGCGGGGTGAGGCCGTCGCCGCACACCTTCTCGCGCGGGAAGGCCGTCTTCTCCAGGAGGAGGACGTCGAGGCCGGCCTTGGCCAGGTAGTACGCGGTCGTGGAGCCGGCCGGGCCGGCCCCGACGACGATCACATCAGCGCTGTGTTCGGTAGGGGTCACGGTCACGGTGGCTCTCCCGTTCGGCAAAGGGGATTCGGCAAGGGCTGGGGCCATTGCCGGGTCGAGTCTATGAGCCGGGCGGGTGCGGGCGGTGGCGAGGTCCGCCGTTGCCCACCGTTGCCCGCCCGGCTCTACGGAATCGGTATGACAGATCAGCTCGCGTTGTACGGGCCGACCCACCAGAAGCGCAGCGCTGTGTCGAAGATCTGCCGCGCCTCGGGGTAGAAGCGCTCGCGCTCCGAGAACATGACGGCGTATTCGGTGCCGGACTCGTCCACGTACGCCTGGTTCATCGCCCGCATGACCTCGCCGCTCTTCTCCTTCCAGGTCCACTCCCAGAGGGCGCCGGGGCGGCCGAGGAAGGTGTTGCGGGTCATCGTGACCCGCGTGTAGCCGTCCTGCCGGGAGACGGTCTTCTCCAGCTCCTGGAAGTGGTCGTACGAGGACTTCCCCTCGCTCGGCACGACGCCGATCCGCAGCTGGGCCGCGCCGGTGGGGCCGTGGTAGTCGATCTGGTCGCCGCCCTGGGTGTAGCGGCGCCAGTACTCGGGGACGGCGAGGGAGAAGCCCTCGGGGGAGGTCATCCGGATGTAGCCCTTGGGGGGCTCGCCCGTGGGGGGCTTGGGCTTGGCGCCGGGGTCCGGTGTCGCGGAGGCGGAGGGCCCGGTCGCGGGGGCGGTGGGCTCGCCCGATGCGGACGCCACGGCCGATGGCTGGGCCTTGTTGTCGGCGTTGTCAGTCTTTCCGCTGCCGCTGTCGTTGCCCACCAGCATCACGCCCGCCGTCACGGCACCGCCGACCAGGAAGGCCGCCAGGCCGAGGGCCGCCCACACGAACGGGCTGCGCGCGGGGCCCGCGCGAGGGGGGACGGGGGCGGGTGCGGTGTACGCCAGGGGCACGGGAGCCGTCGGGGGCTCCGGGGGCACGGTGGGCTGCGCGACGGGCGCCGCAGTCGGAACGGGCGGGGCCGTAGGCGGCTGAGCCGGTACGGGCGGCCGGTCCGGCACGGGCGGCTGCGCGGGCACCGGGGGCCGGTCCGGCACGGGCGGCATGGACGGCACCACGGTCATACCCGACGCCGCAGCCACGCCCACCACATTTGTACCGCTCATACCCTGGCGCCCCAGCACGCCCGCCAGCAGCACCGCGCCCGCCGTCCACAGCAGGCCGAACAGCAGCAGCTCCCCGGCGTTCGTGCCGACCGAGGCCTCCATGCCCGGCAGGCGCCCCGAGAAGGGAGAAGAGGAACCGGAGGTCATCCGCATGTCGCCGCCGGAGACGAACGACAGCAGCCACACCGCCGCCAGGAAGAACACCCCGGACAGCACCTGCTCCACCCGGTCCGCCGAGCGCCGCGCCGCCAGGACGGCAAGGATCACCGCGCACACCACGCCCAGCGCCACGGCGCCGGCCTGGGCCCAGCCGCCCGCCAGTTCACCGATCTCGGAGAGGCCGAGGGTGCCGCCCACATGGCGGCTGTGCTCGGTGGACGAACCCTCGACGCCCGCGCCCCAGGAGACGCCGAGCGCCATCAGACCGAGGTTGACCAGCACCGGGAGCGAGCCGACGACGGTCCAGCCGCCCACCTCGTCCTGGTGCGCGGCGAGGACGACGAACACGACCAGCGCGCAGAGCGCGACCGACAGCCCGAGGGCGCGCAGGGCGGTGCCCCACGCTCGTATGACCACCTGTACGCCGGCGCCCAGGCGCTCGACGAACCGGTCGCGGCACAGCATCGCGCCGCTCACCGCACCCGCCAGCGCGCACGAGAACAGCGCGGCGAGACCGGGCGAGGTGGAGACCGACAGCTGCTCGACGCCCGGCTGCCCGCACAGGGCGAGCACCAGCACCGCGGCCCCGCACAGCAGCGCGACGCGCACGGCGGCCTCGGCGCCACCGGCCGTCCCGCCGGGACCGGTCGTACGCCCGGTCGTACGCCGCAGCCGGGCCGTGCCCAGAGCCACCGCTCCGGCCCACAGAATCGTGACCGTCAGCGGCCATACGGAGAGATAACCGCTGCCGCGCAGGAACATCGACAGCAGGCTGTCGCCACCCCGCAGCTCCACGTCCAGGGTGCCGCCGAGGCCCTGGATCAGCAGGGCGAGGACGACCTGGAAGCGGTCGGACCAGTCGCCGAGGCTCATGCGGTCGAAGTCGTCCGAGGACGGCAGCGAGATCGCGACCGCGAGGACGAGGAGCAGGGCGGAGGGCCACAGCGCCGCCCTCGCCGCCCCCGCCCAGTCCCCGGCGACCGTACGGCGCAGGAACAGCGCACCGCGCGAGGGCGGGGCGCTCAGGGGTGGCGGGGGGTACGACGGCGGGGGTGGCGCGGTCGGCACGGTGCCTCCGGGACTCGGCGACGATCAGACGATCGAGCGATCGGACGATCATGGGCAGGGGCCAAGATCGTATCGATCCTGAGCGCCCTGCCCATGACAATCGCCGGGAGGCGGCACACGCGGAGAACGCGCGTCAGTCCAGCGGCTTGAACCCGCGGTGCAGCGCGACGACGCCGCCCGTCAGATCGCGCCACGCCACCTTCGACCAGCCGGCCTTCTGGAGCCGCGCGGCGAGCGCGGGCTGGTCGGGCCACTCGCGGATCGACTCGGCGAGGTAGACGTACGCGTCGGGGTTGCTGCACACCGTCCGGGCGATCGGCGGCAGGGCGCGCATCAGGTACTCGCTGTAGACCGTGCGGAACGGCGCCCAGGTGGGCTGGCTGAACTCGCAGATCACCACGCGCCCGCCCGGCTTGGTCACACGCAGCAGCTCGCGCATCGCGGTGTCGGTCTCCTGGACGTTGCGCAGCCCGAAGGAGATGGTCACGGCGTCGAAGACGTTGTCCGCGAAGGGCAGCTTCGTGGCGTCGCCCGCGGTCAGCGGCAGCCAGGGGTTGCGCTTCTTGCCCTCGCGCAGCATGCCGAGCGAGAAGTCGCACGGGACGACGTAGGCGCCGTCCATGGCGAACGGAAGCGATGACGTACCCGTACCGGCGGCGAGGTCGAGGACCTTCTGCCCCGGGCGGGCGTCGACGGCACGCGCCACGGCCTTGCGCCAGATCCGGGCCTGACCGAGCGAGATGACGTCGTTGGTCAGGTCGTACTTCGCCGCCACGTCGTCGAACATCGCGGCGACTTCGTGCGGCTGCTTGTCCAGGGATGCTCGGGTCACGGACCCATTCTTCACCACGGCCCCGGAGGACCTTGGACGGGGACGGCCGCCCCGGGAAGGACCGGCCGTCTCGCGGTGCCGATTGCGCTCGCTCCTGTGGGCCCGCCCCGAGAACCACCGGTCCCCCCACCCGCGGCCCCCTCGGCAACGGGTTTCCTACCGGTCATGCGCGTTCTCGCGGCCTGTCCGACGACCGGGCCCGCCACACCTTCGCACCGCGGGACGACCGAAGCGGCCGTCCCCGCGATCACCATCCTGCCGGGTGAAAGCGGTACGAACGGCTCCTCTTGATGCCGCCCTGACGTGCGGGGACGTGCTCCTTACGGATCACTGACGGGGGCGGCGCGCCGCGCTCGGAACCGCCCTCAGCGGCGCCGGTGCACCAAACGTCCCGCGAGCACCGTGGCGACGCACGTGCCCGCGCCGCGTTCGAGCAGCGCCGCCTCGTCCGGTACGTCGAAGACGGCGAGGTCGGCGCGACCGCCGACGGTCAGCGGGGACGCGACGGCGTCCGCCAGGGCCGCGACCCCGCGCAGCGGGTCGAGGTCCGGTTCGCCCGGCGTGGCGACGGGCAGCACCCGCAGGCCCGAGCGGGCGACCGCCGTGGAGAGCAACAGGCTGTCGAACGCCCCCGCCACCGCCGTCGTGCCGTGGCGCAGCATCTGCTGGAGACCGCGGCGGACGCTGCCGGACCACCGTGTGTCGTCCATTTCGAGCGCGGCCAGCCGGTCGCCGGTCAGGGGGCGCTCGCCCAGTTCGGCGTGCTCGCGCGGGTCCGGGTGGTAGGCGCGGGTCAGCAGGGCGGCCGCCCGCCGCTGCACGAGCCCCGGCGTGAGCACCCCCGGCCACCGCCGCACCCGCGCCCGCGGGTACGCCGCCGTGAGCTCCTCGTACGGGCCGAGCGCCGCGACCGTGTCGCCGTCGACGACCACCGCCCCGCCCGGCACGGGGGCCGTGCCGGGGACGGCGATCAGCAGGTCGGCCGCGTGGAGCGTCTGCAAGGCGTCAGCTCGCCTCGACGATCTTCAGCTCGGGGTGGGCCGTGCCGCCCTCGATCGCGGTCGAGGACAGGTGGGAGACGACGCGGTCGTCGACCGGGTCGTTCGCCGGGTCGTCGTGGACGAGCAGGTGCTCGTACGTCGTGGCGCGCTGCGCCGGGACGCGGCCCGCCTTGCGGATGAGATCGATGATCTCCATCCGGTTGGAGCGGTGCTTGGCGCCGGCCGAGGAGACCACGTTCTCCTCCAGCATGATCGAGCCGAGGTCGTCCGCGCCGTAGTGCAGCGACAGCTGGCCGACCTCCTTGCCCGTGGTCAGCCACGAGCCCTGGATGTGGGCGACGTTGTCGAGGAAGAGCCGCGCGATGGCGATCATGCGCAGGTACTCGAAGAGGGTCGCCTGCGTCCGGCCCTTCAGGTGGTTGTTCTCGGGCTGGTAGGTGTACGGGATGAAGGCGCGGAAGCCGCCCGTGCGGTCCTGGACGTCACGGATCATGCGCAGGTGCTCGATCCGCTCGGCGTTGGTCTCGCCGGTGCCCATCAGCATGGTGGAGGTCGACTCGACGCCCATGTTGTGGGCGATCTCCATGATCTCCAGCCAGCGCTCGCCCGACTCCTTCAGCGGCGCGATGGCCTTGCGCGGCCGCTCCGGCAGCAGCTCGGCGCCGGCACCCGCGAAGGAGTCCAGGCCGGCGGCGTGGATGCGGCGGATGGCCTCCTCGACGCTCACACCGGAGATCCGCGACATGTGATCCACCTCGGACGCGCCGAGGGAGTGGATGACGAGCTGCGGGAACTCCTTCTTGATCGCCGCGAAGTGCTCCTCGTAGTACTCCACGCCGTAGTCCGGGTGGTGGCCGCCCTGGAACATGATCTGGGTGCCGCCCAGCGCGACCGTCTCCGCGCACCGGCGCAGGATGTCGTCCATCGGGCGCGTCCAGACCTTCTCGCTCTTGGGCGGGGCGTAGAAGGCGCAGAACTTGCACGCGGTGACGCAGGCGTTGGTGTAGTTGATGTTGCGCTCGATGATGTACGTCGCGATGTGCTCGGTACCCGCGTAGCGCTTGCGGCGCACGGCGTCGGCTGCCGCGCCGAGGGCGTGCAGCGGAGCGGAGCGGTAGAGCTCGAGCGCCTCCTCCGGGGTGATCCGGCCGCCGGCTGCGGCGCGGTCGAGGACGGACTGAAGGTCGGCGTTCTCGGTCACCGGGCGTCCCTTCGGAGGGGGTATGCGAACTCGGGCCAGATTACGCGAGAGGGGCCGACGGGCCCCCGGCGGCCCGTCGTCAGCCGCCGCTGCGCTTCAACGTCGCCCTGACGTTGCCGCCCTTCGCGTCGTCGGAGGCGAAGGCGATGGTGCCGTCCGGGGCGAGGGTGTACGTCACGGCCGCGGTCTGGCCCGTGCAGCCGGGCCCGGGTGAGCCGTCGGTGCTCTCCTCCAGGGTGATCTTCCCGGTCGTGGCCGAGGTCAGTCGCGCCTTGCTGTGGCACTGGATGACGCCGAGGACGTCGTAGGTCGTACGGACCGCGTAGGCGGCCTTGGCGTTGTCGGTGATGACGCTGGTCATGGTGCCGTTGGGGGTGCCGTCGGACTGGACGACCTGGCCGGTCCATGTGCCGGCGAAGTCCGTGAGGACGGTGGCCGGTGCGGCGGGGCTTGCGCCGGCGGCGGGGGGCGCGGGCTTGCCCGCCGCGTCGCGGCCTCCCCCGCCCGTGCCGGGCAGCACGCCGAAGGCGAACAGGGCCGCGGTGGTGGCGACGGCCAGGGCGCCGACGACCGTCAGGGCGAGGGTGCAGCCTCTTCCCTTGCGGGTGCCGATGGATACGGCGGCGGACTTGGCGGTGACCGTGGGGGCGTGGGGGGAAGGAGCTCTTTCGGGGGCTCCGCCCCCGGGCCCCCGCTCCTCAAACGCCGGAGGGGCTGAGGCATCCAGGTCCAGCAGCTCCACCGCCTGCCTGCTCACCCGCTCCACCAGCGGGCCCGGTAGCCAGCCCGGGCGGATGAGGGCGGAGGCGCCGGGCGGGCCGGCGAGGTGGCGGGCGAGGTCGGCGGGGGTCGGGCGGGACGACGGGGGCTTGGCCAGGCAGGCCCGTACCAGCTCCCGTAGCTCGCCAGTCAGGGCCGGGCCCAGCACCGGTTCCTCGTGGACGACCTTGTAGAGGAGGGCGGCCGAGCTGTCGCCGGTGAAGGGTGGTTCGCCTGTGGCCGCGTAGGTGAGGACCGCGCCCAGGGAGAAGACGTCGGCGGCGCCCGTGACGTCCTTGCCCACGATCTGTTCGGGGGCCATATAGCCGGGCGAGCCGATGGAGACGCCGGTCGCGGTCAGGGACGCGGTGCCGTCCGTGGCGCGGGCGATGCCGAAGTCGATCAGGCGGGGGCCGTCGAGGGCGAGCAGCACGTTGGAGGGCTTGACGTCCCGGTGGACCAGGCCCAGCCCATGCACCGCCGCCAGCGCCTCCGCCAGGCCCGCACCGATCGCCCGGACCGCCGGCTCCGGCAGCGGGCCCACCTCGGCGACGGCCTCGGTCAGCGAGGGCCCGGCGACATAGCCGGTGGCCACCCATGGGACGGCGGCTTCCGGATCGGCGTCGAGCACGGGCGCCGTCCACGCGCCCCCGACTTTCCGGGCGGATTCCACTTCTCGCCGGAAACGCGCCCGGAATTGCGTGTCCTGGGCGAAATGCGGGTGCACGGCCTTGACGGCGACGGTACGGCCGCCGGCGCTCCGCCCCAGATACACCCGGCCCATACCGCCCGCCCCGAGGCGCCCCAGCAGCCGATATGCGCCTATGACCTGCGGGTCTTCCTCAGACAGCTGTTGCATCGGGACCTTTGCCTCCCCCTTGGGCGGGCCCTGCGGCCCCGATTTTCAGCCTATGACTCAATTCACGGGACGTCCGAGGAACCCCGGACCCTGGTTTGCCCATCAACTAGGACGGAACAAACCGTCATGTCCTTCGGGGCAGCAGCAGCATCCGGAGCGACGCGATGGCTCACTCACCCAACGGGGGCTACCGGCCCAACGGGGGATACCAACAGCAGGGCGGCGGCTACCCCCAGCAGGGTGGCGGCGGCTACGGCCAGCAGGGCGGCTACCCCCAGCAGGGTGGTGGCTACGGCCAGGACCGCGGCTACCAGCAGCAGGGTGGCGGCTACCGTCAGCAGGGCGGCCAGGGCAACTACCCGCCGGCCGACGGCTACGGCCCCTACAACGGCCAGGACGGCCGGGACGACCAGTACGGCGGTCAGTACGACGACCAGTACGACGGTTCGTACCAGTCGCAGGGCCGGCAGCGTGCCTCCCGCGCCAAGTTCTGGACGATCGTCGTGGCGTCCATAGCCATAGTCGGCCTGATCACCGGTGGCGTGCTGAAGTACATGGAGATCGGCCCGTTCTCCAAGAAGGGCGAGCCCGTCAGCTTCGGCGCGGGCGCCGACAAGAACGGCGGCCAGGCCGGCGGCGCCAGCGGTGATTCCGGTGACTCCAAGACGCTGATGCCGACGGGCCCGGAGGCGAAGTTCAAGAACGCGAACTCGCTGAGCGACGGCACCGAGATCGGCGTCGTGACCATCACGGGCAAGAAGTCCGGCTTCACGGGCAAGGTCTGGGTCTGGGCGCCCAAGCAGTACAAGGACCCCAAGTACGCCAAGAGCGGCTTCCCGGTCCTGATCGCGCTGCCCGGTGGCCCCGGCTACCCGAACAACTACTGGATGGGCACCGACCTCGGTCTGGAGTCCAACATCGCCAAGTGGGCGGACGAGGGCAAGAGCAAGCCGTTCCTGCTGGCCATGCCCGTCCTCAACCCGGACGAGAAGTACTACTACGACGGTAGTGACATCCCCGGCCAGGCCAAGATGGGCACCTGGCTCACCGAGGACGTCCCGGAGCTCATGAAGGAGAACTTCCGCACGCTGAAGTCGCGTGACGGCTGGGCGTTCATGGGCTCCTCCTCCGGTGGCTTCGCCGGCTTCAAGGCCGTCATGAAGCACCCGGACAAGTTCAAGGCCGTCATCGCCTCCGGCCCGGACATCGTCCCGGACTCCCCGCTGTGGAAGGGCCACGACGCCGAGAAGCGGGAGAACAACCCCGAGGTCCTCTCCCAGCGGCTGATCGACACCAAGTCCAAGAACGACGTCTACATCGCGTTCCAGTACGGAACGCTGGAGGCCGCCATCACACGGCAGGGCGTCGACAAATACATCGCCGCCTATGGCAACAAGGGCCCCATCCACACCCATCTCGAGGTCATCCAAGGCGGCAAGCACGACGCCAAGACCTACGTGAAGGGCATGGGCAACAGCAGCATCCAGTGGATCAGTGAACAGATGGAGGGGCCGACGCCCTCCTCCTGAGCCGCCCCTGCCGGGCCCCGGTGGTTCCACGGGGCCCGGTGAGCAGTGATGTGAAGCCCTGATTCCTCTCCGGAGGGGTCAGGGCTTCAGCAGTTCCACCAGGACGTCGGCCGGGAAGCCGGTCGTCGGGCCGGTGCGGCGGGCGAACTCCGACACACCCGCCAGCTGGTCCGGGCCGAAGCGGAAGTCCAGCGTGGTGAAGTAGCGCTCCAGCAGCTCGGCGTCGAAGGACTCCCAGCGGGCGGCCTGCTCGGCGACCTTGCCGACCTCCTCCAGCGAGACATCACGGGAGGCCAGGAAGGCCTGGTGCACCTGGGCGACGAGCTCCGGCTCCCGGGCCAGGTAGTCCTTGCGGGCGGCCCAGACGGCGAAGACGAACGGCAGGCCCGTCCACTCCTTCCACATCGTCCCCAGGTCGTGGACCTCCAGCCCCAGCTTCGGCGCGTCGTGCAGCGAGGCCCGCAGGGCGGCGTCGCCGATCAGGACGGCCGCGTCGGCCTCCTGCATCATCGCGCCGAGGTCCGGCGGGCAGGTGTAGTACTCCGGCGCCACGCCGTAGCGCTCGGCGAGCAGCAGCTGGGCGAGGCGGACCGAGGTGCGCGAGGTGGAGCCGAGGGCGACCCGGGCCCCGTCCAGCCGGTCCAGGGGCAGCTGGGAGACGATGACGCAGGACATGACGGGGCCGTCGCAGCCGACCGCGATGTCGGACAGCGCGACCAGGTCGTCGGCGTTTCTCAGGAACTCGACGAGCGTGACCGGAGCGATGTCCAGCTCCCCGGCGATCAGCTGCTGGCTGAGCTTGTCGGGGGTGTCCTTGGTCAGGTCCAGGTCCAGCAGCGTGCCGGTGCGGGCGAGCCCCCAGTAGAGGGGCAGACAGTTGAGGAACTGGATGTGGCCGACACGCGGACGGCTGCGCGGCCGCTCCGGCGCGTCGACGGCGGTCGCTACATCTGAGGCTGAATTGTCCACATCCGGAGGCTAGCCCCGCCTCCCCCGGGCCGCCGGGCCGGGGTGCCGCTACAGGTGCCCGACAGGCGATCTTTTCCGCCCGCAAGGGCCGGAAAACCCGCCGTAGGCGTGATCTTCAACTCCTTCCCCGAGAGAACGTCTGCGTGCTAGGCTCGCCGCAAGTTGCAGTTTGGTTTCCCTTGCAGTACAGAGCCTGCGGAGCATGTGACCCCGCAGGCTTTTGTAGTTTTCAGACTTCTCGCAGGTTCTGGAGCAGGGCAACCCTTTGGCCCAAGGAGGGCTTATGGCTACCGGAACCGTGAAGTGGTTCAACGCTGAAAAGGGCTTTGGCTTCATCGCCCAGGACGGCGGGGGCCCCGACGTCTTTGTCCACTACTCCGCGATCAACGCCGCTGGCTTCCGCTCCCTCGAGGAGAACCAGCAGGTCACCTTCGACGTCACGCAGGGCCCCAAGGGTCCGCAGGCGGAGAACGTCACCCCGGCGTGATTCTCCGATCCCCGGTTCTCCGGGGATCACCTAAGGAGCCCTGCCTTCCGCTTCGGCGGAGGGCGGGGCTCCTGCCTTTTCAGGCCAAGGGGTGGATCGATGGCCCGTTCACAAGGTTTTTATACGGGCACCTCGGAGGGGCGCATCGGAGCGGACTTCCGCCGCCAATACCTTCACTCACTCGCGTCACTTATTTCACTTTCGAACTTGCCTTCGTACTCACCTTCGTACAGCGCCTCGATTTCCCCGGCATAGCGCTCCGTGACCGCCGTCCGGCGGAGTTTCAAGGTCGGCGTCAGGGTGCCGCTCTCCACACCGAAGTCCCCGGCCAGGATCGTGAACGCCCGTATCCGGGCGGGACGCGACACCCGCTCGTTGGCCACCGCCACCGCCTCCTCGCACAGCCGCCGCACCGCCGGGTGCCGGGCAGGCCCTCCGGCATCGAAAACCACCCCCTCGCGAGCTGCCCAGGCCGTGATCTCCGCTGTGTCGAGGGTGAGCAGCGCCACCGGGTACGGCCGGCGGTCGCCGATCATCACCGCGCGGGAGATCCAGCGGGACTGCTGGGCGGCGAACTCCCACAGCGAGGGCGTCAGGTTCTTGCCACTGGACGTGATGATCAGGTCCTTCTTGCGGCCGGTGATCCGGAGGTAGCCCTCCGCGTCCAGGGTGCCGATGTCACCGGTGCGCAGCCAGCCGTCCGCGCCGACGGTCCCGGCGGTGGCGGCCGGGTTGCCGTGGTAGCCGGCGAAGACGCCCGGGCCCCGGGCCAGCACCTCCCCGTCCTCCGCGATCCGCACCTCGCAGCCGGCGATGGCCTGCCCGACCGTGCCGGGGCGCACGGCCCCCGGGTGGTTGACGGTGATCACGCCGGAGGCCTCGGTCATGCCGTAGCCCTCGTAGACGGCGATGCCGCAGGCGCGCAGGAAGTCCAGCGTCTGCGGAGCGATGGGCGCGGCCCCCGTGAGGGCCCAGCGCAGCCTGCCGCCGAAGACCGCCCGCGTGGGGGCGAAGACGCGTCTGTCGGCCGTCTCCCAGGCGGTGCGCAGCGCCTCCGTCGGTTCCTCGCCCCGCTCGCGGAGCCCAGCCATCTCCAGACCGACGCGGACGGCCGCCTCCAGGCGGGCCCGGCCCTCGGGGCCGTGCGCCTCGGCCTGGGAGACGGCAGCGGCGTGCACCTTCTCGAACAGCCGGGGCACGGAGGGCAGGTGGGTGGGCCGGACCTCGGCGAGTTCGGCGACGACGTTCTCGACCCGGCCGCCGAAGTAGCAGAGCGCGCCGCCCCGGCGGAGGGCGGTCAGCTGGATGAGCTGGCCGAGGATGTGGGCGAGCGGCAGATAGAGATAGGTGGTGTCGCCGGGGCCGGCGCCGGTGAGGTCGGCGGTGGCGTCCTGGTTGGTGACGAGATTGGTGTGGGTGAGGCGACAGCCCTTGGGGAGGCCGGTGGTGCCGGAGGTGTAGACGATGGTGCACAGGTCGTCGCCCTTGCGCGCGGCGGCGCGCGAGAGCAGCTCGGTCAGGGGCGTGTCGGCGGGCAGCGCGGCGAGGAGGTGGGTGCCGGCGGGGCGGCCGGTGGGGTCGCCGTCCATCAGCACCAGGTGGCGCAGCTCGGGCAGTTTGTCGCGGACGGCCGTCACGCGGGCCGCCTGGGCGGCGTTCTCACAGATGACGACGGAGGCGCCGGAGTCGCCCAGCACCCAGGCCAGTTCCTCCTGCCCGGCCGTGGGATAGACGGGCACGACGACCGCTCCCGCGGCCAGCGCGGCGAACTGGGCGTGGGTCCACTCCGGGCGGGTCTCCGCCAGGATCGCCACCCGGTCGTCGGGGCGCACCCCGAGCCCGATCAGGCCCCGGCCGAGGGTGCGTACGGTCTCGCGCAGCTCCTCGTGGCTCGTCTCCGCCCAGCCGTCGCCGCGGCGGAAGCGCAGTGCGGGCAGGCCTCCGTACCGCTCCGCCGTCCATTCGGTGAACTCGGCGAAAGTATCGGGACGTTGCTGCGGCATGGGGCCTCCCGGACCGGCGAACGAACAGAACGATCAGAACGAACAGATGGACGCATAGGGAACGTGCGAACAGAACCCTGCGTACCGATGTACCCAGTCGGCATGGTCCACCCCACCCGCCCCCGCCGGGATGACCGGAATCGTCGGCCCCACTGACCCTGGCGTTCAAGGGAGTTACCGTGCGGTGCATGAGCAGCCGGACGATCACCGTGCACCAGGTGCGGGCCGCGCTCGGCGGGGCGCGGCGGCTGGGTCTCGACAGCGTGCCGCTGCTCCAGCGGGCCGGGATTCCGCCGCTGACGCTGGGCGACGAGCGGGCGCGGGTGACCGCCGAACAGTTCGCGCTGCTGGTCCGCGCGGTGCAGCGGGCCACGGGGGACGAGTTCATGGGGCTGGGCACGGTGCCCAGCAGACCCGGGACCTTCGCCATGATGTGCTACGCCAGCATCGGCTGCCGGGACCTGGGCACGGCCCTGGAGCGGGCCGTGCGGTTCTACGGGCTCTTCCCCGGCGGCCCGCACCTCGCGCTCGAACGCTGCGGGGAGGAGGCGGAGTTCGCCGTTCTCAACGATCTGCGCGACCACGCCGAGGGGCGGTTCCTGGCCGAATGCGTGCTGGTCATCTGGCACCGGCTGGCGAGCTGGCTGATCGGGCGGCGGATCCCCTTGCGCCGGGTCCGCTTCGACTGCCCGCCGCCGCCCCACGCGGGCGAGTACGGGACGGTCTTCGGCTGCCCGGTGGGGTTCGGCCCGGGGCGGACGTTCCGGGCGGGCGCCCGGTTCGACGCCCGGTGGCTGGCGGCGGCGCCGGTGCGGGACGAGGCGGCGCTGGAGGAGCTGCTGCGCGGGGCGCCCGCCGCGCTCATCGGCCGCCACGAGTACGGCACGACGGTGGCCGAGCAGGTGCGGCGGACGTTCACGCGCGCCCTGCGCGAGGGCCGCCCGGCCCGGCTGCCGGAGCTCGACCGGCTGGCGGCCCGGCTGGCGGTGAGCCCGGCGACGCTGCGGCGCCGGCTGCGGGAGGAGGGCACCTCGTACCGGCGGCTGAAGGACCAGGTGCGGCGGGAGGCGGCGCTGGCCGGGCTGGCGGGGAGCCGGGAGTCGATCGTGGAGCTGGCGGCCCGGCTGGGGTTCTCGGAGGACGCCGCCTTCCACCGGGCGTTCCGCCGCTGGACGGGGACGACGCCGGGGGCGTACCGGCGCGGCCAGGAAAGCTGAGCGTTCCGGTCAGCGCCGCCCTACCGGCGGGTCACTACGGTCACCACCCGGCAGCTGTCTCACGACAGTCGCCTCACGACAGCTGATCACGACAGTGGGGAGAGCCGCATGCACCTGCGCAGAACGGCCCTCGCGGCGGTCGCCGCGCTGGCCGTCACATTCGGCCTGTCGGGCGGCGCCTCGGCGGCCGGCGGGACGGACACGGGGTCCCCCGGCGACATCGTCGGCGCCGCCCCGACCTCCTTCCATCCGCTCCCGGGCCAGCCCACGAACACCCGGGCGTGGCACGTCACTTACCGCTCCACCACGGCCAGAGGCACCCCGAACGTCGTCTCCGGCACCGTGATCGTCCCCCAGGACGGCCGCACCGGCCCCCGCCCGCTGATCACCTACGCCGTGGGCACCGTGGGGATCGCCGACCAGTGCGCCCCCTCGGCGGGCTTCCCGCGCGGCACCACGCTGGAGGCCAACCTCATCCAGCTGCTCACCGCCCGCGGCTGGGCCGTCGCCGTCACCGACTACGAGGGCCTGGGCACCCCCGGCGACCACACCTACACCGTCGGGCGCGCCGAGGGCCACGCCGTCCTCGACGCCGCGCGCGCCGCGCTGCGGCTGCCGCAGGCGGGGCTGGGCCCGGACACGCCCGTCGGCATCATGGGCTACTCCCAGGGCGGCCAGGCCGGCAGCTGGGCGGCGGAGCTCCACGACTCGTACGCGCCCGAACTCGACGTCCGCGGCACGGCGACGGGCGGCGTGCCCGCCGATCTGCTGAAGACGGCCGACTTCAACAACGGCGGCGTCGGGGCCGGCCTCGTCCTGATGGCCGCGGTCGGCCAGAACGCGGCGTTCCCGGAGCTGAGGCTCGACTCCTACCTCAACGACAAGGGGCGCGCGTACGTCGACTTCCTGAAGTCGCACTGCGTGGTGATCGACGTCGCGGCGGGGCTCTTCAAGCGGATCGGGGACGTGACGGTGCGGAATCCGCTGTACGAGGCGGACTGGCAACGGGTGCTGCGGGCGTCGGCGCTGGGCACGCACGCGCCCGATCACCCCGTGTACCTCTATCACGGGGTGATCGACGAGTTGATCCCGTACGAGGTGGGGCAGCGACTGCGGGCGGACTGGTGCGCCAAGGGCGCGACGGTGCAGTGGAAGTCGCTGCCGTTGGCTGAGCACGTCGCCGGGGTCATCGCGGAGTCGATACCCGCTGCGAACTGGTTGGCGGAGCGGTTCGCCGGACGGCCGGTGCGGGGCAACTGCTAGGGGGTTGTGCCCGGACGGGCTGACTTTGTCAGCCCGTCCGGCGCCGGGGCACCCTCACCGCTCGTACAGCGCCGCGATCTCCGCCGCGAAGTCCCGTGCGATCACTTCCCGCTTGAGTTTCAGCGACGGCGTCAGATACCCCGCCTCCACCGAGAACTCCACCGGCAGCACCGCGAACCGGCGGATCGACTCCGCCCGCGATACATACCCGTTCGCCTCCTCCACCGCCTCCCCCAGCTCCGCCCGGAGCGCCTCGTCGTGGACGAGCTCGTGCACCGGCACGTCGTCCAGTCCCCGCATCCGGGCCCAGTGGTCGAGGCCGTCGTGGTCGAGGGTGATCAGTGCCGTGACGTAGGGGCGGTTGTCGCCGATGACGATGCACTGGTCGACCAGGGGGTGGGCGCGGACGCGGTCCTCCAGGGGCGCCGGGGCGACGTTCTTGCCCCCGGACGTGACGATGAGTTCCTTCTTCCGGCCGGTGATCGTGAGGTAGCCCTCGGGGTCCAGCGCGCCGAGGTCGCCGGTGGCGAACCACTCGTCCGCTCCGGACGCCGGGACCGCCTCCGCCTTCTCCGCGTCCCAGTAGCCGGCGAAGACGTGGGCCCCGCGCAGCAGGATCTCGCCGTCGGCGGCGATGCGGACGCCGCCGCCGGGCAGGGGCCAGCCGACGGTGCCGGGGCGGGGGCGCAGGGGTGGGGTGAGGGTGGCGGCGGCGGTGGTCTCGGTGAGGCCGTAGCCCTCGAAGATCCCGATGCCGGCGCCGGAGTAGAAGGCGGTGAGCCGGGTGCCCAGGGGTGAGCCGCCGCTGATGACGTAGCGGACGCGGCCGCCGAGTGCGGCCCGGATCCGGCGGTAGACGAGCGGGTCGTAGAGGGCGTGGGCGGCGCGCAGGCGCGGCGTCGGGCCGGGGCCGGTGCGGGAGCGCGCGGCGGCGGTGGCCTCGGCGTGGTCGCGGGCCACGGCGGCCGCGCGGTCGAAGGTGTCGGCGCGGCCGAGCCGTTCCGCCGTCGCCCGGCCGGTGTTGTAGATCTTCTCCAGGACGTAGGGGATGGCGAGGAGGAACGTCGGCCGGAATCCGGCCAGGTCGGAGCGGAGTTCGTCGCCGCGGAAGGAGTCGGTGTGGCCCAGGCGCACCCGGGCGCGGAGGCAGCCGACGGCGACCATGCGGCCGAGGACGTGGGAGAGCGGCAGGAAGAGGAGCGTGGAGGGGGCCTCCTTAGTGACGGAGGCGAAGACGGGGTGGAGCAGCGCGATCGCGTTGTCGACCTCGGCGAAGAAGTTGGCGTGGGTGAGGACGCAGCCTTTGGGGCGGCCGGTGGTGCCGGAGGTGTAGATGAGGGTGGCGATGTCCTCGGGGGTGCGGGTGGCCCGGCGTTCGGTGACGACCTGGTCGGGCAGGGCCCGTCCGGCGGCGATGAAGCGGGCCACGGCTCCGGTGTCGAGCTGCCAGACGTGGGCGAGGGCGGGTAAGTCCGGGCGGGCGGCGGCGACCAGCTTCAGCTGTTCGGGGGTCTCGACGACGCACGCGGTGGCGCCGGAGTCCGCCAGGATCCAGCGGACCTGGTGGCCGGAGGAGGTGGGGTAGACGGGGACGGTGACCAGTCCGGCGGCCCAGGCGGCGAAGTCCAGGAGCGTCCACTCGTAGCGGGTGCGGGCCATGATGGCGAGCCGGTCGCCGGGCCGCAGCCCGTGGGCGACGAGGCCCTTGGCGACGCCGCGCACCTCGGCGGCGAAGCGGGCGGCGGTGATGTCGCGCCAGAGGGCGCGGCCGGGGCCGGGTTCCCTGCGGCTGACGGCGACGGCCTGGGGATCCTCGGCCGCGTTGTCGAAGGGCAGGTCGCCGAGCGTGCCGTGGTGGACGCGCGGGGCGAGGGCGGGGACGGCCGCCTCGCGGACGGTCCCGGCGACGGCGGTCGTACGGGGCGGGACGAGCGGCGGGGGCGCGGCGGCGCCGGGCGTTACGGGCACGTGCGGCTCCTGTTCGGGACGGCAGGCGAACGACAGGCGAAACCGGCAGGCGAGCAGGCGACATTACTCGGCAGTAGATGCCTGGCCGTAAAGGTACGCCTGCGGGCCCCCGCCGACCACCCCCTCTCCGGTCCTTACGGCCGGGTGGCGTGCGTCCAGCGCCGTCCGGCCCTGAGGTTCTCCAGCCCCACCCAGGCGACGTTCATCAGCGTCGCCGCGGTCTCCTTCGCCGAGGGGACGGCGCCCGTACGGGTGTTGGCCCACCCCGCGAGCGACTCGGCGGCGCCCACCAGCGCGTGCGCCAGCCCGGAGGCCTCGTGTCCGGCGAGGGCGGCGCGACCGTCCCCGTCCGCGCCCTCGGCGGCGGTGGCGGCGATGAGCCGGGTGACGAGGTCGACCATCTCCTGGCGCAGCTCTCCCACCACGGGCGCGAACGGCTCCCCGTTCGTCCGGGCCTGGCAGCTGAGCACCGACCAGCCGTCGGGGTGCTCGGCGGTGTGGGCGAAGAAGGCGCGCAGCCCGTTCCACAACCGGTCGTCGGCGGAGGCGCCGGGCTCGATCGCGGCCCGCACCGAGGCCATCAGGGCGGCGGCCTCACGGCGGACGCAGGCGCCGAAGAGGGATTCCTTCGAGTTCAGATACAGATAGACCAGCGGCTTGGAGGCCCCGGCCAGTTCGGCGATCTCGTCCATGGACGCGGCGCGGTAGCCGCGCCGGGCGAAGACCTCCACGGCGGCGTCGAGCATCTGCCGTTCGCGCACCTCCCGCGGCATCCGCCGGATCTTCCCGGTGCCGCGCTTGCGCCCGGGGGCCGGCTCCGGTGGCGGCGCCCCGCCCCCCGATCCGGCGGCGCCGTCCCGTGTGGTGCTCTCCGCGGTCCTTGCGACCTGTGCGTTACTCACGACCGTCACGACAAAAAATCCCTCCCCCCCGTCACACTACCGGCAGGTAATATCACGGGGAGGAGGGACGTCAAGGGCCGGGAACGAGCCTCCGGGGGCCGGATGGCCCTTTCTTACCGGTCCGTCAGGCCGCGACGGGCGCGGTGCGCACCTCGGCGACGGGCTCGTCCTCCAGGTGGGAGCCGTCGGCCGTGTCGTAGGCGGCGCGGTCCAGGATCTTCTCCCGGGAGGCGACGATGATCGGGATTACCGATTGGCCGGCGACGTTCGTCGCGGTGCGCATCATGTCCACGATCGGGTCGATGGCCAGCAGCAGGCCCACGCCCGCCATCGGCAGGCCCAGCGTCGAGAGCGTCAGCGTGAGCATCACGGTGGCGCCGGTGAGGCCGGCGGTCGCGGCCGAGCCGATGACGGAGACGAAGGCGATCAGGATGTAGTCCTTGACCTCCAGCGGCACGTCGAAGACCTGGGCGACGAAGATCGCGGCGATGGCCGGGTAGATCGAGGCGCAGCCGTCCATCTTGGTCGTCGAGCCGAAGGGCACCGCGAAGGACGCGTACTCCTTGGGCACGCCGAGACGTTCGGTGACCTTCTGGGTCAGCGGCATGGTGCCGACGGAGGAGCGGGAGACGAAGGCCAGCTGGATCGCGGGCCAGGCGCCCTTGAAGAAGCGCAGCGGGTTGACCTTGGCGACGCCCGCGAGGAGCAGCGGGTAGACGCCGAACAGCACGATGGCGCAGCCGACATAGATGTCGACGGTGAACGTCGCGTACTTGCTGAGCAGGCCCCAGCCGTACGTCGAGATGGCGGTGCCGACCAGGCCGACCGTGCCCAGCGGGGCGAGCTTGATGACCCACCACAGGGCCTTCTGGAGCAGTTCCAGCACGGAGTGGCTGAAGGTGAGGACGGGCTGGGCCTTCTCACCGGTCTTCAGGATCGCGATGCCGACGACCACGGCCATGAAGACGATCTGGAGGACCTTGAGCTGGGTGAAGGGCGTGACGATGTCGGTGGGGATGATGCCGGTGAGGAAGTCGAGCCAGGAGCCGTGCTTCTTGGGCTCGGCGCCGTCGGCGGCGGTGAGGCCGGTGCCGGCGCCCGGGTCCGTGAGCAGGCCGATCGCCAGGCCGATGACGACCGCGATCAGCGACGTGATCATGAACCACATCAGGGTGCGGGTGGCCAGCCGGGCGGCGTTGGAGACGTTTCGCAGATTGGTGATCGAGACCAGGATCGCGAAGAACACCAGCGGCGCGATGACCAGCATCAGCAGCTGGACGAAGATGTCGCCGACCTTGCCCAGCGTGGTGCCGAGCCAGCCGATGTCACCGCTCTTGGCGGCCCAGCCGAGCAGGGCGCCCAGCACGAGGCCGAGGAGGATCTGGGCCCAGAAGGGCACGTTGAGGATGCGGGATATGCGCCCGCGCGGGGCGGCCGCCGTGGGGGACGGTGACGTCGACATGCCGAGCACCCTAACACTCATGCTTTGAGCAACCCAAAGAACTTCTTTGAGGCGCGCATGGACACACATGGGCGCACGCAGCGCAAAACGCGCCTGCGCCCTGCGCTGGAGCGGGAGTTCCAGGGCAGGGCGCAGGCGCGCGTATGTCGTATATGTGAGGAGTGTTACTGAGCCGCGTCCTCCTGGCCCGCGTTCTCGGCCATCCTGGCCTTCGCGCGGTCCACACGGTCCACGATCTGCACGGACATGGCGTCCCGCTGCTTACGCAGCAGGACCCAGCTCAGCGGCGCGGAGAGAATCAGGGCGAGCAGGATCATCCAGACCAGGTTGGAGTCGCCGACCCCGAGCGGGATGACGTGCGCGTAGCACAGCCCCCAGACCACGGCGAAGCAGGCGACCAGCAGGCCGAGCCGCAGGGCGGTGTAGCGGAGCGACGCGAACTTCTGGCTACTCACGGACGGGACCTTCTTCTCGACGACAACCGAAGTGGCAGGTTCCAGTACAGCACGCCCAGAAGTGGATCTCAGAGCCGCATCGGCTGCGGCGACTCCCGCAGCGAGGCGTCCGGGCCCG
Source organism: Streptomyces hesseae (assembly GCF_031845785.1). Lineage (NCBI taxonomy): Bacteria > Bacillati > Actinomycetota > Actinomycetes > Kitasatosporales > Streptomycetaceae > Streptomyces > Streptomyces hesseae. The sequence continues at coordinate 436,949 of NZ_JAVRFI010000003.1, forward strand.
GGTACTCGCGGATGGTCTCGTAACGGGTGTTGCGCTCCACCGGGCGGAAGCCGGCGTCGCGGATCAGCTCCAGCAGATCGTCACGGGTGAGCTTGTTCGGCGTGCCGTAGTTGTCGGCGTCGTGAGTGATCTTGTACTCGACGACCGAGCCGTCCATGTCGTCCGCGCCGTGCTGGAGCGCGAGCTGGGCGGTCTGCACACCGTGCATCACCCAGAAGACCTTGACGTGCGGGACGTTGTCGAACAGCAGCCGGGAGACGGCGAAGGTCTTCAGCGCCTCGGCGCCCGTCGCCATCGAGGTCCGCGCCTGGAGCCGGTTGCGGATCTTGCCGTCCTTCATGTCCACGAAGTCATGCTGGTAGCGCAGCGGGATGAAGACGTGGAAGCCACCGGTCTCGTCCTGGAGCTCACGCAGGCGCAGCACGTGGTCCACGCGGTGGCGCGGCTCCTCGATGTGCCCGTAGAGCATCGTCGCCGGGCCCTTGAGGCCCTTGGAGTGGGCGAGGCGGTGAATGCGCGACCAGTCCTCCCAGTGGGTGTCGTGGTCGACGATGTGCTGCCGCACCTCCCAGTCGAAGATCTCCGCGCCACCGCCGGTCAGCGACTCCAGACCGGCGTCGATCAGCTCGTCGAGGATCTCGTCGGCGGGCAGCCCGGAGATCTTCTCAAAGTGCTGGATCTCGGTGGCGGTGAAGGCCTTCAGGGAGACGTTCGGCAGCGCCTCCTTGAGCGCGCGCAGCGAGCGCGGGTAGTAGCGCCAGGGCAGCGTGGGGTGGAGGCCGTTGACGATGTGCAGCTCGGTGAGGTTCTCGCTCTCCATGGCCTTGGCCAGGCGGACGGCCTCCTCGATGCGCATCGTGTACGCGTCCTTCTCGCCCGGCTTGCGCTGGAACGAGCAGTACGCGCACGACGCCGTGCACACGTTGGTCATATTGAGGTGGCGGTTGACGTTGAAGTGGACGACGTCGCCGTTCTTCTGCGTCCGGACGTGGTGGGCGAGCCCGCCCAGCCAGGCCAGGTCGTCGGACTCGTAGAGGGCGATGCCGTCCTCGCGGGTGAGCCGCTCGCCCGCGTAGACCTTCTCCTCGAGCTCACGCTTGAGTCCGGTGTCCATGCGTACGCCCTCTCCGATACTTCCGATTTCGCAACCCCGTCGAGACTACTCCCCCGGCCTCACACGTCCTCGGGCAGCTCACCCACGCGGTTCTCCCACTTGGTGGAGAGCACGATCGTGGTGCGGGTGCGGCTGACGCCCTTGGTGCCGGAGAGCCGGCGGATGGTGCGCTCCAGCCCGTCCACGTCGCCGACCCGGACCTTGAGCATGTAGGAGTCGTCGCCGGCGATGAACCAGCAGTCCTCGATCTCCTCCAGGTCCCGCAGCCGGCGCGCCACGTCCTCGTGGTCGGCGGCGTCGGAGAGCTGGATGCCGATCAGGGCGGTGACGCCCAGGCCCAACGAGGCCGCGTTCACGGTCGCGCGGTAGCCCGTGATGACACCCGCCGCCTCCAGACGGTTGATCCGGTCCGTGACGCTCGGTCCGGACAGGCCGACGAGCCTGCCCAGCTCCGCGTACGAGGCACGGCCGTTCTCCCGCAACGCCTGGATGAGCTGCCTGTCCACCGCGTCCATAGCCTGGCACCTTTCAATAATCAGCGAACTCGCCGGTTTCAGTGTAGAATCTAAGGCGTACGGGGTTCCAGACCCCGACAATCTTTCACCAGATCAGCGAATCAACGACGATCCTTCGATCTTCAGGAGTGAAGAGCCCGTGTACTCGATCGAGATGGCCTACGCCCGCATGCGCGAGCTCCAGGACCTGGCCAACCGCTCGCGTGCCCACCAGTCCGCCCCGGCTCCGCGCCCCGCGGGGAAGATCCGCTTCCCGCGCGCCAAGAAGCGCTAGCCCTCCCCACGAGCGCTCGCTCCACCGAGCTCTCCTTCCCAGCGGCGGTACAGCCGGTGCGGCACTTCCGCCGCGTCCAGCACCCGCCCGGCGACGAAGTCCACCAGATCCTGGATGTGCGTCGCCCCCGCGTAGAACGCCGGCGAAGCGGGCAGCACCACGGCTCCCGCGTCGTCGAGCGCCACGAGTTGCCGGAGCGTCTGCCCGCTGAGCGGTGTCTCGCGCACCGCGACGATCAACGGCCGACGCTCCTTCAGCGTCACGCTCGCCACGCGCTGAAGCAGATCCTTCGAGAGCCCCAGCGCCACTCCCGCCACACAGGCGGTGCTCGCCGGGACGATCAGCATCCCCTTGACGGGATACGAGCCGGAGGACGGCCCGGCGGCGAGATCCCCGGCCGCCCAGTGACGGACATCGGCCAGGGCCGCCTCGTCGACGGCGAAGTGCTCCTTGCCGTCCGCGCCCAGCGCGAGCCAGCTCGCGAGGTCCCGCTCCCAGTGCCCGTCCCGGAAGCGAATCCCGGTCTCGTCCAGCAGCGTCAGCCGGGCGGCCCGGCTGACCACCAGGTCCACCGCCTCGCCCGCCGCCAGCAGACCGCGCACCACGGCTGCCGCGTAGGGCGTCCCGGACGCGCCGGAGACCCCGACCACCCAGGGCCGGCGTCGCTTCGTGTGTTCGTACGGCTCCACGGGATCGAGCCTATCCGGACACCGCGGGCACTCCCGCCGGTGTCCCGGACGGGGGTGGCCGGCCGCGCGTCTTGACGGCGTCTTGGCGGAATAGTCCTTTGACATGCCTATTCGTCCTGGACTTAAGTGACCTTCGTATAAATGGAACGTCCAAACGGTCCAAGGGGAACGTCATTCACACCACGCGCAAGGGTCTGGCCGCCGCCGGCTGCGTCGCTCTCGTCGCCGCCGCCTCCGTCGCCTGCGACCCCACCGAGAAGCTGAGCCCCGAGGCGAAGGTCGAGCGGGCCTTCGACAAGCTGAGCGGCCAGAAGGCCGTCTCCGCCGACTTCGGCTTCGACGCCGGCGCCGACAAGCTCTACGAGGCGCTGAAGGGCGAGGACGACTTCCAGCGCTCCGACGCCGAGACGCTGGCGGGCCTGAAGTTCTCCTTCGCGATCAGCAACGACAAGCCGCTCAAGGACGTCAAGACCGGCGACAAGACCGGTGCCGTGACGTTCAAGCTGGCCAAGAAGGACGGCGACAAGCCGCTCATCGAGTTCCGTGGCGTGTCGCAGAAGCTCTATCTGCGCGGCGACCTCAAGGCCCTCGCCGAGTTCGGCGAGAAGAGCGAGAAGCGCAAGGGGTCCAAGAGCAAGCAGACCCTGGACGAGTTCCTGAAGAAGGCCGATCAGCTCCCGCCGTCCCTGGACGCCGTCAAGGGCGCTGTGAAGGGCGACTGGGTGTCCCTGGACCCCAAGTCCTTCGAGGAGTTCGGCAAGTCCTTCGGCAAGGACAAGGGCACCTCGGGGAAGGGCTCGCTGAACGACTCGCTCGACCCGGCGACCCAGAAGCAGGCCCTGGAGTCCATACGCAAGGCCCTGATGGACAACGCCAAGTTCGCGGACGCGGGCTCCAAGGGCGGCGCCGACCACGTCAAGGTCACCGCCAACGCGAAGACCGTCGGCAAGCAGATCGTCGAGGGCCTCAAGCCGCTGAAGGACAAGCTCGGCAGCAAGCGCTTCGACAAGTTCTCCAAGTGGGAGGACGCCCCGGACAAGGACGTCACCGTCGACGTGGCCGTCAAGGACGGGATGCTCTCCGCCCTGTCCTTCGACGCCGCCAAGCTCGACAAGGACGCCAAGGGCGAGCTTCCGGTGACCATCGGCTTCAAGGGCGGCTCGGAGAAGATCGAGGCCCCCGCCGGCGCCAAGGAGCTCAAGCCGCAGGACCTGATGGGCGCGGCCATGTTCGCCTTCATGGGCGGCGGCGGCAAGGACGGCGGCGCGAAGAGCCCGTTCGGCAGCGACGCCAACAGCCCCTTCGGCGGCGGCCCCCTCGGCGGCGGCGCGCAGGACCCGTTCAGCAAGTCCGTCTGACGGCCCGTACACACGGCCCGTACACACGCGAAAGGGCGGCCCACCGATTCGGTGGGCCGCCCTTTCGGGGTCAGCAGGAACGCGGTCAGACCGTCAGGCCGCGCACCAGCAGGTCCAGCAGGGCGCACACGAAGAGCGCGATGCCGATGAAGCCGTTCACGGTGAAGAACGCCCGGTTCAGCCGGGACAGGTCGTGCGGCTTGACGATCGTGTGCTCGTACAGGAACGCACCGGCGACCACGACCAGGCCCGCCCAGAAGAACACGCCCGCGTGCGACGCCAGCGCGTACCAGACCAGCAGCGCCGTGGTGACGGCATGGCTGACCCGGGCGCCGTACAGGGCGGCCGGGATGCCGAAGCGGGCCGGGGTGGACTTCACGCCGTGGGCGCGGTCGGCGGCCACGTCCTGGCAGGCGAAGATCAGGTCGAAGCCGCCGATCCACACGCCGACCGCCAGCCCCAGGATCACCGCGTCCCAGGACCACTCCCCCGTGACCGCCAGCCACGCGCCCACCGGGCCCATGGCCTGGGCGAGCCCCAGGATCGCGTGCGGGAAGTCGGTGAAGCGCTTGCCGTACGGATAGACCACCATCGGGATCACGGCGATCGGCGCGAGCGCCAGGCACAGAGGATTCAGCAGCGCGGCGGCGCCGAGGAAGAAGACCACGGCCACCCCCGCCCCGGTCCACGCCGAGCGCACCGACACCGCGCCCGTGACCAGCTCCCGGCCGGCCGTGCGCGGATTACGGGCGTCGATCTCACGGTCGATGATGCGGTTGCAGGCCATCGCGAACGTGCGCAGCCCCACCATGGCGACGGTGATCAGCAGCAGCCGCACCCAGTGGATGTTCCGGTCGAGCTGGAACATCGCCGTCAGGGCGGCGATATAGGCGAAGGGCAGCGCGAAGACCGAGTGCTCGATCATGACGAGGCGCAGGAAGGCCCTCGTCCGGCCCGGCTGGGCGACTGCGGCCGTGGTCACAGCCCGTACTCCTTCCACCGGCGGTCGACTGTCGCCGCCGTCTCGGGGTCCGACTCGACCATGTTCGGCCAGCCCCCGTCGCGTGTGTAGCCCTCCTCGGGCCACTTCGCGGTCGCGTCGATGCCCGCCTTGCCGCCCCAGAACTGCTGGTAGGAGGCGTGGTCGAGATGGTCCACGGGGCCCTCGACGACGGTCAGGTCACGGGCGTAGTCCGTGTTGCCCAGCGCGCGCCAGGCCACCTCGTGGAGGTCGTGGACGTCGCAGTCGGAGTCCACCACGATGATCAGCTTGGTCAGCGACATCATGTGCGCGCCCCAGACGGCGTGCATCACCTTCTGGGCGTGCTTGGGGTACTTCTTGTCGATCGAGACGATCGCGCAGTTGTGGAAGCCGCCGGCCTCCGGCAGGTGGTAGTCCACGATGTCCGGGACGATCACCTTCAGCAGCGGCAGGAAGAACCGCTCCGTGGCGCGGCCCAGCGGGCCGTCCTCGGTCGGCGGGCGGCCGACGACGATCGACTGGAGCAGCGGGCGCCGCCGCATCGTGACGCAGTCGATGGTGAGCGCCGGGAAGTCCTCCTGCGGCGTGTAGAAGCCCGTGTGGTCGCCGAACGGGCCTTCCGGCAGCATCTTCCCCGGTTCCAGCCAGCCCTCGATGACGACTTCCGCGTGCGCGGGGACCTGGAGCGGGACGGTCTTGCAGTCGACCATCTCGATCCGCTTGCCCTGGATGAACCCCGCGAAGAGGTACTCGTCGATGTCGCCGGGCAGCGGCGCGGTGGACGCGTACGTCACGGCCGGCGGGCATCCGAAGGCGATGGCGACCGGCAGCCGCTCGCCGCGCTTGGCGGCCACCTGGTAGTGGTTGCGGCTGTCCTTGTGGATCTGCCAGTGCATGCCGATGGTGCGCTTGTCGTGGCGCTGGAGGCGGTAGAGGCCGAGGTTGCGGACGCCGGTCTCGGGGTGCTTGGTGTGGGTGAGACCCAGGTTGAAGAAGGAGCCGCCGTCCTCGGGCCAGGTGAAGAGCGCCGGGAGCTGGTCGAGGTCCACGTCGTCGCCGGTGAGGACGACCTCCTGGACGGGCGCCTCCTTGACCTTCCGCGGCGGCACGTGCGCCATCGCGCCGAGCTTGCCGAAGGCCTCGCGCATGCCGACGAAGCCCTGCGGGAGCTCCGGCTTGAGCAGCCCGCCGATCTTCTCGCTGATCTCGTCGTAGGACTTCAGGCCGAGCGCCTTGAGGAGCCGGCGGTCGGTGCCGAAGACGTTCATGGCGAGCGGCATGGCCGCGCCCTTGACGTTCTCGAAGAGCAACGCGGGCCCACCCGCTTTGTTCACTCTGTCGACGATCTCCCCGATCTCCAGGTACGGGTCGACTTCGGCCTTGATGCGCTTGAGATCGCCATCGCGCTCCAGAGCCCGGAGGAACGAGCGAAGATCGTCGTAAGCCATACGTTCCAGTATCGAGCACGCACTACCCTGGAGCCGTCACGGGGGCCGCGAAGCGGCCCGAAGCACCACACTCCGGGGGCCGCCGCCATGCTCAGGTATCTGCCGATCCTGCTGGTCCTGGCGTTGTGGATCTACGCCTTCATCGACTGCCTCAACACTCCCGAGAACGAGGTGCGGGGCCTGCCGAAGCTGGCGTGGGTGTTCGTCATCCTGCTCTTCGGCGAGGTCCTGGTGGGCCCGGTGGCCTGGCTGGTCGCGGGACGCCCCAAGGCGCGTACCCGCCCGGAGCGGCAGCGCTGGGTGGCCCCGGACGACAATCCGGAGTTCCTGCGCTCGCTGCGGCCCGACGAGGACGGGCCCAAGGGCTAACCCGGGCCTTCCCGGTAGCGGTCGCGCAGCTCGCGCCAGCGGTCCAGGGTCCACCCCGACCAGTCCGCGGGGGTGCCGCCGAGCGCCTGGAGCAGGTACTCGAAGTGGTGGTGCCATCCGGCCAGGCAGTCCAGCCGGCGGTCCTCCGGCCCGGTCATCTCATTGGTGAAGTGCAGCAGCGTCCCGCCGACGCCCAGCGGGCCGGGCTCCAGCTCGAAGCGGATGCGCCCGTGGACGTCCACGGTGTACTCGGCGAGCCTCTTGGGCTCCCAGGCCGTCACCCGCCCGGGCGCGACCGTGGCCCGGCCCTCGGGGTCGGTGTTCAGCCAGCGCAGCGTGATCGCGCCGCCCTCGCGCGGCTCGAAGGGCTCGGCGGCCGCCAGCCAGGTGGGCAGGCCCTCGGGTGTGGCGACGGCGGCCCAGACCTCGTCGACGGGGTAGGGGATGGAGAGCTCGTAGCGCAGGGTGTGGCTGTCGCCCGTGCTCTCGGACGCGCCGTAGGGGGAGGGGATCTCCATGTCTCCAGCTCTAGCACGACGGCCCGCCTCCCGCGCGCTGGAAGCGGCGGGGGGCGGGCCGTGGTGACGGGCGGGAGCGGCGGTCAGACGCCCGCGTACGAGTGCTTGCCGCTCAGCAGGATGTTCACGCCGTAGTAGTTGAAGAGGTAGCAGGCGAAGGCCAGCAGGGCCAGGTAGGCGGCCTTGCGGCCCTTCCAGCCGGCGGTGGCGCGGGCGTGGAGGTAGCAGGCGTAGGCGACCCAGGTGATGAAGGACCAGACCTCCTTGGGGTCCCAGCCCCAGTAGCGGCCCCAGGCGGCCTCGGCCCAGATCGCGCCCGCGATGATCGTGAACGTCCACAGCGGGAAGATCGTCGCGTTGATGCGGTAGGCGAACTTGTCGAGCGTGGCGGCCGAGGGCAGGCGGGAGAGGACGTTGCCCCAGGCGCCGCCCGCTTCCTGACCCGCCGCGAGCTTGGCCTCGTAGCTGTCGCGGAAGAGGTAGAAGAGCGTGGAGACCGCGGCGACGTACATCGCGGCGCCGCAGAAGATCGCGCAGGAGACGTGGATCCACAGCCAGTACGAGTGCAGCGCGGGCACCAGCTGGTCGCTGGCGGTGTAGAGCACCGAGACGGCGAGGCCCAGGTCGAGCAGGACCGTGGTGACCAGCGGCAGGCCCAGCCAGCCGATGTTCTTCTTCGCGACGAGCAGGCCCAGATAGACGCCGACGGCCACCATCGCGAAGGTCGTGGAGAACTCGTACATGTTGCCCCACGGCGCCCGCTGCACGGACAGCGCGCGGGTGAGCACGCAGCCCACGTGGAGGACCCACGCGAGGACGGTCAGCGAGACGGCGATCCGGCCGTACAGGTCGCCCTTCTCGCTGCCGCCGGCCGCGCCGGGGCCGTCGGGCACGTCACGGCTGCCGGGGGCGGCGCGCGTGACGACCTCGGGGCGCTCCAGGACGGCCGTGCCGCCGCCCTGCGCCTTCTTGACGGCGACGGTCACCGGGGCGCCGGCCGCCTGCGTGGTGATCGCGGCGGCGGTGCGGCCGACGGCGCTGCGGCTGCCGAAGACCCACTCGGTGATGTGCGCGAGGAAGGCCAGGGTGTAGACGGCCATGGCCGAATACACCAGCACATTGCTGATGTTGGCCAGGTTCTCGTTGGTTGCGGCGGCGAGATTCACGCGCGCGCTCCTTCGGACGATTCGGCGGGGTCGTGGGCGGCTTCGTCCGCTTCGGCGGCTTCGGCCGCGGCGGGCGGGGCGGCGGGCTGGAGGGCGGCGGCGAGGGAGGCGAGCTCCTCGGGCAGCCGGGCGGACTCGCTGCGGCCGAGTCCGGCCAGCTCCACGACCGTACGGCCGTCGGCGCCGGCCGTGGCCCGCACCCAGACCCGGCGGCGCTGGATGAACAGCGAGCCGGCCAGGCCCAGCAGCGCGGCGACGGCACCGGTCAGGGCGAGCTCGGTGCCGGGCTTCTGGGAGACCTGGAAGGTCGCCCACTCCTTGATGGTGTCGAAGTGCAGCGAGCCGCCGTCGGGGAGCGTCATCGTGTCGCCGACCTTGAGCAGCTTGGCGAAGGGCGAGCCGTCCTTCTCCTTGAACTGCTTCATCTTGGTCACGTCGAGCTGGTAGACGTTCTGCGGCATGCCAGAGTCGGTGCCCAGGCTGCCGGAGTAGGCGGTGAGCACCAGGGCGGGGTTGTCCAGCGCGGGGAACTGGGAGGCCATCATCCCGGTCTTCAGGTCCAGCGTCGGCACGAAGTTGCCCTTGAAGCCGATCTGGGTCTTGTTGCCGTCCTTGTCCCGGTAGTCGCCGACCTTGGCGACGCTGGTCTCGGTGACATTGCTGTCCAGCGGCAGCGAGGGCATGGGGCCCCGGAAGGCGATGTTCCCCCGGCCGTCCTTGACGGTCACCATCGGAGCGTAGCCGTGGCCGATGAGGTAGACCTTCGAGCCGCCCGTCTCCAGCGGCTCGTTCACCTTGATGGTGGCCTTGCGGGCCGGGCCGTCGGCGCCCTCGTAGTAGGTGATGTGGGCGGCGTAGTCGCGCGGGGTGCCCTTCTGGGGGCCGGTGCGCTCGTAGCTCCCGGAGAAGCTGTCCAGGTAGAAGCTGAACTTGTCGAGGTCGTCCGGGCGGAAGAGGGTGCCGGACTTGAAGTCGTCGTACTGGGTGAGGGTGTTCGAGAAGCCGTCGCCCTCGACGACGAGCTTGCCGCCCTCGGACTTCCACAGCTGACCGGAGGCGAAGGCCACCAGCATCACGATCAGGGAGATGTGGAAGAGGAGGTTGCCGGCCTCGCGCAGATAGCCCTTCTCGGCGCCGACGGAGCCCGCGCTCCGCTCGACGCGGAAGCGGCGCCGCTTGAGGAGCTTCTCGGCCGCCTCGACCACCTGCTCGGGCCGCGCGTCCGTGTGCCAGGTGGCGTGGGCGGGCATCCGGGTGAGGTTGCGGGGGGCGGCCGGCGGGCGGCCGCGCAGCTGGCCGACGAACTGCCAGGTGCGCGGGACGATGCAGCCGATCAGCGAGATGAACAGCAGGATGTAGATCGCGGAGAACCACACCGAGCTGTAGACGTGGAAGAGCCCGAGCTTGTCGTAGAGCGACGCCAGGGTCTGGTGGTCGTCCTTCCACTGCTGGGCCTTGAGCGCGTCGACGCTGGTCTGCGGGACGAGCGAGCCGGGGATCGTGGCCAGGGACAGCAGGAAGAGCAGGATCAGCGCGACCCGCATCGAGGTCAGCTGCCGCCAGACCCAGCGCACCCAGCCGGTGGTCTCACGGGCGCCCCAGGCGAGCGCGCCCAGGAAGCCGGGCTTGCGTACGCCGCCGAACGAGCCGGGGACGGCCTTGCCGTCGTCACCGGCGCCGTCCTCGGCGGGGGCCGTGGACAGGGCCGATACCGCCGCCTCGTCCAGCAGAGAGGTATCGGTATCGGAGGAGGTATCGGTGGAGTCGTTGGTCTTGGCCATTGATCAGATCCCGGGGGTGTAGCGCGACGACCACGTCTGAAGGTCCTGGACCATGCTGTCCCACAATCCTGTGACCAGGAGCAGGCCGACCACGACGAGCATGCCGCCGCCGAGGCGCATGACCCACGCGTAGTGCTTCTTGACCCAGCCGAAGGCGCCGAGCGCGCGCCGGAAGGCGATCGCGGCGAGGACGAAGGGCAGGCCCAGGCCGGCGCAGTAGGCGACGGTGAGCAGCGCGCCACGGCCGGCGCTGGCCTGGTTGGAGGACAGCGAGAGCACGGCGGCGAGCGTCGGGCCGATGCAGGGGGCCCAGCCCAGACCGAAGAGCATCCCGAGCAGGGGCGCGCCGGCCAGGCCCATCGCGGGCCGGGTGTGGAAGCGGAACTCGCGCTGCCCGAAGAGGTTGAACACCCCCATGAAGCCCAGGCCGAGCACGATCGTCAGCCCGCCGAGGACGAGGTTGATCGGCTCCTTGTAGCTCTGGAGCGTCGTGCCCGCGTAGCCGAACAGCGCGCCGCCGGAGACGAAGACGGCCGAGAAGCCCAGCACGAACAGCGAGGACCCGGCGACCATCCGGCCCCGCCGGGCCTCGGCGAGGTCCGCGCCGCCGACCCCCGTGACATAGGAGAGGTAGCCGGGCACGAGCGGCAGCACGCACGGCGAGAAGAAGGAGACGAGACCGCCGAGCAGCGCCACCGGCAGGGCCATCAGCAGCGCTCCGGAGAGCACCGTCTGGTTCACGTCGCCGGCGGCGGCGAGCGTGGTGAGCACAGGGGTCGCGGGGGTCACGGGGTCACTTCTCCGCGACCAGCGGGTCGAGCGTCCGGCGCAGGTCTTCCTCGCTCAGCGCCTTGAGCGCGCGGGCCGCGATCTTCCCGTCCCGGTCGATGAAGACCGTGGAGGGGATGGCCTGCGGGTTGAGGCTGCCCTTGGGGAAGCGGAGCAGGAGCTTTCCGGCGGAGTCGTAGAGGCTCGGGTAGGGAACCTCGAACTCCTTCTCGAAGGCGATCGCCGGGGCCGGGTCGGGGTCGCGGGTGTCGAGGCCGACGAACTCCACGCCCTTGTCCTTGTAGGCGTTGGCGACGGTCACCAGGTTCTTGGCCTCGGCCCGGCAGGGCGAGCACCACGATCCCCAGACGTTAAGGACGACGATCTTTCCCTTGTACGCCTTGGCGACGTCGAGTTCCTTGCCGTCGACGGTCTTGCCGGACAGCTCCGGCGCCGACTGCCGGCCGGCGCGGTCCTTGACGACGTCCACGCCGCCCTGGCCCTGGACGAACTGGGTCTGACCCCCGCCGCCCGAGCTGCCCCCCGAGCCACAGGCGCTGAGCGTCAGCGCCGCCGTGATGGCGACGACAGCGGCCGGCACGGTGGAACGACGGCGGGAAAGTGGGCGTCGAAAGGCGCGGCGGGCACTCATGTGAAAAGTTTCGCATGGGCAGTTTAGGGATCTTCCGCACCCCCCTCGGAGTCGTCGCGCCCTTTGTTGGCCGCGGGAGCCGTGGGCACGTCACCGCCCTTGGGCCCCACGGGCACCTCTCCGGCCTTCGGCCCGACGGGCGCCTCGCCGCGCGGCGCGGGGGTGTCGCCCCGGTTCCACGGCCGGTTGCCGCTCCCGCCGCCGCCCGCCCGGGGGTGCCACTTCTCGCCCACGTCGAGCTGGCGCAGCTGCGCGAGGACCGCCGGGCTCTGCACGTCGAGCCAGTCCACGAACTGCCGGAAGGACACGATCCGGACGTCCTTGCGCTTGTCGTCCGCCATGTACTTGAACGCCTCCTCCACGGCGTCCATATAGATCCCCCCGTTCCATTCCTCGAAGTGGTTGCCCACGAAGAAGGGCGCCCGATTCGTCTCGTACGCCCGGTCGAAGCCGGCGATGTACGACTCGACGGCCTGCCGGCGCCAGCCCGCGTAGTGGGCGGGCACGCCCCGCGTCGTGTTCTTCGACTGGTTGGCGAGGATGTTGTAGTCCATGGACAGGACCTCGAAGGAGTGCCCGGGAAAGGGCATCTGCTGGAGCGGAAGGTCCCACAGGCCCTGCTTCTTGCGGGGCCACACCTGCTCCCCGCCCGAGGAGCTCGCGTCGTAGCGCCAGCCCAGCCGCCGGGCGGTCGGCAGCAGGCCTTCCTGGTTCAGCAGACAGGGGGTGCGGCCGCCGATGAGCTCCTTGCGGTAGTCGAAGGGCAGCGGTTCCAGGTCGGTGAAGCCGGTGTGGGTGCGCCAGCGGGTGACGAAGGAGACGGCCTGGTCGATCTCCGACTCCCAGTCCTCGGGCGTCCAGTGCGCCACCGAGCCGTGCCCCGAGCAGAAGTGCCCGTTGAAGTGCGTGCCGACCTCATGGCCCTCCAGCCACGCCGCGCGCAGGTTCTTCAGCGTCGCCCGGATGTGCTCGTCGGAGAGATAGCCGATGTCGGAGGCGCCGGGAGAGTTGTTCGGCGGCTCGTACATCCGCTGCTTGGACTCCGGCAGGAGATAGATGCCGGAGAGGAAGAACGTCATACGGGCACCGTGGTCCCGGGCGAGCTTGCGGAAGCGGGGGAAGAGACCGTTGCCGACCTCCCCCGCCCCGTCCCACGAGAAGATCACGAACTGGGGCGGCCGCTCCCCCGGCTCCAGCGGCACCGGCTTCGGCGGCTGGTTGGGCTGCGGCCCGGTGTCGGCCGTGGAACCGTCGCCGATCAGCTTCATCCGGGCCTTCGCCTCCGCGCTCGCCCGCGCCTTGGGGCGGACGCCCGTGCCGGAGGTGCCGGACGGCCCGTCCGAACAGCCGGCCATCGCGCCCAGGGCGGTGGCCGTGCCCAGGCCCACGCCCATTCCGAGCAGGCTGCGTCGGCTCAACTCGCGCATGTCGGCTCCGTCCGTGCTCGCGGCCCCATACCATACGACGTCCATATAAATGGACATCAGGGGTGACGGCACGGTGGATTACGGCGCTTGCGCTGTTTTCCCCGTCTTAACGGGTGCATTCGGACAGACGACGGCGCGGATACGCCGGGGCTCACACCACCGGCGCACCCGCGCCGCCATCACACTCCGGGTCAGGTCCCTCAGGCCCCGAACGCCTTGGACCCGCCCTTGACCGGCTTCGCACCCGCCAGCAGATGCTTGGGCACCAGATCCCGCGCCGGCTCGCTGTACCCCACCGAAACGATCTTGTCGCCCCGGTAGGTGAACGTCGTCAGGCTCGCCAGCGTGCACTGCCGCTTCCGCGGGTCGTGCCACAGTCGGCGCTTCTCCACGAAGCTCCGCACGATCCAGATCGGCAGCTGATGGCTGACCAGCACGGCCTCATGACCGCGCGCCGCGTCCTTCGCCGCGTCCAGCGCGCCCATCATCCGCACCACCTGCTCGACGTACGGCTCGCCCCACGACGGACGGAAGGGGTTCGTCAGGTGCTTCCAGTTCGCCGGCTTGCGCAGCGCGCCGTCGCCCACGCCGAAGGTCTTGCCCTCGAAGACGTTCGCCGCCTCGATCAGCCGCTCGTCCGTCGCCAGGTCCAGACCGTGCGCCTTGGCGATCGGCGTCGCCGTCTCCTGCGCCCGCTCCAGCGGAGACGCGACCACATACGTCACGTCCCGGTCCGCCAGGTGCTCCGCCACCCGGTCCGCCATCCGGTGCCCCAGCTCCGACAGGTGGTACCCCCCACGGCGCCCGTAGAGCACGCCCTCCGGGTTGTGCACCTCGCCGTGGCGCATCAGATGGACGACCGTGATGTCACCCGTGCCGCTCACTTGCCCTCCTCCGTCGCCTCGGCCGCCGCGCGCGCAGCGGCCGGCAGCGCCGCCGCGACCCGCTCGATCGCCGCCGCGTCATGCGTCGTCGAGACGAACCACGACTCGAACGCCGACGGCGGCAGATACACGCCCTGCGCCAGCATCGAGTGGAAGAAGGCGTTGAAACGGAACGCCTCCTGAGCCTTCGCCTCGGCGTAGTTCGTCACCTCGTTCTCGGTGAAGAACACCGAGAACATATTGCTCGCCGTCTGGAGCCGGTGCGCCACCCCCGCCTTCGTCAGCGCCTCCGTCACCAGAGAGCCGATCTCCGCCGCGACCGCGTCCACCCGCTCGTACGCCGCGTCGTCCAGCAGCCGCAGCTGCGCCAGACCCGCGGCCGTGGCCACCGGGTTACCGGAGAGGGTGCCCGCCTGGTACACCGGGCCCGCCGGCGCCAGGTACGCCATCACATCGGCGCGACCGCCGAAGGCCGCGGCCGGGAAGCCGCCGCCCATCACCTTGCCGAAGGTCATCAGGTCCGGCTCGACGCCGTCGACCCCGAACCAGCCGGCCCGGCTCGTCCGGAAGCCCGTCATGACCTCGTCGGAGATGAACAGCGCGCCGTTCTCGGCACAGGCCGCCTTCAGGCCCGCGTTGAAGCCCGGCAGCGGCGGGACGACGCCCATGTTGCCCGGCGACGCCTCCGTGATCACACAGGCGATCTCGCCCGGGTGCGCCCGGAAGGCCTCGCGCACGGCCTCCAGGTCGTTGTACGGCAGCACGATCGTCTCGCCGGCCTGCGCGCCGGTCACGCCCGGGGTGTCCGGCAGCCCGAAGGTCGCCACACCCGAGCCCGCCGCCGCCAGCAGCGCGTCCACGTGACCGTGGTAGCAGCCGGCGAACTTGATCACCTTGGCGCGGCCCGTGAAACCGCGCGCCAGCCGGATGGCCGACATCGTGGCCTCGGTGCCCGAGGACACCAGGCGCACCTGCTCGACCGGCGCGATCCGCGCGACGATCTCCTCCGCCAGCGCGACCTCGCCCTCACCGGGCGTGCCGAAGGACGTTCCCCGCGCCACGGCCTCCTGGACCTTGGCGATCACCTCGGGGTGGGAGTGGCCGAGAATCATAGGCCCCCACGAACACACGAGGTCCACATATTCCCGGCCATCCGCGTCGGTCAGATACGGACCGGTGCCGGACACCATGAACCGGGGCGTACCGCCCACGGCGCGGAACGCGCGCACCGGAGAGTTCACGCCACCGGGCGTCACGACCGACGCACGGTCGAAAAGCGTCTGCGAGACTGGGGCCGTGTATGGGTAGCTCATGCTAGCCATGGTCTCAGAGCCCCCGGCGAGTCGTGCCCGGGCGTTTCGCACGCCTTCTACGGGGGAGGTCTCTGAGACGATGATCGGGTTGCGCGGCGGGGGCTGTGCTGCCTCAATGTGCGGTCGGGCAATGTGCGGTCGGGTGGAGATATGCATCGCGGTGGCGGACTGGGCGAAGGCACGGACGACCTGGGCCCCGAGCGAGCCGAGCGCGCCAACAAGGGGCGGCACCGGCGCCGGGAAGAACGACGCGACGAACGGCGCGAAGAGCGACACGAAGAGAACGGTGCGAGCAGGAGTGGCCGGGTGGGGGTGACCTACAAGTACTTCGGGGCACC
The DNA here is from genome assembly GCF_031845785.1 of Streptomyces hesseae. NCBI lineage: Bacteria > Bacillati > Actinomycetota > Actinomycetes > Kitasatosporales > Streptomycetaceae > Streptomyces > Streptomyces hesseae. Next base: position 452,545 of record NZ_JAVRFI010000003.1, read on the forward strand.
GAACGGTGCGACCGCCGCCCGCGTCCCCATCTCCATGCGTCCCGAGGAGCTCGGTGGCGACGAGCTGGGCATGGGCGGGATGTTCACCAGGATCAAACCGGAGACCGTGGCCGCCATGGTCCTCACCGGCATCGAGGGCATACCCCTGCACAAGGTTCCCCCGCTCGAACTGGTGGTTCTCCACCCCGACTACGCGGTCGTCAAACTCCCCATGACCGTCGTCGACCCGCTGCGCGGAATTGGCGAGGAATCGGTGGGCGCGGCGGCCTTCATCTGGTCCACGGTCCCCGACCGGGGCGGCCCGCGCGACGCCTTCGAGGTCTACCAACTGCTCCACGAATGGCAGGACTTCTCCCACCGGCTGCACGAGGCCGGCCACCAGCCCTACTGCCTGGTCTGGCCTTAGCACCCAGAGCTTCCGCAGACGTGCATACCCTGACATCCATGCTCAATCTCCGCTCCATCGCCCTGTTCGTCCTCGCCGCCCTCCTGGAGATCGGCGGCGCCTGGCTGGTCTGGCAAGGCGCCCGCGAGCACAGGGGGTGGGCCTGGATCGGCGCCGGGATCGTCGCCCTGGGCGCGTACGGCTTCGTCGCCACGCTCCAGCCGGACGCCCACTTCGGCCGGATCCTCGCCGCGTACGGCGGCGTCTTCGTCGCCGGCTCGCTGGCCTGGGGCATGGTCGCCGACGGTTACCGCCCCGACCGCTACGACGTCATCGGCGCGCTGGTCTGCCTCGCCGGAGTCGCCGTGATCATGTACGCGCCCCGCGGCCGCTGACCGGCCGGGCCCGGGCCCCTATGCTGCGGATAGACCCCAGCCGCCCCAGGAGGCCCACCATGAGCACCCGCACCGCAGTCATCACCGGCGCGAGCAGCGGCATCGGCGCCGCCACCGCGCGGCGGCTGGCCGCCGACGGGTTCCGCGTCGTGCTCACCGCCCGCCGCGAGGACCGTCTGACCGCCCTCGCCGAGGAGCTGACCGCCGCGGGCCACGACGCGCTCGTCCACGTCCTCGACGTCACCGACCGCGCCGCGGTCGACGCCTTCGCCCGCACCCTGGACCGGGTCGACGTCCTGGTCAACAACGCCGGCGGCGCCATCGGCACCGAGACCGTCGCCACCGCCGACCCCGCCGACTGGCGCACGATGTACGAGACCAACGTCCTGGGCACCCTCAACGCCACCCAGGCCCTCCTCCCCCGCCTCGTCGAGGCCGAGGGCACGATCATCGTCCTCTCCTCCACGGCGGGCCTGGCCACCTACGAGGGCGGCGGTGGCTACGTCGCCGCCAAGCACGGCGCCCACGTCATCGCCGAGACCCTCCGCCTGGAGCTGTGCGGCCAGCCGGTACGCGTCATCGAGATCGCCCCCGGCATGGTCAGGACCGACGAGTTCGCCCTCACCCGCTTCCGCGGCGACCAGGACCGCGCCGACGCCGTCTACACGGGCGTCGCCGAGCCCCTGACCGCCGACGACGTCGCCGACACCATCGGCTGGACCGTCTCCCGCCCCGCCCACGTCAACATCGACCTCCTCGTCGTCCGCCCCCGCGCCCAGGCGTCCAACTACAAGGTCCACCGCGAGGTCTGACCCCGACCGGGACCACGGTCCCGGTCCCCGCGACCGATGCGGAACCCCTCACGACGCACTAGCTTCGTACGCACAGCCGCCCGCCCCCGGGCGGCCCGTACGGAGCAGAGGGACCCCATGCGCGTCACGGCCTTCGACCACCTCGTCCTCAACGTCTCCGACGTCGAGCGCTCCCTGGCCTTCTACACCGGCCCCCTGGGCCTGGAGCCGGTCCGCGTCAAGGAATGGCGCGCGGGCGAAGCCCCCTTCCCCTCCGTCCGCGTCTCCCCCACGACGATCATCGACCTGGTCGCCCACGAACGCGGTGAGTCCAACGTCGACCACCTCTGCCTGGTCGTCGACCCCGTCGACTGGCACGAGGTCATCGCCTCCGGCACCTTCATCGTCACCGACGGCCCCGGCCCCCGCTACGGCGCCCGAGGCGTAGCCGAGTCGATCTATGTCCTGGACCCGGACGGCAACACGATCGAACTGCGGTGGTACCCGCAGGACCGGGGGCGGGGGCAGGGACAGGGCGTCTGACGCGCTCCTCGTCAGCCCTTCACACAGACGATCTGCTTGAGCTTGGCCACGACCTCGACGAGGTCCCGCTGCTGCTCCATGACCTGCTCGATGGGCTTGTAGGCGGCCGGGATCTCGTCGACGACGCCACGGTCCTTGCGGCACTCCACGCCCCGCGTCTGCTCCGCCAGGTCCTGCTCGGAGAAGCGCTTCTTCGCCTGGTTACGGCTCATCCGGCGGCCGGCGCCGTGGGAGGCGGAGTTGAACGAGGCCTCGTTGCCCAGGCCGCGCACGATGTACGAGCCGGTGCCCATGGAGCCCGGGATGATGCCGAACTCGCCGCCGCCGGCGCGGATCGCTCCCTTGCGGGTGACCAGCAGATCGACGCCCTCGTAGGTCTCTTCCGCCACGTAGTTGTGGTGACAGGAGATGACCGGCTCGAACATCGGCTTGGCCTTCTTGAACTCCTTGCGGACCACGTCCTGGAAGAGGGCCATCATGATCTCGCGGTTGTGCCGCGCGTACTCCTGCGCCCAGAACAGATCGTGCCGGTAGGCGGCCATCTGCGGGGTATCGGCTATGAAGACGGCCAGGTCGCGATCGACCAGGTTCTGGTTGTGGGAGAGCTTCCGCGCCTCGCCGATGTGGTACTCCGCCAGCTCCTTGCCGATGTTCCGGGAGCCGGAGTGAAGCATCAGCCAGACCGAACCTGCCTCATCGAGACAGAATTCGATGAAGTGATTTCCTCCACCGAGAGAACCCATCTGCTTCAGTGCCCGACTCTGACGGAATTTGACCGCTTCCGCGACCCCGTCGAACCGCCCCCAGAAGTCGTCCCACCCCGCCGTCGGCAGTCCGTGGAGCCGGCGCGGGTCCACCGGGTCGTCGTGCATCGAGAAGCCCACCGGGATGGCTTCCTCGATCTTCGACCGCAGCCGGGAGAGATCGCCCGGGAGGTCGTTGGCGGTCAGCGACGTCTTCACCGCCGACATGCCGCAGCCGATGTCGACGCCCACCGCCGCCGGGCACACCGCGCCCCGCATGGCGATCACCGAGCCGACCGTGGCGCCCTTGCCGAAGTGGACGTCGGGCATCACGGCGAGGCCCTCGATCCACGGCAGCGTGGAGACGTTCCGCAGCTGCTGCATGGCGACGGGCTCGACCGTGGCCGGGTCGGCCCACATACGGATCGGTACCCGGGCGCCGGGCACCTCGGTGTACGACATACCTACCTCATTCCCCCGAAAAGCATGGATAAAGCAAAAGCCGGACCTCTCACCTCATCCACGACAGCGGGACGGCGGGCGCGGCAGCGCTTGCGGTACACATTGTGTCCAGTCGCCACCCAGCGGCGACAACCGGTTTTCCGGTGGGTTTGAGGTGAGAGGAGCCACGGACAGTGCAGCGAAGGGCGTACGCACCGGTAGCCGCACTGGCCTCGGCGGCGGTGCTTTCGGCAGTGCTCACCGGGTGCGGCGGAGGGTCCGGGTCCGGTGGCGGGGGCGAGGACCCCAAGCCGGGATCCGCCGGGTCGTCGACGGCCGCGGCGGAGCCCGGGAAGTACCACAGCCTCCCCGAGCCGTGCGGCTACGTCAGCCGGGACACGTTGCGGCGGATGCTGCCCGGCGTGGGCGACGGCGACGAGGAGGAGGCCAAGCGGCTCCTCCAGGGCCAGGCGGCGATCACCTATGACACCGACCGCCGCGTGGGCTGCCGCTGGAAGCTGGAGACCCCCAACGGCACCCGCCACCTCTCGGTCGACTTCGAGCGCGTGGTCTCGTACCAGCCGGGCATGAGCGACGAGAACCGGGCCAAGCAGCTCTACCAGCGCGAGGCCACCGCCGCGCACATCCCCAACGCCACACCCGCCCCCACGACGTCCGCGAGCCCCGGCGGCAGCCCCGGCGGCGGCAGCCCGCCCGCGAGCGCCCACACCGCCGACCCCGGGCCCGGGCCGCAGCTGGGGGACGCAACCGTCGCGCCGATGACCCCGTCGGCGCCCCCCTCCGCCGACCCCAAGCTGGCCCCGCGCGTCCTCGACGACCTGGGGGACGACGCCTTCGTCGACGACAAGCTGGCGACGACGGGCTCGGGGGTGCACCGCGATGTGAAGGTGGTCTTCCGGTCCTCGAACGTGCTGGTCACCATCGCCTACGACCAGTGGACGACGGACGCCCTCCACATCCCCAGCAGCCTGGACCTCCAGGGCAAGGCCCACGGCCTCGCCCGTGAACTCGACGCGGGCCACTTCGGGAACTGAGGGAACCACCTGGGGGAACCAAGGGGGCGCGTTTCGGCGTGGCAGCCGCGTGCGGGCCGCGTACCGTGCCCGTAGGCAAGCCCCCGAGCCCCCGCACCCGCTCCCGCACCGCCCCGCGTCACCGACACGAATGAGCGAAGGACCCATGCACCGACCCACAGCCCCGCGACTCGCCCGAATCCTCGCCTGCGCCGCAGTACCGGTGATGCTCGTCGCCACCGGCTGCTCGGACTCCGACTCGGGGTCCCAGAAGAAGGAGTCGGGCAAGCCCTCCGCCCCGGCCACCCCGAGCGCCGCCCCCTCCGTGAAGGCGGCGACGTTCGGCAAGCTGCCGGAGGTGTGCAAGACGCTCTCCGAGAAGACCATCGACAAGCTGGTGCCCAAGGCCGAGAAGAAGGAGGGCAAGGCCCTCCCCTCCAGCGACACCAACGACTCGGCGAGCTGCTTCTGGAGCGGCCTGAACGACGAGGACGTCAAGGACCTCCAGTTCCGTACGCTGACCGTCTCCCTCAAGCGGTTCGCCTCCGACCCGACGCTGGGCACGGGCGAGAAGCGGGCGCAGGACTTCGTGGCGAAGCAGGTCTCGGTGGCCACCACCGCGGACGGCGCCAAGGACGCCAAGACGGACAAGGCGTCGGGCATCGGCGACGAGGCCAGCGTGGTGAGCACGACCACGAAGAAGGACGACAACGACCACAAGAACGAGACCGTCGTGGCCCGCACGGCGAATGTCGTGATCACGGTCAAGTACAGCGGCGCGGGGCTCCAGGGCGCGAAGACGCCGGACGCCGACGCGCTGAGCAAGGACGGCCAGGAGGCGACGAAGGAAGTCGTGACGGCGGTCGCCACGGCGAACAAGTAGGTCCAGGTACGGAAAAGGGCCCCGGCCCGGTGACGATCAGGTCACCGGGCCGGGGCCCTTCCGTACGTACGGGCTACGCCGCCAGCAGCTTGCGCACCCGGTCCGCCCCGACCGCGAGCAGCAGCGTGGGCAGGCGCGGGCCGGTGTCGCGGCCGACGAGGAGCTGGTAGAGCAGGGCGAAGAACTCGCGCTGCGCGACCTTGAGCTCCGGCGTGGGCTTGGCGTCGGGCTCAAGGCCCGCGAGGACCTTGGGCACGCCGTAGACCAGCGTGGTCAGGCCGTCCAGGGACCAGTGCTCGTCCAGGCCGTCGAGGAGCAGCCGCAGCGAGGCGCGGGACTGCTCGTCGAGGCCGGCGAGGGTCTCGTGGTCGGGCTCGGTGCGCACGACGGTGCGGGACTCGGCGGGGACCTGGGTGTTGATCCAGTGCTCGGCCTTGTCGAGGCGCGGGCGGGTCTCCTCCAGCGACGTGACCGGGTTCTCGGGGTCGAGGTCGCTGAGGATGCGCAGGGTCTGCTCGTCGTGGCCGGCGGTGATGTCGACGACCGAGGCCAGCGTGCGGTAGGGCAGCGGGCGCGGGGTGGCGGGCAGGTCACCGGCGGCCGTGCGGACGGCGCGGCTGTGGGCGGCGGCGTCGGCGGGCAGGACGGTGCCGTCGGCGACCTTGCCGCAGAGCTTGTCCCACTCGTCGTAGAGCCGCTGGATCTCCTGGTCGAAGGCGATCTTGAAGGACTGGTTGGGCCTGCGGCGGGCGTAGAGCCAGCGCAGCAGCGGGGCCTCCATGATCTGGAGGGCGTCGCCGGGGGTGGGGACGCCGCCCTTCGAGGAGGACATCTTGGCCATGCCGCTGATGCCGACGAAGGCGTACATGGGGCCGATGGGCTGTTCGCCGCCGAAGATCGGGCCGACGATCTGGCCGCCGACCTGGAAGGACGAGCCGGGCGAGGAGTGGTCGACGCCGGAGGGCTCGAAGATCACGCCCTCGTAGGCCCAGCGCATGGGCCAGTCGACCTTCCAGACCAGCTTGCCGTGGTCGAACTCCTTGAGGAGGGCGGTCTCGGCGTGGCCGCAGGCGGTGCAGGTGTAGGCGAGCTCGGTGGTCTCGTCGTCGTACGCCGTGACCGTGGTGAGGTCCTTGTTGCAGGCGGTGCAGTACGGCTTGTACGGGAAGTAGCCCGCGTCGCCCGCGCTGCCGTCGTCCTCGGCCGCGGCGCCGGAGCCCTCGGCGGCCTCCAGCTCGGCCTCGTCGACGGGCTTCTGCTGCTTCTTCGCACCGGGCTTGGCCTTGGTGCGGTACTGGGCGAGGATCGCGTCGATGTCGCCGCGGTGCTTCATCGCGTGCAGGATCTGCTCGCGGTAGGCGCCGGAGGTGTACTGCTCGGTCTGGCTGATTCCGCGGTACTCGATGCCCAGCTCGTCCAGGGCCTCGATCATGGCGGCCTTGAAGTGCTCGGCCCAGCTGCCGTAGGGGCTGCCGGGGGGCGCCGGGACGGCGGTCAGCGGCTTGCCGATGTGCTCGGCCCAGGACGGGTCGACGCCGGCGGGGACCTTGCGGTAGCGGTCGTAGTCGTCCCAGGAGAGGACGTGGTGGCACTCGTGGCCGCGGCGGCGGATCTCGTCGGCGACCAGGTGCGGGGTCATGACCTCGCGGAGGTTGCCGAGGTGGATCGGGCCGGAGGGCGACAGGCCGGAGGCTACGACAATGGGTTTGCCGGGGGCGCGGCGCTCGCCTTCGGCGATGACCTCGTCGGCGAAACGGGAGACCCAGTCGGCCTCGGTGCTCTGAGCCTGAGCCACGGCACTTCCTTCCATACGGTCCTGGCAGGGCCATTGTCCCAGACGACCGGGATGGCGGACGGGTTGCCCGGGGGCGGGCGAATTCCGTGGGGGCCTGTGATAGCGCGTGGGATACTCGGGGGGTCGAAAAATGCCGCCTACCGGAATGGCTCCCATCCCATGGCTTCGGTTCCCTCGCTCGCTTCCACGCTCGACCAGCGCATCACGGACGCCCTCTCGGCCGCTGTGCCGGAGGCCGGTGTCGTCGATCCGCTGCTGCGACGAAGCGACCGGGCGGACTTCCAGGCCAACGGCATGCTGGCGCTGGCGAAGAAGCTCAAGGGAAATCCGCGCGAGCTGGCGGCGAAGGTCGTCGAGGGCCTGCCGGCCGGTGATGTGATCAAGGACGTCGAGGTCTCGGGCCCGGGCTTCCTCAACATCACGGTGGCCGACGGGGCGATCACGCGGACGCTGGCGGCCCGTGCGGCGGACGACCGGCTGGGCGTGCCGTTCAAGGAGCGTCCGGGCACCACGGTGGTCGACTGGGCGCAGCCGAACGTGGCCAAGGAGATGCACGTCGGTCATCTGCGGAACACGGTGATCGGCAATTCGGTCGTCCGGCTTCTGGAGTTCACCGGCGAGAAGGTGGTCAGCCGCCACCACATCGGTGACTGGGGCACGCAGTTCGGCATGCTCATCCAGTTCCTGATCGAGCACCCGCACGAGCTGGACCACAAGGCCGAGGGTGAGGACGCGGTCTCCGGTGAGGAGGCCATGTCCAACCTCAACCGGCTGTACAAGGCCTCGCGCGCGCTGTTCGACTCGGACGAGGAGTTCAAGGCGCGGGCCCGTCGCCGGGTGGTGGACCTCCAGGCCGGGGACGAGGAGACGCTCGCCCTGTGGCAGAAGTTCGTCGACGAGTCGAAGATCTACTTCTACTCGGTCTTCGACAAGCTGGACGTGGAGATCCGCGACGAGGACATCGTCGGCGAGTCCGGTTACAACGACATGCTCGCCGAGACGTGCCGGATGCTGGAGGAGTCGGGCGTCGCCGTCCGCTCCGAGGGCGCGCTGTGCGTGTTCTTCGACGACGTGAAGGGCCCGGAGGGCAATCCGGTGCCGCTGATCGTGCAGAAGTCCGACGGTGGCTTCGGCTACGCGGCGACGGACCTGTCCGCGATCCGTGACCGCGTCTTCAACCTCAAGGCCGACACGCTGCTGTACGTGGTGGACTCCCGGCAGTCGCTGCACTTCAAGATGGTCTTCGAGACCGCCCGCCGGGCCGGCTGGCTGACGGAGGGGACCGCGGCGGTCCAGCTGGGCTTCGGCACGGTGCTGGGCAAGGACGGCAAGCCGTTCAAGACCCGTGAGGGCGAGACGGTCCGTCTGGTGGACCTGCTGGACGAGGCGATCGAGCGGGCGGGCGCCGTGGTCCGGGAGAAGGCCCGGGACCTGTCCGAGGAGGAGATCGCCGAGCGTGCCGCCCAGGTGGGCATCGGCGCCGTGAAGTACGCGGACCTGTCGACCTCGGCGGCCCGCGACTACAAGTTCGACCTGGACCAGATGGTGTCCCTCAACGGCGACACCTCCGTGTACCTCCAGTACGCGTACGCCCGTATCCAGTCGATCCTGCGCAAGGCGGGCGAGGCGGGCCCGGTCGCGCACCCGGAGCTCGCGCTGGCTCCGGCGGAGCGCGCCCTGGGTCTGCACCTGGACCAGTTCGCGGCGACGGTGGCGGAGGCGGCCGGGGAGTACGCGCCGCACAAGCTGGCCGGGTACCTGTACCAGCTGGCCTCGCTGTACACGACCTTCTACGACCAGTGCCCGGTGCTCAAGGCGGAGAGCGCGGAGGCGGTGGAGAACCGTCTCTTCCTGTGCGGCCTGACCGCCCGTACGCTCCACCAGGGCATGGCCCTGCTCGGCATCCGTACCCCCGAGCGCCTCTAGCGCTCACCCCGCGTCGGCCCCGAGCTCGAACCAGATCAGCTTGCCGACCAGCCCTTGTGGCTGGTCGCGCAGGGCGAAACCGCCCCAGCTGTCGGCGCACCACTGCACCAGGCCCAGTCCGCGGCCCTGCTCGGCGCTGTTCTCGGCGTCGGGCAGGGTGACGCCGTCGAGGGCGGGGAGGCGGGGGTTGGTGTCCCAGACGGCGACCCTGACGCGGTCGCCCTCCCGTTTGACGCGTACGGACGCGGGTCCGTCGGAGTAGCGGTAGGCGTTGGTGACCAGCTCCGAGGTGAGGAGCTCGGCGGTATCGGCGAGTTCCAGGAATCCGTGTTCCTCAAAGATGGTGCGCAGCGTGCGGCGCGCGATGCACGGCGCCATGGGGTCCGAGGGGACCTGAAGCGTGTACTCCCAGTCGTCCGTGAGTTCGGGGTCATGGCTCATGCACGCCTCCGGGGGATGCCCGCCGCGATAAGCGCCGGGGTAAGCGACCTGACACACACGGTAGTCATGGTCCGAGCGCGTACGCCGCGGCTCCGTCATTTCGCCAAGACTCGACCTGTGTGGGTGACGATCGTGAACTATGCGCCTCCTCTCGCGTGAGCTGCGCAAATGTGACGCAGGGGCGAGGGCTTCGCAGGCCGGGTACGACGATGGCGGCGTTCCGGGGCCATATCGGCCGGGGAACGCCGCCATCGCGCTGTGTGACGGGCGGGGTGGGGGCGGCTAGAGCTGCCGCGCGACCTCCGTGGCCCAGTACGTGAGAATCATGTTCGCGCCGGCGCGCTTGATGCCGGTGAGGGTCTCCATGATGGCGCGGTCGCGGTCGATCCAGCCGTTGGCGGCGGCGGCCTCGACCATCGCGTACTCGCCGGAGATCTGGTAGGCGGCGACGGGCACGTCGACGCTCTCGGCGACCTTGGCGAGGACGTCGAGGTAGGGCAGGGCGGGCTTGACCATGACCATGTCGGCGCCCTCGGCGAGGTCGAGCTCGAGCTCGCGCATCGACTCGCGGAGGTTGGCCGGGTCCTGCTGGTAGGTCTTGCGGTCGCCCTGGAGGGAGGAGCCGACGGCCTCGCGGAACGGTCCGTAGAACGCGGACGCGTACTTGGCGGTGTAGGCGAGGATCGACACGTCCTCGTGGCCGGTCTGGTCGAGGGCGTCGCGGACGACGCCGACCTGACCGTCCATCATCCCGCTGGGGCCCACGACATGGACGCCGGCGTCGGCCTGGACCTGGGCCATCTCGGCGTAGCGCTCGAGGGTGGCGTCGTTGTCGACGCGGCCGTCGGCGTCGAGGACGCCGCAGTGGCCGTGGTCGGTGTACTCGTCCAGGCAGAGGTCGGACATGATGACGAGCTCGTCGCCGACCTCGGCCTTCACATCGCGGATGGCGACCTGGAGGATGCCGTCGGGGTCGGTGCCGGCGGTGCCGAGACCGTCCTTCTTGGCCTCCTCGGGCACGCCGAAGAGCATGATCCCGGCGACGCCCGCCTCCAGCGCCTCGACGGCGGCCTTGCGGAGGGTGTCGCGGGTGTGCTGGACGACCCCGGGCATGGCCGAGATCGGCACCGGTTCGGCCGCGCCTTCCCGCACAAAGGCGGGAAGGATCAGGTCGGACGGGTGCAGCCGGTGCTCCGCGACCATCCGGCGCATGGCCGGGGTGGTGCGGAGCCGCCGGGGCCGGGACCCCGGGAAAGTGCCGTACGTGGTGCTCAACTCCGTGCCCTTCTGCGCGATCCGGGCCGCCGCTCGCTCGGGCGGGTGACCGGGTCGCCGGCCTCCAGGGCCGCGTCGCGCCGGGCCGCGCCGAACTCCGCGAGCGCCTCGGCCAGTTTGTGCACCGAGGGCTCGGGCGACAGCACGTCCACCCGCAGGCCGTGTTCCTCCGCGGTCTTCGCGGTGGCCGGGCCGATGCAGGCGATGACGGTGACATTGTGCGGCTTGCCGGCGATGCCGACGAGGTTCCGCACGGTGGAGGACGAGGTGAACAGCACGGCGTCGAAACCGCCGCCCTTGATCGCCTCGCGGGTCTCGGCCGGCGGCGGCGAGGCCCGTACGGTCCGGTAGGCCGTGACGTCGTCGACCTCCCAGCCCAGCTCGATCAGGCCGGCCACCAGGGTCTCGGTGGCGATGTCGGCGCGGGGCAGGAAGACACGGTCGATCGGGTCGAAGACCGGGTCGTAGGGCGGCCAGTCCTCCAGCAGACCGGCTGCCGACTGCTCGCCGCTGGGCACCAGGTCCGGCTTGACGCCGAACTCGATCAGGGACTTGGCGGTCTGCTCGCCGACGGCCGCGACCTTGATGCCGGCGAAGGCACGCGCGTCGAGGCCGTACTCCTCGAACTTCTCCCGAACGGCCTTGACGGCGTTGACGGAAGTGAAGGCGATCCACTCGTAGCGGCCGGTGACCAGGCCCTTGACCGCGCGTTCCATCTGCTGCGGGGTGCGCGGGGGCTCGACCGCGATGGTCGGGACCTCGCTGGGCACGGCGCCGTAGGAGCGCAGCTGGTCGGAGAGCGAGGCGGCCTGCTCCTTGGTGCGCGGGACGAGCACGTTCCAGCCGAAGAGCGGCTTGGACTCGAACCACGACAGCCGGTCGCGCTGCTCGGCAGCGCTGCGCTCGCCGACCACGGCTATGACGGGCTGGGCGCCGTCGGCCGTGGGCAGCACCTTGGCGGCCTTCAGCGTCTGCTGAAGGGTGCCGAGGGTGGCCGTCCAGGTGCGCTGGCGGGTGGTGGTGCCGGCGACGGTGACGCTCAGCGGGGTGTCGGGCTTGCGGCCTGCGGCCACGAGCTCGCCGGCGGTGGCGACGACGCAGTCGAGGGTGGTGGAGACCACCGCCGTCACCTGGCTCGCGCCGACCTCGGCCCAGCAGGTGGCGCCGGCGGTACGGGCGTCCACGAAGCGGACGTCACCGCCCCGGCCGTCGCGCAGCGGCACGCCGGCGTAGGCGGGCACGCCGACGGCGGTGGCGACGCCGGGCACGACCTCGAAGGTGATGCCCTCGGCGGCGCAGGCCAGCATCTCCTCGGCGGCGTAGCCGTCGAGGCCGGGGTCGCCGAGCACCGCACGGACGACCCGCTTGCCGCCGCGCGCGGCCGACATGACAAGATTGGCGGTGTCCCTGAGAACGGAGACGTCAGCGGTTTTTGACGCCTCGTCGGTCACCGTCTGGACAGGCGTGTCCACGGTGCTGCGGGCGTGCGTACGCACCACGTCGAGCACCTGCGGATCGGCGATCAGGACGTCCGCGGCCGCCAGCGCCTCCACGGCACGCAACGTCAGCAGACCCGGGTCACCGGGGCCGGCACCGAGGAAGGTGACGTGCCCGTGCGCGGAATGGTTCGGGGCGGTGGGGTTCAAAGTGCTCGCTCCCCCATAAGACCGGCCGCACCCTTGTCGAGCATCTCGGCTGCGAGAGCGCGGCCGAGTGCAAGGGCGTCCTCGTCGGACGCGGGTACGGGACCGGTGGTGGACAGCTGCACCAGCGTGGAACCGTCGGTCGTGCCGACGACGCCGCGCAGGCGCATTTCGGTGACAGCCCGGTCGTCGCCCTGGAAATCGGCCAGCGCACCCACAGGTGCGCTGCATCCGGCCTCCAGCGCGGCGAGCAGGGACCGCTCGGCGGTGACGGCGAGCCGCGTGCGCGGATCGTCGAGCTCGGCGAGCGTGGCGGCGAGCGGTGCGTTGGTCATGGCGCACTCGATCGCCAGGGCCCCCTGGCCGGGGGCGGGCAAAACTGTGTCGGACGAGAGGAACTGGGTCGCCTCGTCGATCCGGCCGATCCGGTTGAGCCCGGCGGCGGCCAGCACGACGGCGTCCAGCTCGCCTCCGGTGACGAAGCCGATGCGGGTGTCGATGTTGCCGCGGATCGGCACGGTCTCGATGCGGCGGCCCAGCGCGTGGGCCCAGGCGTTGAGCTGGGCCATGCGGCGGGGCGAACCCGTTCCGATCCTCGCGCCCTCGGGGAGGGTCTCGAAGGTCAGCCCGTCGCGGGCGACGAGCACGTCGCGCGGGTCCTCGCGGAGCGGGATCGCGGCGAGGGCGAGGTCGTCCGGCTGGCTGGTCGGCAGGTCCTTCAGCGAGTGGACGGCGAAGTCGATCTCGCCCGCGAGCAGCGCGTCGCGCAGCGCGGAGACGAAGACGCCGGTGCCACCGATCTGCGCGAGGGCCTCGCGCGAGACGTCACCGTAGGTGGTGATCTCCACGAGCTCGACCGGACGGCCGGTGAGCTGTCGTACGGACTCGGCCACCATCCCGGACTGGGCCATGGCCAGCTTGCTGCGCCGGGTGCCCAGTCGCAGGGGCGCCGTGGCGGTGGTGTCGTTCATGCCGACTCCCGTGCTGTGTTGGGGCGACCGTGTTGGGGGTCCGCCTTGCTGACGGCCGCGACCGCCTGCGGGTCGAGGTCGAAGAGCTCCCGCAGGGCGTCGGCGTAGCCCGCGCCGCCGGGGGTCGAGGCGAGTTCCTTGACCCGGACGGTGGGCGCGTGCAGGAGCTTGTCGACGACGCGGCGCACGGTCTGGGTGATCTCCGCGCGCTGTTTGTCGTCGAGGCCGGGCAGCCGGCCGTTGAGCCGGGCCATCTCCCCGGCCACGACGTCGGCGGCCATGGTGCGCAGGGCCACCACGGTGGGGGTGATGTGCGCGGCGCGCTGGGCGGCGCCGAAGGCGGCGACCTCGTCGGAGACGATGGTGCGCACCTGGTCGACGTCGGCGGCCATGGGGGCGTCGGCGGAGGCCTCGGCCAGGGTCTCGATGTCGACGAGCCGGGCGCCTTCCAGGCGGTGGACGGCGGCGTCGATGTCGCGGGGCATGGCGAGGTCGAGCAGGGCCAGGGCCGCGCCGTCGCGGACGGCGAGGGCGGCCCGGATGACGTCGGCCGTCAGCACCAGGCCTGTGGCGCCCGTGCACGACACCACGATGTCGGCGAGCGGCAGCTCGGCGGGCACGGCGGTCATCTCCACCGCCGTGGCCGTCACCGCGCCGGGGGCGCCGGGCTCGGTGAGGATCCGCGCGAGCCGTTCGGCCCGCTCCAGGGTGCGGTTGGCGACGGCGATGTGGGCGACGCCCGCGCGCGCGAGGGTCGCCGCCGCGAGCGAGGACATGGAGCCCGCGCCGATGACCAGGGCTCGCTTGTCCGCGGCCCACTCGGTGACGGGGGTGCCGTCCGCGAGCTGTTCGAGGCCGAAGGTGACCAGGGACTGGCCGGCCTTGTCGATGCCGGTCTCGCTGTGGGCGCGCTTGCCGACCCGCAGGGCCTGCTGGAACAGGTCGTTCAGCAGCCGGCCGGCGGTGTGGAGCTCCTGGCCGAGGGCGAGGGCGTCCTTGATCTGGCCGAGGATCTGGCCCTCGCCGACGACCATCGAGTCCAGCCCGCAGGCCACCGAGAAGAGGTGGTGGACGGCCCGGTCCTCGTAGTGCACATAGAGATACGGAGTGAGCTCCTCCAGGCCGACGCCCGAGTGCCGGGCGAGCAGCGTGGACAGCTCGGCCACACCGGCGTGGAACTTGTCCACGTCGGCGTAGAGCTCGATGCGGTTGCAGGTGGCCAGGACCGCCGCCTCGGTGGCGGGCTCGGCGGCCAGCGCGTCGTGCGCGAGACGGGCCTGCGTCTCGCGCACGAGGGCGGCCCGCTCGAGCACGCTCACGGGTGCGCTGCGGTGGCTGAGGCCTACGACCAGGAGACTCATGCCGGCATCACGGCGGGGACGTCCCCCTCCGGTCCCTTTCCGCTGCCCGCGACCGGGGCCGTACGCGCGGGCGCGCCGGTACGGGACGCCGCGGCGGCCGCCGGGCCGCTCTCCTCGCCGGCCTTGCGCTGCTCGTGGAAGGCGAGGATCTGGAGCTCGATGGAGAGGTCGACCTTGCGCACGTCCACGCCGTCGGGCACGGAGAGCACGGTCGGCGCGAAGTTGAGGATCGAGGTGACCCCGGCGGCGACGAGCCGGTCGCAGACCTGCTGGGCGGCGCCGGCGGGGGTCGCGATGACGCCGATGGAGACGCCGTTGTCGCGGATGATCGACTCGAGTTCGTCGGTGTGCCGCACGGGCAGCCCGGCGACCGGCTTGCCGGCCATCGCGGGGTCGGCGTCGATCAGGGCCGCGACGCGGAAGCCGCGGGAGGCGAAGCCGCCGTAGTTGGCGAGGGCCGCGCCGAGGTTTCCGATGCCGACGATGACGACCGGCCAGTCCTGGGTGAGGCCGAGCTCGCGGGAGATCTGGTAGACGAGGTATTCCACGTCGTAGCCCACGCCGCGGGTGCCGTACGAGCCGAGGTAGCTGAAGTCCTTGCGCAGCTTGGCGGAGTTGACGCCGGCTGCGGCGGCCAGCTCCTCGGAGGAGACCGTGGGGACCGAGCGCTCGGAGAGCGCGGTCAGCGCGCGCAGATACAGCGGTAGCCGGGCGACGGTGGCCTCGGGGATCCCTCGGCTTCGGGTCGCCGGTCGGTGAGTTCGGCCAGTTGCCACGGTGCTCCTGCGGGTAGAGCGGGGCTGCGGGCAGCGCCTTGTCCCAGAACCGCCCTGTTGAACGCAGGCTATGCCTTTGTGAACGCGTGCACAAAGATGGTGTCCGATTTGCCCGGCCAAAGTGATGGGTGTCACGCGGTGATTCCCGTCAAGGCGGGAACCATGGACGTTGGCACCACGACTGCCACTCAGGCCACTCGCGCACCAGGAGCGGGTCGACGGGGTCATGGCCGCCCACTCCTTACTGTGCCACTGCCTCCCGGGGGGGCTGTTTCCTCCCGGACACCAATAAATCGCCCACGATGGTAGTCGACTCAGGCATCCATTCCAGCCGCGCGGGAGCTCGCTCCGGCGTCCGCCCGCGGCTGCCAGAATGTCCGGCATGAGTCCGCTCCTGCGCCGCGGCGCCCGCAAGAACCCGGCCGACTGCGTCGTCACGCTGATCGGCAAGCCCGGCTGCCACCTGTGCGACGACGCCGAGGCCGTGATCGCCGAGATCTGCGGCGAGCTGGGCGCCCGCTGGGAGAAGAAGGACATCACGGAGGACGAGGAGCTCCACCGCAAGTACTGGGAGCAGATCCCGGTGATCCTCGTCGACGGCGCCCAGCACGACTTCTGGCGGGTGAACCCGGACCGGCTGCGCAAGGCTCTCGGCGCCTGACCGCACCCCCTCGCACCGCCCCGCGAACCCCGGCGACCAGGGCGGCCACCCGCTGGGTCACCGGCCCGACGCGCAGAGTTCACGCCATCACGGCGGAGGGGACTCCGGTTACCCCGAACAAACTGGCTATGCTCGCGGCATGGCCGCACTCGGATGGCTCACTTACCGCAGGCGTTCCGCCACCGCACGCAGCGTGCTGGCCGGCGAGGCGGCGGCGGAGGCAGCCCGCAAGTCCGCCCAGGAGAACGAAGAAGCCCTGGCCGGGGGCCCGGCCGCGCCTCCGGAGCCCGAGCCCGACTTCCCCGTCGTGGGCGACGAGAAGGCCGCCGCGTTCTTCGACCTGGACAATACGGTCATGCAGGGCGCCGCCATGTTCCATTTCGGCCGGGGCCTCTACAAGCGGCAGTTCTTCGGCAAGCGCGAGCTCGCGCGCTTCGCCTGGCAGCAGACCTGGTTCCGGCTCGCCGGCATCGAGGACCCCGAGCACGTACAGGAGGCCCGCGACAGCGTCCTGTCGATCGTGAAGGGCCACCGCGTCTCCGAGCTGATGACCATCGGCGAGGAGATCTACGACGAGTACATGGCCGAGCGCATCTGGCCCGGTACCCGCGCCCTCGCCCAGGCGCACCTGGACGCGGGCCAGAAGGTGTGGCTGGTCACCGCCGCCCCCGTCGAGACCGCGACGATCGTCGCGCGTCGGCTGGGCCTGACCGGCGCGCTGGGCACGGTCGCCGAGTCGGTCGGCGGCGTCTACACGGGCAAGCTGGTCGGCGAGCTGCTGCACGGCCCCGCCAAGGCGGAGGCCGTCCGCGCCCTGGCCGCCGCCGAGGGCCTGGACCTGACCCACTGCGCCGCCTACAGCGACTCGGCCAACGACATCCCGATGCTCTCGCTCGTCGGCCACCCCTACGCGGTCAACCCCGACGGCCGGCTGCGCAAGCACGCGCGCGAGCACGGCTGGCGGCTGCGCGACTACCGGACGGGCCGCAAGGCCGCCAAGATCGGCATCCCCGCCGCGGCGGGCCTCGGCGCGCTCGCGGGCGGCGCGGCCGCCGGCATCGCGCTGCACCGCCGCCGCCGCTGAACCACCCCTGAACGATCAGTGCGACGCCGGGCCCGGATTCCGGGTCCGGCGTCCTCATTCGTCCGCCCACCGCGGAGTGGGCCCCCATCACCGGTACGGGCGACGTTCCGGCGCGCCTCCTCGCCACTGCCCGTAACCGCCTTGATCGCACAGGCAATCCTTTTGTCATACCCCCACATGGCCCCCGGCAGTCCTTGCGTGTCCGGATTGCCACAACACGCTGCCCAATCGGCCACACTCTCGCCAATTCCGGTCAACTCCCGTTTGTAGTTCGATATTTGATCGGCCATGAACCGTAAGAAGATCGAACGGAAACGATGATTTAGGCAACTCGGTGTAGCGCTGCCTGTACGAAGGGTTATTCTCCTCAGACGCAATCCGGTACCCGCTTGTCCCTACGACGAGTGAACGGTCCCGCACTGCACGTGATGGAAGCTCTGCCTCTGGGAGTCCCGTGTACCCACACGTCGGGGTTGACGCCTCGGGCCTGGCTACGCTGCGCGCAGCGGTCCTCGACCGTCTGCGCGTCTTCGTCCCCACCGCGTACGCCGTCCCCGCCTTCGCCACGCTCGCCCCCGCAGCGGTGGGCGGCCATGCCGGCCCCTGCTACGCCCTCGCCGAGAGCGGCGCCGCCGTCGGCAGACGAACCCGCCGAGGAGCCGCCACCGCCACGTCCACCGCCCCCCGCCGCCCCAGCGCCGACAGCGACAGCGCCCGGATGCTCGACCTGGTCGAGCGTGCCCAGGCCGGCGAGGCCGAGGCCTTCGGCCGGCTCTACGACCAGTACGCCGACACCGTCTACCGCTACATCTACTACCGCGTCGGCGGCCGGGCCACGGCCGAGGACCTGACCAGCGAGACCTTCCTGCGCGCCCTGCGCCGCATCGGCACGTTCACCTGGCAGGGCCGCGACTTCGGCGCCTGGCTGGTGACCATCGCCCGCAATCTGGTCGCGGACCACTTCAAGTCGTCGCGCTTCCGGCTGGAGGTGACCACCGGCGAGATGCTCGACGCCAATGAGGTCGAGCGCAGCCCGGAGGACTCCGTCCTCGAATCCCTTTCCAACGCCGCCCTGTTGGAGGCGGTGCGCAAGCTCAATCCACAGCAGCAGGAATGCGTCACCCTCCGCTTCCTCCAGGGCCTCTCGGTCGCCGAGACCGCCCGGGTGATGGGGAAGAACGAGGGCGCGATCAAGACACTCCAGTACCGGGCCGTGCGCACCCTCGCCCGGCTTCTCCCGGACGACGCCCGCTGACCCCACCGGACCTTTCACCGACCCGATGCCTGGATTCACTCACCGGCGGCCACCTCGCTCCGGCCGCGTAACCCGACTGCCGCGCCACTCGTTGTCCGGGATGCAGACTTCCCCAAGGCGCTTCGTGACCGTATTCACTCACTCAATCGAGTGGATGCGTTCACGGCGTGCAACCCTTCAGGTGCCCCGGGGAGTCGACCGTCATGACGAGAGGAGGTGCCGCCTGTGATCGCGAATGTATCGGCGCACCGGCGGGCGAACGCCTTCGCCCAGGCCCTGGAGGACCAGGAAGTCCAGGGTGCTGCGGCCACACAGTCCGGCCCATCACTGGAAGACACCGAGCAGACAAGGCTGTTGACGCTGACGGGCGGCCTCGGCGCACTGCCGGCCCCCGAGCTGGACGCCGAGGTCAAAACCGTTCAACGGGCGCAGCTGATCGCCGCCATGGAAGCCCAGTTCGCCGGGGGCGGCGCCGTTCCGGCGCAGCGCTCCGGGCGGGGTGCCCACCGGGCGCTGAGCCGGCTCAGGCCGCGCTCCCGCTGGTCCAAGGGGCTCGCCGCAGGCGGTCTCACGGTCGGCGTGGCGGCGGGAGCCTTCGGCGGTGTGGCCGCGGCGAGCGCCGGCGCCCTGCCCGGCGACACGCTGTACGGGCTCAAGCGCGGAATGGAGGACCTCCGGCTCGGCATGGCCGACGACGACTCCGCCCGGGGCGGGCTCTTCCTCGACCAGGCGTCGACGCGGCTCCAGGAGGCCAACCGGCTGATGGAGCGTGGCCGCTCAGGCCGGCTCGATCACGAGTCGCTGACGGAGATCCGCCGCACCCTGGCCGGGATGCAGCACGACGCCTCCGAGGGCCACCGGCTGCTGCACGACGCCTACCAGCGCGACGGCTCGCTGGGCGCGATCCAGCGGCTCTCCTCGTTCACCGCCTCGCACCGCGAGGGCTGGAGCCGGCTGCGCGAGCGGCTGCCCGTCCAGCTCGCCGACGTCGGGGACGGCGTCTCCTCGGTGTTCAAC
The DNA here is from genome assembly GCF_031845785.1 of Streptomyces hesseae. Taxonomy (NCBI): domain Bacteria; kingdom Bacillati; phylum Actinomycetota; class Actinomycetes; order Kitasatosporales; family Streptomycetaceae; genus Streptomyces; species Streptomyces hesseae. The sequence continues at coordinate 471,965 of NZ_JAVRFI010000003.1, forward strand.
GCCATAGACGATGAGGTCGAGCCGCTGCGCGGGCTGCTCCATGAGAAGCACGGCGGCGCCGCGGGCCCGTCCGGGGCCGCCCGCCAGGGCTCCTCCGGCAGCGGTAGTGGGCAGGACAGCCCCGCGCCGAGTCCCAAGGCCCCCGCCACGGCCGACGGCAAGCGCCCCAGCGGCAAGCCCGCCCAGTCCTCCCCCAGCGGCCGGGACGAGCACGAGGGCCTGCTGGGCGGTACGGGTCTGCTCCAGCCGCCGTCCGGCACGGACGGATCGGGCGCGGACCGGTCGGCCCACGGCAAGGACGGCAAGCCGTCCAAGCAGCCCGACATCACCATCCCCCCGCTGCTGCCGAACATCCTCCCGGGGCTCGGCCTCCACGGGGAGGACGACAAGTAACCCGCGCCAGCAGGTAACCCTCATCGGCGGTCGGTGTTCTTCAGAGCTTTCCGAGCTCAGAAGAACACCGACCGCCTTTGCACAAGCAGCTTGTAAAGCGTGTGCTGAATCGTTTCCCGGACCTGGTCCGTGAGGTTGAACATCAGCATCGGGTCGTCCGCGGCCTCCGCCGGATAGCCGTCCGTGGGAATGGGCTCGCCGAACTGGATCGTCCACTTCGTGGGCAGCGGCACCAGCCCCAGCGGCCCCATCCAGGGCCAGGACGGCGTGAGCGGGAAGTACGGGATGCCCAGCAGCCGCGCGACCGTCTTGGAGTTGCCGAGCATCGGATAGATCTCCTCGGCCCCGACGATCGAGCAGGGCACGATGGGCGCCCCGGCACGCAGTGCCGTCTGGACGAAGCCGCCTCGCCCGAAGCGCTGGAGCTTGTACCGCTCGGAGAACGGCTTCCCGATCCCCTTGAAGCCCTCCGGCATCACCCCCACCACCTCGCCACGCTCCAGCAGCGTCTGGGCGTCCTCGGCGCAGGCGAGGGTGTGGCCGAGCTTCCGGGAGAGCTCGTTGATCAGCGGCAGCATGAAGACCAGGTCGGCGGCGAGCATCCGGACGTTCCGCCCGGCCGGGTGGTGGTCGTGCACGGCGACCTGGAGCATCAGGCCGTCGACGGGAAGGGTGCCGGAGTGGTTGGCGACGATCAGCGCCGCGCCCTTCTCCGGGATGTTCTCGATGCCCTTCACCTCGACCCGGAAGTACTTCTCCTTGAAGGGCCGCAGCAGCGAGAGGATCACCTGATCGGTGAGCTCCTGGTCGTAGCCGAAATCGTCGACCTCGTACTCGCCGGTGATCCGGCGGCGCAGGAAGTTCAGGCCATGGGCCAGCTTCCGCTCCCAGCCGCCGTCCCCGGCACCCGCCCCGGCAGGGGCTCCGGCGGCGACGCCGTCCCCGGCCTGCTCCGGCCGGCCCTCCTGGCCGGTGCGGGCCCGCTCCTCCTCCCGCTGGGCGGGTAGGGGCGAGAGCGCCGCCGGCACCCGGCTCGTCCGGCCGCGGGCCGTGCGGCCCGGCCGCCGCTTGGCCCGGGGCTCCTCGCCGAACGGAATGACCTTCGCATCGGCCATGCTGCGTGCGCTCCTCAGTTCTGGCCGCTGCCGGCAGGCATCAGCGCGGCGATCCGGTCGACGGTACGGGCGAGGGTCTCGGGCGGCAGCAGACCCGGGCCGCGACTGCGGGCGAAGTCCGCGAAGGCCTCCGGGGTGGAGTACCGGGGGCGGAAGCCCAGGGTCTCGCGCATCTGCGCGGTCTCGACGACACGGCCGTGGGTGAGGAGCCGGACCTGCTCGGGCGAGAAGTCCAGGGCGCCGACCGACCTCAGCGCGGAGCCGACCCAGGTGACGGTCGGCAGGAAGAAGGGGAGCGTGGGGCGCCCGAGGCGCCTGGCGGCCTGTGAGAGCAGCAGGACGCCGTCCCCGGCGATATTGAACGTGCCGCTGTTGAGCGTGGACCTGGCGGGCTCCCCGGCGGCGATCCGGAGCACCTCGATGGCGTCGTCCTCGTGGACGAACTGGAGGCGGGGGTCGAAGCCCAGCACGGTGGGCAGCACGGGCAGCGAGAAGTACTCCGCCAGCGGCGAGTCGGCACAGGGCCCCAGGACGTTCGCGAAGCGCAGCACGCACACGGCCACGTCCGGCCGGCGGCGGGCGAAGCCGCGGACATAGCCCTCGACCTCGACGACGTCCTTGGCGAAGCCACCGCTGGGCAGCGACTTGGGCGGCGTGGACTCGGTGAAGACCGCGGGATCCCGGGGCGCGGAACCGTACACGTTCGTGCTGGACTTGATCACCAGCCGTTTGACGGACGGGGTCTTCTGGCAGGCACCGAGCAGCTGCATGGTGCCGATGACGTTGGTCTCCTTGACCGAGGCCCGGCTGCCGCGCTTGCCCAGCGGGGTGCCGTTGACGTCCATATGGACGACGGTGTCGACGGAGTGCTCCGCCAGGACCCTGCCGATCGTCGGGTGGCGGATGTCCGCCCGTAGGAAATCGGCCCCGCCGAGATGGTGCTCGGGTGGCACCGCGTCCACCCCGATGACGCGGTCGACGTCGGGCTCGCGCTGGATACGGCGGACGAACCTTCCGCCCAGCTGCCGTGCGACTCCGGTGACGAGCACGACCTTGCCCAAGATCAGTGCCTTCCTTCCCACGTCTGGAGAGACGAGCGGTGCCCTGTCGCGGCCACCGTAGCGGGTCGTTGTTGCACTGTGATGACCGCCGGTCGGGCCGGGCGTCATTTCAAGCCGTAGCGAAGGCTTTACTCACCGCAACGCACCGCAGCCCTCCCACCGTGACCGGTGGGAGGGCTGCGGGACGAGCACAGCGGCGCTGCTTACTTCTTGTTGCGACGCTGAACACGCGTGCGCTTGAGCAGCTTGCGGTGCTTCTTCTTGGCCATCCGCTTGCGCCGCTTCTTGATAACAGAGCCCACGACTACCCTCGCTTACATCGATTCACTCGGTGCGGGGCGTCCGAGCCCACACGACCTACATCGGGCCAGCCTACCCGGCACCGGGCGATCAGCGTAATCCAGGGCCTCCGTCAGGCTGTTTCCACCCCCACGTAGGACTCTCGGAGGTACTCGTGCACCGCTTGTTCTGGGACCCGGAACGACCTGCCCACCCGGATCGCCGGCAGATGACCGCTGTGCACCAGCCGGTACACGGTCATCTTGGAGACTCGCATCACCGCGGCCACCTCAGCCACGGTAAGGAACACGACCTCGTTGAGAGGCCTTTCGCCAGCAGCCATGACACACACCTGAACCTTCCGCACATGACGCGCACCGGCTTCCCCTCCGGTGACTCCTCGTCGCTGCGCGCTCACTCCCCAGGTTAGGGGCGGGTGATGCGAGTGGGGAAGAGGAGCAGCCATCGGCCGCCTACTGTGACAGACACGCTCGATTGAGTACATAGCGAGTAAGCGGTCGGTAGTAATCAGACCGCACAGTGTCATCAAGCGGAACGGCGACGGACACTCGCCCCTCGGCCTCTCCGACGAACAGCGCGGGGTCGTCCGAGTCCGCCAGCCCGATGGCCTCAATCCCCAGCTGACCTGCCCCGCAGACCCATCCGTGGTCCCCGATGACCAGGGCCGGCAACGGCCCGCCCGACCCCGCCGCGGCGTCGAGCGCGGTACGAACCGGGAGAGGTGAATGAGTATGCGCGCCGGGCTCACTTCCGCGACCCCGTGCGCCGGGTTCGCGCACCATCGCGACTCCTTGGGCGTAGTGAAGGTTGTAGGTGCGTACGCCGAACCGGGTCGTTATGTCGACACTTCGACCCTGCGCCGGGGTGAGGACATCGCATCCCGCCGACGACAGGGCGGCGGCCAACGCGGCGTAGAAGCCCAGGAGCGGGTGGGGGTGACCGGTGCCCAGGAGCACGGGAGCGCCCAACGCGGCCGCCGTCGCGAGCCGATCGGCGAAGGCATCGAGTGCCATCAGCGTGCGATCCGGATCGATCACATCATGCCCGGAAGTGTGCTTGGGATCGGCTGAAACACCACACCTTTGGACCATCAGTTGCAACAACTCGGGGAAACGCCAGTCAGATTTAGGCTCCAACCCGATCAGCACCCGTGGATCCCGGGCGGCGAACAACCGGTAGCGGCTCAGGCTCCGCTCCCTGGACGTGGCGACGGTCCCCGCCAGCCGGGTGGCGAGGAGATGGCCGCGGAGCGCGTGACGGGTCAGCACGAGCCCGATGGTCGCGGACGGGAACGACGGCGGGTGAGGATTCGGGGAGGCGTCCCACGCGAGGGCTAACGGGAGTTGGGCCCGCCGGGGGCCAAGTGGCTTCCGAGTGGCTTCCGAGAACGACGCGGCTCCCGGGGAGGACGCGACTCCCGGCGACGACGTGGCTCCCAGGGACAACGTGGCTCCTGAGGGCGATGCGGCTAGGGCAGCAGCCCGTGGGCCGGGAACACCGCCCTGCGGGTCGCGAGGATCGCCTGGTCCAGACGGTCGGCCGGGTCGTACCCCGACTCCGCGAACGACCGCCACTCCGGCTCACGGCCATCCGTCATCCTCAGCGGCCCCAACTGCCCCGTGCGCCTAAACACTTCACCCCGCCACAGGTCCGGCACGGGCGACGCGGGATCCACCGGCCGGTCGGCGGCGATGGCCACCAGATGCGTCCACGACCGCGGCACCACATCCGCCACGGCGTACCCACCGCCCCCCAGGGCCACCCAGCGGCCGTCGGCGTGACGATGCGCCAACTCATGGCAGGCGGCGGCCACATGGCGCTGTGCGTCGAGCGAGACGGCGAGATGCGCCAGCGGGTCCTCGAAGTGGGTATCGGCCCCGTGCTGGGTCACCAGCACCTGCGGCCGGAAGGCCGCCAGGAGCTCCGGTACGACCGCGTGGAAGGCCCGCAGCCACCCGGCGTCGCCCGTGCCCGCCGGCAGCGCCACGTTCACCGCACTGCCCTCGGCGTCCGGGGCCCCTGTCTCCGTCGGCCAGCCGGTCCGCGGGAAGAGGGTGTGGGGGTGCTCGTGCAGGGAGATCGTCAGGACGCGGGGGTCCTCCCAGAAGGCCGCCTGGACGCCGTCGCCGTGATGGACGTCCACATCCACGTAGGCCACCCGCTCGGCACCCAGCTCGAGCAGCCGGGCGATCGCGAGGGCCGCGTCGTTGTAGACGCAGAATCCGGATGCCGCGCCGGGCATGGCGTGGTGCAGCCCGCCGGCGAAGTTCACGGCGTGCGACACCTCCCCGCCCCACACGGCCTCGGCGGCGCCCACGGACTGGCCGGCGATGAGCGCGGCGGCGTCGTGCATTCCGGCGAACGCCGGGTCGTCCACGGTCCCGAGCCCATAGGACATGTCGGCGGCCTTGGGGTCCGCCGACGCCTCACGGACGGCGGCGATGTAATCGGGGCGGTGGACCAGGCGGAGGGTCGACTCGCCGGCGGGCGGCGCGGAGACGACACGGACCGCCCGGTCCAGCTCGAACGCCTCGACCAGTCGCATGGTCAGGGCGAGCCGTACGGGATCCATCGGGTGCCCGGGGCCGAAGTCATAACCTGTTACCGCTTCATCCCACATCAGCTGTGCATGGCCGCTCATGGCGGCAACGGTATCGGTGTCCGTAAACGCAAGAAAGCCCCGGCAGGTATCCCCTGCCAGGGCTTTCTCCAAAAGGAGTTCGGCGGCGTCCTACTCTCCCACAGGGTCCCCCCTGCAGTACCATCGGCGCTGAAAGGCTTAGCTTCCGGGTTCGGAATGTAACCGGGCGTTTCCCTAACGCTATGACCACCGAAACACTATGAAATTCCAACCAGACCAGCCACAAAGGGCCAGCACCGTTCGTTATTTCAGAACAAACACAGTGGACGCGAGCAACTGAGGACAAGCCCTCGGCCTATTAGTACCAGTCAGCTCCAACCGTTACCGGTCTTCCACACCTGGCCTATCAACCCAGTCGTCTACTGGGAGCCTTACCCCATCAAG